>DATKXF010000076.1:0-17350 GCA_035529155.1 Methanomassiliicoccales archaeon | reverse complement strand
CTACTACGCGTACGGCTATCTTGAAGCCAAGGACAATGGCTGGACCGACGCTTCCACCGGAAATGATGCTCATCTCATGTCCCCTGCCTGGACATACAATAAGGTGAACGGTGGTTCTGATTCTGGATCATCCCTTACTGGCAATGCAAGGATCATTCGGGACTGGGGCGCGACCTCTATGGCCACCATGCCCTACAACGATCAAGACCCAATCAGTTGGGGTGCAGAGGCGGCCTGGCGTGAAGCGCCACTTCATCGATCTGTCGACTCATACTACATCTCATACGACGGTGACAGCACCGTCCAGTACGTGAAGGATCTAATCTACTCAGGTACGCCTGTGGTCTTCGCGATAGACGCATACGAGTACGATCCCTCATTCTCCGATGGCAACTACATCATGTCATCCTTCGAATACGATTCCACCACCATCAACCACGCTCAGACCTTCGTCGGCTATGATGACTCGGTCACCGACGACGGAGAAATCGGAGCCTTCAAAGTGGTGAATTCCTGGGGCACTAACTTCGCAGACGATGGTTACTACTGGCTTACCTACGATGCCTTTAGAGAGATGGGGAGCAAACTATCGCTCCGCTATATTGAGGACAGACCTAATTACGTCCCCTCCTTAGTCGCAAGCTGGGAGTTCAGTTCCTCACCTAGTAGGGAGGCGGACTTCGAGGCGGGGATAGGATCTTACGCTTCTCCAGCTTCCACGAAAGTGCCATACTACAGCAAGAATTCCGCATCTTACAATCATGTCTACCCAGGATTCATGTGCCTCGATATCACGGAGTTCCAGTCCCAGTACAGTTCTGGAAATCATGATTTCTACCTCGAGATGTCCTCATCAGACATCGCTGGAACGCTCTCCTCTTTCCTCGTGGAGGTATACGAGGGAGGGTACTCACCAGGGTCTCCCAGTTTGCTTTCCTCCGAGTCCCCTGACGTACCCAAGAATAATCCCGGTTATGTGACCAACACGATAGAAAGTAGCGGGGACACTACCCCCCCATCAGTATCAATATATGAACCTCAGGATGGGGAGTTCACATCCCTTACCCAGACCACGGTCTCCTGGACCGGGTCGGACCAGGAATCTGGAATCGATCGCTACGAGGTCAAGTTGGACTCTTCTTCATGGACCAACGTGGATACAGCGACCACACATACCTTCACAAACCTCACTCAGGGGTCACATAGCGTGCAGGTGAGGGCATTTGACGGCTCTGGGAACTCCGCCTCCGATAGCGTCTCTTTCTGCGTGGACAGCAACAATCCTGTGGTCGATATCTTTTCTCCCTCGGAGGACGGACTAATTAGTTCTTCCTCTCTCACCGTGAGTTGGACCGGTTCTGACTCGATTAGCGGCATCGATCATTACACGGTCCGCCTGGACCAGGGGGCTTGGATCGATGTGGGTACCCAAACATACCGTTCCTTCACCGGGCTTGGTCAGGGCTCCCACAACATAGAGGTAAGGGCCTACGACATGGCAGGTAACTACGAGACCGACGAGGTCAACTTCACCGTGGACTCTATTGGTCCTGACCTGGAGATCCTAGTCCCTTCGGATGGAACAATCTCTAGCTCAACGACAATCGATGTCAGCTGGACGGGATCGGACAGCGGTAGCGGAATCGATCATTTCGAGGTCAGAATGGACCAAGGTTTCTGGCTCAATGTGGATACTCAAACTTCTCATCAATTCACCAGTGTTTCCCAGGGAGATCACGTCGTGAGTGTCAGGGCCTACGATTCGGCTGGAAATGTTGCCCTGAAATCGGCGTCATTCACCGTCGACACGATCGCACCATCCGTCAGCATTGTCGCCCCTCAGGATGCTGAGCTGATCACGCAGACGAATGTGGAGGCATCATGGTCCGTTACCGACGCTGGTGGTGTAGACCACATCGAACTCAGAGTCGATGGAGGAGTATGGACCAATATGAATTTGGGAACCTCAACTATCCTGAGTCTTGGTGATGGATCACACACCTTCTATGTCAGATCCTTTGATCTGGCAGGCAACTCGGCTCAGGACTCCGTGAGTTTCAATGTCGATTCCTCTCTGCCGTCGGTAGAGATTTCCTCCCCATCCAATGGTTCGATATTCAACCACACTCAGGTCATGGTATTATGGGTCGGGGTTGATGGTGGATCCGGTATCGACCATTACGAGCTGAAGGTTGACGACGGCTTATGGACATCCCGTGGTCTCTCCACATCTGTGCAGCTTGAACTCGGTGAAGGTTCTCATTCAATTATGGTTAGGGCGGTCGATGGAGCAGGTCACATCGCTACTGATTCGGTGGAATTCAGCATCGATACGCTTTGCCCATCCGTCACTCTGATCGATCCTAACCAGGAGATTCTTGACTCGTCCTCCGTTCTCGTGGAATGGCAAGGTTCTGATCCGGGACTGGGGATATCTGGATTTGAGCTTGAGATTGATGGTCAAATAGTCTATTCTGGAATCAGTCTTCAATACCAGTTGAGTTCCCTGGATGAGGGAACTCATGATCTCATAATCAGAGCTTATGACCTTGCCATGAACCAGGCAGAGGAATCCTTCTCGTTCATTGTGGACACCGTTGATCCCTCGATCGAGATAGTCTACCCATTAAACGGGCAGATGTTGGACTCATCAACCGTTATCATAGAATGGCAGGCCGGGGATGTGACGTCAGGCGTTTCCAGCTACTGGATGAGGTTGAATTATGGAAGCTGGAACGGTATCGGCAATGCCACTTCAATAACGATCTGGTCTCTGAATGACGGCTATCATACTGTCGACATAATGGCGGTCGATCGGGCTGGAAATCAGGCGATCGATTCCGTTGAATTCTCCATTTGGACAGGTATCCTCGAGATCGAGATCATATCACCGTGTGATGGAGAGCTGCTCGCGGTCGATTCCACGACCGCAACGTGGACATTCAGCGGTTCACCATTCGGCCTAGACCATTTTGAGTTGAGGCTGGACTACGGCTACTGGAGCGATATGGGGGTCCAGACGATGTGCAACCTGCACTTCCTTGAGACCGATTGGCATACACTAGAGGTACGCGTTTTCGATGGGGAGGGGAACTCAGCCATTGACACAGTGCATTTCGAGGTAGACACGTTGGCACCAGCAGTCTTCATCACATCGCCTCTAGAAGGGGAGGATATCACCTCTTCATTTGTGACGGTGCATTGGTATGTCCAGGAAGTGGGATCGGGATTATCCTCCGCCTTGATCAATCTAGATGGTGGTGGTTGGATTTCTGCTGGTGAAAGTCATACCTTCGCATCGGTCTCCCCTGGCAACCACATGATAACCATGTGGGTGGTCGATGAGGCCGGCAACACAGGGAGCGCGACGGTCAACTTCACCATCGAAACCATGCCACTTGGAGTGGACATCCTGCGCCCAGCAGATGGGGAAATGGTCTCTAATCCAGATATCGAGATTGCTTGGTCAGGGGTAGAAACCGCCTATGGTATCGATCATTACGAGATAAAAGTCGATGATGGCGTTTGGGTCAACGTCGGTCTGAACGACACATACCAGATAACAAGTCTTTCCGAAGGAATCCATGAAATCCTGGTGATGATAGTGGATGGGATAGGTGGTAAAGCCTCATCATCCATCACCATCACGGTGGATGTTTCATCGCCATCAGTGGAGATCACATCACCATCCTCTGGAACATCAAGAGATACGACCTTGCTGGTACAGTGGTCAGGAAGCGATACCATTTCTGGAGTCGATCACTTCCAGTTCAGGATCGATGAGGGGTCCTGGCAAGTGACCACCGCCACATCCACAATCATTGGGCCATTGCAGGATGGAGAGCACATCTTCGAGGTGGTCGTTTTCGATCTAGTTGGTCACAGTTCCTCCGACTCTATATCAGTCACTGTCGATACCATACCTCCCGAATTGGAGATTCTGGATCCCGTTGATGGTCTCTTGACAAACCACTCGAATATTGAGGTACGCTGGTTCTTGGAAGATGCAGACGATTCCACACCAGAGATCAGGATCGATGGCTCGGAATGGAAGTCAATCGGAGCGGTCGAGTCATTGGAGATCGATCTGGATGGAGAGGGGGAGCACATCCTCGAGCTCAGGGTCAGTGATGCAGCTGGCAACACAGCCGTTGATAGCGTTTCGGTATACATTGACATCACACCCCCAATCCTGTTCATAGATACGCCCGAAGAACTCCAACTGTTCAATTCCTCCAAAGTCTGCATAACCTGGCATGCCTCGGATAACCTCTCCGACCCCATCAGTTACTATATTTCGATCGATGGAGGTTCCTGGATGAGCATTGGATCAACGGCCCTGTATAACATCGTTGATCTGGATGATGGAGATCATACGGTTGCGGTCAAGGCATTTGACCAGGCTGGCAACGGGGTCGTCAGGAGCGTCTCCTTTAGGGTGGATACCATATCGCCGTCCTTAGAGATCCAATGGCCATTGGAAGGTTCGATTCAGAATCAGAGCGAGGTCGCCATATACTGGACGGCTTCTGATCTGACAAGTGGGGTAAGCTCCATTGCCTTCTCCATCGATTATGGGCTCTGGATCGACTTCACGGGGAACAGCGACTTCATCACCACCATCCTGGACGGGGAGCATCTCATCAACGCGAAGGTGGAGGACCTGGCGGGCAATTGCCTGATTGTCAACACGTCCTTCATCATGGACACGGAGCTTCCCTGGATCCAAATCACGTCCCCCGCCTCGGGATCGAGCATCAATCTCACCACTGTACAGATCGGGTGGGATGCTGGGGACAATCAGACCGCTCTGCAATGCTGCTTCGTATCAATCGATGAAGGCCTCTGGCTGAATGTGGGTGCTGAGCACACTATCACAGCTCAGCTCCAGGGGGAAGGTAGTCATGTCGTGACCATCAGGGTGCTCGATGAGGCTGGACACTTCCAGGAAGCCACCATTTCCCTGATAGTGGACACAATAGCTCCGTCAGTGGTCAACTATTCTCCCACTGGCAACGCGGTTGGAACAGACGCTCTGATCACCATAACTTTCTCTGAGCCCATGGACGTCGGGAGCGTTGAGATATTGTTAAATGGTCTCGAGGTGGCGCCATCGTGGAACGGACAAACCACCGTACTGAACCCGTCGAACGGCCTACAGTATGGTTCGACCTACACACTGAATGTAATTGGTAAGGATAAGTCGGGAAACCAGGTCGAGACGGAATGGTCGTTCCGTACGATCTCCATTGGGATAATCAGTGGCATTGTCCTCGACGATGATGGTCAGCCGATCGTAGATGCGCTGGTTTCCCTTGATACCGGAAAGAGCACTACCACGAACAGCGAAGGGCGATTCGTGCTCGAGGCACCTCCTGGGAGCTACACACTAACCATCACTAAGGAGGGCTATGGAGGAAAGGTGATGGACGTGCAGGTATCGGATGGCCAGACCCAAGTGAATAGCAATCTCGAACCACTCGACGATTCATTCAGCCTGGATCAGAATATGATGTTGATCCTCATCATAGGGATCATATCCTGCATTGCAATAGCAGGTATAGCGATCAGAAGTAGACACAAGTGATCAAGGAAGATTGCGAACGATCCCGCGATATCGTGCTTTCTCGAGGTAACGGTTATTATCCTCCTGCTTGAATGTTCATTTCAGCAAACTTCATGGAGGTTTTCAAGATGACTCAACTTGATGTGGGGGACAAAGCCCCTGATTTCTGTCTCCCGGACATGAATGGGAAAGAGTTCTGCCTTTCCGACCTGAAGGGTAAATTTGCCGTGGTCTATTTCTATCCAAAGGACATGACAAGCGGCTGCACGAAGGAAGCACACGACTTCACGGAACAGCTGGACAAGTTCAATTCGGTCAATGTCCCGGTCGTAGGGATAAGTCCTGATTCACCTGATAAACACAGGAAGTTCATCGAGAAGAATGACCTAAAGATCACCTTGCTATCAGATGAGGGACACGAGGTCCTTGAGAGATACGGGGTCTGGCAGAAGAAGAAGATGTACGGTAAGGAGTTCTGGGGCGTGGTGAGGACAACCTTCATAATCGACCCGAAGGGAAATGTTGCCGCCTCCTGGCATAAGGTAAACGTACCTGGCCACGTTGACGACGTGCTCTCAAGATTGCATGATCTGTTGAAATGAGCAAATAAGGGACGGTTCAGTCCCCTCTTTTCTTGATCTCCTCTGATATTGGTGTCCGTGATCTTTCGTTGGTGGATATCCCACCCAGGATCTGTGTGTGGGGATAGGCGATTTCTACCCTCTCATCCTGATTGAACTTGGTCCATATCCTCTTCGTGATCTCAGAGTGCACTCGCCTTCTGGATGAAGCTTGGCACAGGTATATCACGTACATGTTGACCCCCGAATCCGCGAACTTCATCCGCACCTGTGGCTGTCTCGGAATTTCTGTTCTGAGATCGCTCAGCTCCATCCTGTCCTTATATTCATCATACTTGCGGATCATGAGGTCCCCAACCACCTCGTTTGCAGCTTCAGTGATGAGTTTGATAGCAGCATCGGTGTCGCTTTCGTAGGTGACCAGGATGGAGATCTCGTCCCATATCAGGGGTAAGTCCCGGGTGTAATTATATATGGGGTGAGAGAACATGAAACCATTCGGAATCGAGACTATCCTCCCAGTGAAGGTGTCTCCCGCCATCCAATCGCCGAACTCTCTAATATCGGTTTGAATCGTGCTTATGTCGATTACATAACCGTTCACACCCGCTATCGAGACTCTGTCACCGATCCTGTATATCGATCTCGTGGAGATGAACAACCATCCGACGATGTTCAGTAGCGGTTGCTGGAGGACGAAGGCCATTGCCGCCGCAAATAGACCCAGTATGATTGCCCAAGAGTTAGGATCGCTTATGACGCCAAATAGCAGGCCTATGATCACTATGGCCCAAATTATATAGCTGATGATCTTCCAGGTAGATCTGGCTTCTGCCTCGCTCCTCACTGAAGTGACCATGTATCTTACGAAGACCTTTCCCACGATCTGCAGGAAAAACCATGTCATCGAGATGACGATTCCAGCGATCAGTCCCAGATTGATGAATCCCTTGCCGTTTTCCGAGACGGATTTAAGGATGATCCCAGCATTTATCAATATGAGTAATAGAATCATCGCGCCTATTGCCGTCAATATCAGGACTTCCATCCTCGATACGAGGGGCTTCTGAATCTTCTCTTCGCTCAAGTGGTAGATGTATTCCATCTTGGATTAGAAAATACTTGTTCAAGGCTGCTTGATTATCGCATAGAACAATTGCCAATTTTGGAACGAGATGTTCATCTTTGAATGAACATCAAATATCAAGCTAGAATTATCAAGACGGATTCATCGAGATAGATCACGCTTCTGGCCAAAGAACGGTTGATTCTTTTCTTAGTTTGTACTTCATTATCTTGCCACTGGCGGTCAAAGGATATGAATCTACGAAAGTGATTAGCTTGGGTATCTTGTACCAAGCAATCTTCCCCCTGCAGTAATCCTGAATGTCTTCAGCAGTCATCTCCTCCCCAGGTTTCAGGATTATGAATGCACCAGGCTGCTCACCGTACTTCTTGCTGGGAACCCCAACTACCTGAACGTCCTGGATGCCGTCGATGTGGTGTATGAAGTCCTCCACCTCTTTGGGGTAGATGTTCTCTCCACCACGTATGATCATGTCCTTAAGGCGACCGGTGACCGAGAAGTACCCGTCCTCATCGACGACACCGATGTCACCCGAGTGAAGCCAACCCTCCTCGTCGATGGCCTTTGCGGTCTCCTCTGGCATGTTATAGTATCCATTCATGACGTTGTATCCGCGGCAGCATATCTCCCCCGGTTTCCCCGTCTCGCAAAGCTCTCCAGTCTCGAGGTCCATCACCACGGCCTCTATATCAGGGTAGGGATTTCCCACAGTTGAGCACTTCTTCTCCAGATTAGGCTCATCGAACAGAGTCTGGGTAATCCCCGGCGAAGCCTCAGTTAGGCCATATACGACAGGATTGAGGCTGACATAGATCGCTAGAATGGTCCCTATGAACAGCTCCCAGCCCACTTGAATATCTTATCGGTCTGAACGATTCCGTAATCCCCACGAGCAACCCAGGACATGATGCCTATGGTGATCATCGTGAAATTTAGCATTGTGAGGGTAATGCCATAGAAGGAATCATCTTCCTCAGACGTGAGAGAAGTGGCCAAGACGATCACGAAGCTGAAAGCCAGAAGGATGGTGAAGACCTTGAGTAGCGTGTGATCTGTCCTTTTGAGATGATCCGATCTGCTCTCCCCCGGTGCTCTTTTGATCCAATAAAAATAGGATTTTCGAGGATGTTATAGTTTAGTGGGGGCGTTATGAAACTCGGAGAAGGAAAACTTGATTAATCCATGAGAACATGAATTTGGTCGATCTCATGCTCACAGCGGAAGAGATAGCCGGATTTGCCAAGGAACTTGTGGCAGCGGAGAGAGAAGTGGAACCCCTAGAACCACTGACCGAGAGAGTGGATATCACCATAGAGGATGCCTACCGGATCCAGCTCGAGGTCATCAGGATCAAGAAGGCCGATGGCGAGATAGAAGTTGGAAAGAAGATCGGACTTACCAGCAAGAGGATGCAGAAAGCCTTCGGTGTTGACCAGCCGGACTATGGCCACATTATGGACAGAATGATGGTGGATGAGGGGACACCGATTCTACTTTCCGAATTGATTCAACCGAAAATAGAAGCGGAGGTTGGATTCCTTCTTGATGACGATATCACAGGTCCGGGGATAACGGCGCTGGATGTACTCGACTGCACCGCCGGAGTCATGCCCACCTTTGAGGTGATCGATAGCCGAATAAAGGATTGGAGGATCAAGATACAGGACTCGATCTCGGACAACGCATCGATCGGCCGAGTGGTGGCGGGTGGCATGCTGACTGATATTTTGGGCTTGGACCTCAGGACCATCGGGGTCGTGGTAAGGAAGAATGGGGAGATCGTGGAGACGGCCGCTGGAGCAGAGGTCCTTGGGAACCCCGCGCAGTCTGTAGCATGGTTGGCGAACAAGCTCTCTGACTATGGTATCAGCCTCAATGCTGGCGACCTGATAATATCCGGTTCGGTGATCTCACCGATAGCTGTTGGGGAAGGAGATGTCATCCACGCCGAGTTCGGTGGAGGAATGGGTGGCGTAGTCGCGTACTTCAAGTGATCGTTGATTGAAGATCGCTCACAAAAGGTCGCCTTTCAAAATGGGAGAACGTCCATATTAGCTGGATAAGAAGAATAGTGGGTCCGCCCAGACACACCAATCTTCAAAGCCAGTACATTCATTTTCATTATCCCATTAAATTAGTTTTCGATATCGCCATCGAACTCCTCGTACATGGAGTCCCATGTCGCATCGAGTCTCTGGAAGGTTTTCTCGTCTGAGATTCTACCGTAGTAGAGCTCTATTGTCCTCGTGGTCTTGTGCCCTAACTGCTTAGCTACATCTGAGAGAAGGTTTGGGTTTCGGTCCAGTGTCATCTGGGTGAAGGTGGGTCTGAAGTCCTTGAACTTGAAGGGGATCCCAGCTTCCTCCCGTATCTTCCTCTTGATGGCCCTGAACTGCCTATCGGAGTAGGAACCAACCTCACCATGGATGCGGGGTATAAGCGGCCTAGCTTCTCCATGCCCTCTCCTGGGGATCTTGGAGCCTAACACCAATCAACAGATTACGCGCCCAAGGATTTCCTCCGATCGAATAACGTTCGCGCATCACCATGAAGAACCGACCCTCTGCAAGGCACGCTGCCGCCAGAGCATTTCTAGCTACCTACTTCTTCTTCTCTTGTGCCAACTGATAGGCGACATCAACAATCATGTCCTCTTGGCCACCGACCGTTTTGAGTTCTCCAAGACGAATAAGCACTTGGCGAGGATCCACATTGAATTTCTCTGCCGCTCGAAACGTATGCAGAAGAAATGATGAATACACACCGGCGTAACCGAGAATCAGGCTGGATCCATCAATAATCTGGGGTCTGTCCATGATCGGCGCGAATATGTTGTCAGCGAAATCTATCAGCCCCAGCAAATCGATGCCGGTCTTGTAGCCGGCTCTCTCAAGCGCCGCCACCAGTACTTCTGTCATCGCGTTCCCCGCCCCCGCACCGATCCCTCGCACGGTTCCATCGATGTATTGCGCACCGTTCTCGACCGCGATAAGACTGTTTCCGATGGCCAACCCTAGATTATTATGCGCGTGGAAGCCCACCTCGCAACCCAAGTGATGGGAAAGCAGGCTGATGCGATCCTTCACCATCTGGGGGGTACAGGCACCCGCGGAATCTGTGGCGTACACGACGTCGGCCCCGTACCCTTCCATAAGCTTAGCCTGCTCAAGCAGTTCCTCCGGCGATATCATGTGGCACATCATGAGGAACGTCATTACCTCCATCCCCAGATCCTTTGCTTGGCTAATCTGCTGGGCGCTGATGTTGGCCTCCGTGCAATGAGTGCAGATCCGAGCGACTTTAGCCCCGTTTTCTGCCGCCATCTCGAGATCCTTCCGAGTGCCGATTCCAGGTAGACAAAGAACTGTTAGCTTCGCCCGCTTGATCACCTTGTGCGCAACCTCGAGGCGTTCCTCGTCGCTGAACAGGGGAAACCCGTAGACCAGCGACGCGCCCCCAAGCCCGTCACCGTGAGAAACCTCGATGTAGGGAATCCCCACCCGGTCAAGTCCGCCAGCGACGGCTTCGATCATCTCAAGGGTAAACTGATGGCTTTTCGCGTGGCTTCCATCCCTGAGTGATGTGTCAACGATTCTAACAGCCGGGTTCATTATCTACAACCCTCCTTCGTTCGGAAGCCCGGCCGCCCATTTATCGGCAAACCGTTCGGCGATGGCAACGGCCGCGCTGTTTTGAAGATCAAGATTCCCGCTGTATTTAGGCAAATAATCACCCGCTCCTTCGACTTGGATCTTGGTTTCAACTCGCAGAGTTTTACCAAACCATTTTGTCGTGCACTCATCGAATATCGGATCAATCGTGACCGCATAGCCTGGCACATACTTTCGGACCTCGCGCTCAATGCTTTGTATGCTCTGCCTGATTTTATCCTGCTGCGCGTCGAGGTCAGGGCATAGCGTATAGATTGTGCTTCTCATAGTGATAGGTGGCTCCGCAGGATTCAGAATAATGATGGCTTTCCCCTGCTTCGCCCCCCCGATAAGCTCGATCCCCTTGCGCGTAGTCTCGGTGAATTCGTCGATATTAGCTCTGGTTCCCATCCCTGCGCTCTTGCTAGCGATGGTTGCGACAATCTCCGCATAAGCTACCGGCGTCGACCGGCTTACCGCGTACACGATCGGGATGGTCGCCTGCCCTCCACAAGTGATCAGATTCACGTTGTCTCTGTCAAGATGCTCCCCTAGGTTAACACACGGCACCACGAAAGGCCCGATAGCCGCCGGTGTCAGGTCAATCGTAGTGATGCCGAATTTCCTCATCACTTCGTAATTGTGCGGATGCGCATGCGCCGAGGTGCAATCAAAGGCGATTCGACAATCACCTGGAGTTTGAAAAGCGTCTACCCCCTCGGAGATGACCTCGTAGCCAAGCGACCGGGCAAATTTCAAACCCTCTCCCTGATGAATATCGATGACCACCCCGACATCCAGCACGCGACTTTTCTGAATCTTACAGATCAGGTCACGGCCAATGTTTCCTGGCCCGATGACCGCACATTTTACTGTCATTGTTTTTCCAGCCTTATGGAACATCCAGCAGAGACTGCCAGCGTGAATGGAACACTAGGATTAAGTAAATAGTTTTCTATCCTCTCCGTGACATAAGCTTCCGACGACGCGAGTTCGACGCGCTCCTTCTTCGTAAAGCGTAAGCACCCCCCTCGGAAGGGGAGGGCAGCGCCTGCTCATTGTTCACGGATTGCTCCTCTTCTCACCATATCCAAGTCTGATTCTCAACACATGAAGTCATGGCCATGATATTCTTGAATCTGGGAGATTTATGCTAAATCTGAAAGGCGAAAAATGGTTTTGACCTTCCCCAGAATCGAATTGGAATTTAATTGAAGTGTGATAAACGATCATCTGGCTTCTTAAGTGGATGGTTCCCGTTCGGTCCATTCCTGACATTTCTGGCTATCCAGAATTTTCGTTTTGCATTTCTTAGATGATTGTCATCCCAACCCATCCCAACCCAGGATCAGGATGATACTACAATATTCTGGACTTCACAGAATTAACCATTATCCCAACTTTCAAAAATGCTAAAAGAAAAAGAAGAATTAAGGGGTTTATCTTTCGTATTCCCCTCGGTATGGAATTTTCCACTTTCGGAAATTTTCGGACCTTAGCCAGTCATTCTGGCGGTCAGAAATCCCGCTCGGTCCACTATTGACACTTCTTACTGTTCTGATGGCAGATGGGGAGGGGGGGAATTCGACTTCGATTTCGATGGGGATCTTTTTCCTAAGTAGTTCAAGGATAGAAACAGACCGGAGAATAAGGCCATTAGGGAAGTATTGGTCAAAATTCAACCGCTCATCGAGTTCATTCTTGTGAAGAATGTGGAATTGGAAAACTTTTTATCTCTCGATTCATTTTGAGAAATCGTGAAGGAAGAGGGAGATAGGAGATGGAACGACAGGTTTTCGAGAATCCACCTCATGACGAATTTGACCCACTTGTACTGCTACTGTTACTGATCATAATCATCGCTCTGGGCTCGCTTCCTCTTCTGCTACTGGCGAACGGATTGATATGGTCAGTATTGATCTGGTCAGTGGTTATCTTCGTTATGGCCATCGGTTTTTGGTCATATAATGCCAAGAAACTCAAGTTCATCCATATCGAGGACAGTGGTATCGGTCTGCAATTCAAGAATGGCAAATATCGCAAAATCGACTGGGAGCAGGTAAAGACGATTAGACCCTTGGAAGAGGACCCTGGAAAATGGTTTCTGGTTATCATGTGTTTTCCATTTGCTTACAAAAGAGAGGACATGGAGGAGGAAAAGGAAGGATTGCTGTTGCTAAATGATGGTAGCAGATATCGGATATTGTGGCAGGCTGCCGAAGCCATCCATGCAGGTCACTATGAGACAACTGGGAGATGGCCGATATGAATGTCATGTTTGTGACAGACTACAGAAGACTCCTTTCTGGAGACGGTCAATGAATTGTCCGAAGTGCGGGAAGGCAATGGAAGAAGGATTCTTATCGCTAAACGTGCCCGACATAATGGAATGGACTAAAGGTAAGGCCAGACCATAGACAGAAAGACTCGGGAACAAAAGCACCCTGAGATATGAACCTGGACTATCGCGTGATTATGTCAAGAATTCAATTGGGGGAATTGCAGACTCGTCACCTTCCTATATTGACAATTTCCCTTTTGTTGAAATCAGAAAAAGAATGGAAAAGGTTTGACCATCCTGAATCGATTAGGAATTTAATTGAAGTAAGAAAATTGATCATCTGGCTTCTTAAGTGAGCGGTTCCCGTTCGGTCCACAATATGACAATTCTTACTGAGTTGAAAGTCACATGAAAGTGGGTTTCAACCAAGGTTCCGAAGATTCTACCCAACTTCCCAACTCCCCCCAATTTCTAATTGGGCAGAAACTATGAGATTCTGACTATATTCGATCATACCATTTTCCTAATTTCTCAATTTGATGACAGACTCCTTCCTCATCAATGATGAGAAAAGAAAGAAAAGGTTTTGACCTTCCGAAGACCCGAATTCATTTTATTTTTAATGAGATTTGAGAATAAATGTACTGGATAAGAAGAATAGTGGGTCCGCCCAGATTTGAACTGGAGTTACCAGCACCCCAAGCTGGAAGGATACCAAACTACCCCACGGACCCATTTGAAAGGGTTTAGCCTAGAGGCATCAGCTCGTCGATGAGCTCCGCGTGGGAGACGATCATCCTGCGGCAGCAGTAGCGCTTAATGCCCAGGTCGTCGAGAACCTGCTTCGGTTCCTCCCCCAGCTGAACCCTCTTAACGAAGGTCTGGTAGGAGCTTCCTACCACCTTTCCGCAGCTGAAGCATCGTACGGGTATTATCATCAAATCACCTGTATGACTTCTGCCTCTTCTTTCTGGCACCACGACCCATTGGCTTCTTAGGCAATTTCCTGCGGGGGTCGCTGATCAACAGGGAACGGTCGTATTGTTTGAAGTTCCTCTCGAGCTCAGAGTCGTTGAAGAACTCCACCAGTCCCTTTGCAATCGCCGTTCTAGAAGCCTCTGCCTGACCCATGATCCCGCCGCCCTTGACATTCACCTGGATGTCCACTTGGGCTGCCTTCTCGGGGACAAGCGCCAGCGGCTCCTGGATCTTCAGGCGGGCGAGCTCCGGCGAGTATATTTCCAGGGGGACCTTGTTGATCCTAACCTGGCCACTTCCCTTCTTTACTGTGACCCTGGCGATGGCCGATTTCCTCTTGCCACTCGTGTTAATGATCTCGCTCACCTAAATCACCTCACATTGGAACCTAGGAAGGCTGATACCTCCCCCAGAGTGATGTACCTGCTGGTATTCACCTGCATCGCTTTCTCGATCCTCTCCACCTTAGCAGACTCGTATTCACGGGGAACGCCCACGAACACCTTGAGTTTGCGGTAGGCTTCCCTTCCACGGGACTTGTCGAAAGGTATCATCCCCCTGACTGTCCTCTTGAGAATGAGGTCCGCCCTTCTCGGGTAAAATGGACCCTTTCGGATCTTGCCCCTGTCCTTCTTCTGCTTGTAATCAGAGAGGATGGTAGCTCGTCCTCCGGTGATCAGTACTTTGTCGGCGTTGACGACGATCACGTCCTCGCCGCTCATGATCCTCTGAGCCACGTTAGTTGACAACCGACCCAGAACATGTCCATCAGCATCAATAACGACCATCAGATCACCTCATTATCCTCACGCCGCTGCCTGAAGGATTCTCCTCCACGAGCTCTTCAATGGTGAGGTTCCTCCCACCTGCCTTCTCTATCATATCTCTGGCGGTCTCAGAGAATCTATACGCCGCAACGGTGAGCTTCTTGCTGAGGTTACCTGCCCCGAGGACCTTCCCAGGGACAATGATTGTGTCGCCATCATCGGCATATCGCTCGAACCTGCTGATGTTGACCTCTGCCCAGCTTCTCTTGGGCTTCTCCAATCGCCTCGCAATGTCTCGCCAGATAGCAGCGCCCCCGTCTCTCGATTCCTTCTTGAGATCCTCGATAAGGATCATGAGGCTGGGGTCAGTCTTGCCTATCTTTTTCATAATCTGACTCTCCCGACATTGGGCTACACTCCAATAGAGAGGTCCTTTTTAAAACTTTGCTCATACACACTTATTTCAAACCTTTATTTGACCGTAGTGGATCGGCCAGTAACGTCTAGCGACAGTCCCTTCTATATAATTGCTATATCTGGCCAGTACTGAATAGCCATAGTTAATTGTTATATATACCTTCTAGCATAATGTTGACTTCACCCGGGTGAAGTGATGATACGTTTTGGTCCAGCCGGTATTCCGCTTTCCTGCAAGGGCAGGACTCTCAAGGATGGTATCGAGGACGTGCACAACCTAGGCCTCAACGCAATGGAGATCCAGATGGTCAGGGTTAATGTCATCGAGAGATATCCAGACGAGGATGAGGTGGGAAAGTCACCCTTGGAGATAGAGAGCGATCTAATAATGGAGATCGTTAGAGATGACGAGGGGATAACGAATCTTGAGGAGGAGATAGTCGAGGATGACCTCTTGATCACCTTGGCTTCGGGGCTTGTCCAGAACTTCCAGGAACTCAACGAGCTGGGAAGGATGGGAAAGCAACTGGACGTGTGCCTATCGATGCATACGCCATATTACATGGATCTCGCCAGCAACTCCGATCTCACCCATAGAAGCATAGACAACGTGAGATGGGCAGGAACCATGACCCACCACATGAGCGGCGATATCGTTGTCACTCACCTCGGTCTCTATGGTCATCATGGGGAGAATGAGGCCAAATTGAGCATCACCGAGAATATCTCGGCGCTCATGGAATGGTGGGAAAGCAATGGCCTCAAGCCATTGCTCGGGCTGGAGACAAGCGGAAGGCAGGAGGTCTTCGGGAGTCTCGAGGAGATCATGGAGATCTGCGATCAGGTAAAAGGTGTGGTCCCTGTAATCAACTTCGCCCACCTACATGCAAGAGAGAGCGGAGCCCTGAGGGAGCCGGAGGACTTCGGTCACATTCTTGACAAGACCAAGGACCTAGTTGGCAATGCATTCTACACCCACTTCTCTGGGGTCGAACATGAAGCGGGAAACGAGAAACGCGTCACGCCCATCAAGAAAGGGGACCTCCGCTTCGAACCGCTAGCCGAATATCTGGTGGAGAATATGCCCGAGATCACCATCATATCCAGCTCTCCATTGCTGGAACACGACGCCATGTACATGAAGGTGATCTTCGAACGGGCACTCACCAAGATGATTGCGAAGCAAACCAAGTCCAAGAAATCTGAGAAGGCGAATCAGGAGGATGAGGATGACTATTATGAGGAGGAGAAGATAGAGAAGAAGTCATCCAAGAAGCCCTCCAAGAAGGTTGAAAAGAAATGAATGATGAACTTGCCTATATCGTCAGTCGGGTCCAGAAGACTCTAGAGAGTGTCGACCAGAAGGCTGTCGATGATATGATCAACTCCATCATATCTGCCCGTACCGTATTCGTCTATGGTGTGGGACGGTCCGGGCTTATAGGGAAGGCATTTGCTGTAAGGTTGGTCCAACTCGGTCTTAAGGTCCACTTCGTGGGTGAGATGACCACTCCGATAGTGAGAGAGATGGACCTCGTTATCATTTTCTCCAATACGGGAGAGACGATGTCCTGCATCCAGACGGCCAATATTGTGAGAAGGGTGGGATCCAAGGTAGTGGCCATCACTTCGAATTCACATTCTAAGCTGGCTCATGCATCAAACCTGGTACTGGAGATTCCCACCCTTGAGGACGAGAAACGGACCAAAATGGCGCCTTTAGGGACTCTTTTCGAGGACTCTGCATTTCTATTCTTCGACGCCCTCATCCCGATACTCATGGAACGTCTTGGACAGACCGAGGCCTCCCTCAGAAGAAGGCACGCTATCTGGGTTTGAACGAACCCTCCTCATTTTCACGGCCCTGCTGTAGTAGGGATTCTGATAGTCGTCCCAATATACAGCGAAGCAGCGTTCCAAGACCTCTTCTTTCTCTAGATAAAAAGCCCTGATCTCCTCGGCAATCGGGTCAATGACCAGTGCGGTGTGCTGTCTCCCGCTGAACAGCGATTTCTGGGTATCG
>DATKXF010000075.1:0-9003 GCA_035529155.1 Methanomassiliicoccales archaeon | reverse complement strand
TCACGGGAAGAAGAAAGCTTCCAGGAAGCAGTAGATATCGCAGCGTGCATATCGAGCTGATCGAACTGGACAAGACCCTTGAACACCTCGGGGTGACTCGGGATCAGCTCGTCGACATATGCATCCTGATGGGCACCGATTTCAACCCAGGAATAAAGGGCATAGGGCCCAAGAAGGCACTGACGCTGATAAAGGAACATGGGGATCTGGAGAGGACTCTGGATGCAAAGAGCCTGACGATTGAATCCTTCAAGGAGATAAGGGAGATCTTCATTGGCTACGAGAAGATGGGCGATTATGACCTTACCTGGAAGCCCGCCCAGAGGGACAAGGTCATGGAGTTCTTGGTCGAGGAACACGACTTCACCCCCAGGCGGGTAGAGAGTGCGCTTGACAAACTGGAGTCCAAGAGGGAGGAGAAACGGGAACAGGCGGCTCAATCCAAATTGGACATGTTCTCCTGATTCTCGAGTTTCCAATGATTATCCGAATGGACAAAATCATGAAAAGTATTATCTGGCTCGGAGAAAGTTGTCCAGTGGGATATTTGAGATTACGGTTGCCAGAACAGTAATCTTTTAAGGGGAAATCGTGCTTTACGCTGAGAGGGTTAACGGGATGATGAAGCAAGTCCAGTCCAGTTACAATCCGAAGGAACTCGAGAAGGAAGTTCAGGAGTACTGGGCAGAGAATAACACTTACAAGAAAGTCAAGGATTCGAAGGCTAACTACCCCGATTTCTACTTCGTTGACGGACCTCCTTATACCACAGGTGCCATCCACCTTGGCACTGCGCTAAACAAGATTATCAAAGATGTAATCATAAGGTACAAGAGAATGGGACGTCACAATGTACGTGACCAGCCTGGATACGACATGCACGGGTTGCCCATAGAGGTCAAGGTTGAGAAGTCCATCGGAGTGAAGAGCAAAGGGGAGATAGAAGAATATGGAATTGACAAGTTCGTCTCCACCTGCAAGCAGTTCGCCCTTGACTTCCAGAAGAGCATGACCGAGCAGTTCAAGGAGCTCGGAGTCTGGATGGATTGGGACCAACCTTACATGACGCTCAACCCCGGCTATATCGAGGGGGCGTGGTGGACCCTGAAGCGCGCCTATGATCGAGATATGCTCACATCGGCGGAGAGGGTACTATCATGGTGTCCCAGGTGCGAGACCGCACTGGCTGAGGCAGAGATCGAGTACTCGGATGAGAAGGACCCTTCGATCTATGTCCGCTTCAAGCTCAAGGATCAGGACGCCGCCCTTCTGATATGGACTACTACACCTTGGACACTCCTAGCCAACATGGCCGTGGCGGTCCAGCCCGATTTCAAGTATGTCAAGGTCCGATACCTGCGCGAGAACGGGGACAGTCTCACCTTGATCCTGTTGAAGGACCTGGTAGAGCCGATCGGTGTAATGGCCGAGTGGGATGAATACCAGATCATGGAGGAGATAATAGGTAAGGACCTGGTTGGCCTGGAGTATATCCCTCCTTTCGCAGAAGAGGTTCCGTATCAATCCAAGATAAAAGGCAAGTGGGTCCACAAGGTCATTCCATCGGAGACCGTGGAGGCTGAGAATACTGGTCTGGTTCACATCGCCCCAGGACACGGTCCAGAGGACTTCGAGCTCGGCCTGAGATTCGAGATTCTACCATTCTGCCCCGTGGATGAGGCTGGTAACTACACCGTCGAGGCAGGCACAAAGTACGCCGGAATATTCGTCAAGAAAGCTAACGATCTCATCATGGATGACTTAGAGAACAATATGCTGTTGTTCCATAGGACTACTGTGGATCACAGATATGGCCACTGCTGGAGATGCGAATCAAATATCATATATAGGACCACGAGACAGTGGTTCCTTCAGGTCACCAAGCTCAAGGAACTGATGCTATCGGAGGTTGACCGCGTACGGTGGACACCTGACTGGGCCGGTTCATCCCGTCAGAGAGATTGGGTGGCTAACGCCCGTGACTGGTGCATTTCAAGACAGAGATATTGGGGAGTCCCCATACCGGTGTGGACCTGCACCTGCGGGGAGATGAAGGTGATCTCTTCGCTCAAGGAACTGGAAGGCGCTGAAGGTTATCGCGAGGATCTTGAACTTCACCGGCCCTGGATCGACGAAGTGCATATCGAGTGTGAAAATTGCGGTGGACCCATGTCCCGTGTACCCGATGTGCTCGATGTCTGGTTCGATGCTGGTGTGTGCTCGTGGGCTCAACTAGACTTCCCCAAGAACACGGAGAAGTTCGAGCGATGGTGGCCTGCGAGATGGATCGTGGAAGCCCACGACCAGACTCGTGGATGGTTCTATTCCCAACTTGCGTCGGGATGCATAGCCTTTGACCGGGCACCCTACGAGAGCGTTCTCATGCACGGCTGGGTCCTCGACCCCAATGGGGAGAGGATGTCCAAGAGCAAGGGCAATACCATTGAGCCCAGGAAGATCATGGATGAATTCGGGGCCGATGCACTTCGCTTCTACCTGCTGAGGGCGAACGCGCCCTGGGAGGATCTCTCTTTCCAGCACGAAGGCGTCAAGAATGCCAGGAAGATGCTCAACATCCTGTGGAACATCTTCAAGTTCGCTGCGACCTACATGTCCATTGATAATTTCAATCCAGACTCGGTGGAGTATCGCGGTCTGGGTGGAGCACTTCACCCAGAGGACCATTGGATGATCTCCAAGACCGAGAGGATAAAGAACGAGATGGCCAAGTATCTCAACTCCTATGAGCTCCACCGCGCCTGCAGGGCGTTGGAGGACTACATCGTGGAGGACCTTTCCAGGTGGTACGTCCGCCTAATCAGGGACCGCATGTGGAAGGAAGAGGGAGACCTGGACAAGCTCGCGGCTTACAAGGTACTTTACGATTCATTGATGACGGCGACCAAGCTACTTGCCCCGATTTGCCCGCACATCACGGAGGAGATATACCGTCACATGGACGGGACCTTGGAATCCATTCACATGATCGATTGGCCGACACCGGATCTCACCAAGGTCAGCGAGCGTCTGGAAGCCTCAATGCAATCGGCCCAGGAGGTGGTAGAAATCATTGCGGCCGAAAGGCAGAAGGTGGGCATGAAGCTCCGCTGGCCCCTAAGAAGGGTCGTCATCCGATGCAGGAGCGAGGAGATGATGCGCTCGCTGAAGACCCTGGAGAATGTCATCAAATCCCAAGCCAATGTCAAGGAAGTTGAGATGCTGGCTCCGGGCGAAGAATGGGACGAGATGATCCTTTCGGTCATCCCCAACCCTCATGCCATTGGGAAGGTGTACCGCCAGTGGAGCTCAAAGATCGCCGTCCTTCTGAAGAGCAGACCTGCCAAGCAGATCAAGGAGAGCGTATCGAAAGGAGAGTATCAGCTCGGGATCGAGGGGCAGATGGTAAAGATCGAGCCAAACATGGTTTCTTTCAGCGCCTCCCTTCCCCCGGACATCACAGAGGTGCAGTTCTCGGAGGGTGACGTATACATCGATTTCATGGTGACCCCAGAGATCAAAGCAGAGGGCTTCGCTAGGGAGCTGGTAAGACGCATCCAGCAGATGCGCAAGGACATGAAGCTGGATGTCGAGGAATTCATCTCCACAGAGGTGAAGGCTTCCGCCACCATGACGGAATACTTCAAGGACTGGAAAGACCACATCATGAAGGAGACTAGGTCCAGAAACCTCATGTTCACGGACAAGCCCGAGGGTGAGTACAGCGTTGATTGGAAGGTGGAAGGGGGAGACATTCACATTTCGGTGACCTCCCTAAACCTTAAGGCCAGCATTGAGGATCTCACGAGTATTCCGGGCATTTCACAGAACACTGCCCTGGCCCTCATTGACGCGGGCATCAACCGTGTGGAAGAGCTTCGGAACAGAGACGAGGAGTATCTTGAGGGCATAAAGGGGGTCTCAAGCTCTGATTTGAAGAGAATCCTGGAATTCCTCGAAGTGGGGTCCCATGAAGGTGAGAAGTGCTCAAATTGTGGAGCGCGAGTGAGCAGCGAGGACAAGAAGTGTTCCGCTTGTGGTGCCACCCTCAAGGAGGAAGGGGGGGCTCCCATGGAAGAGATAGTCGAATACCTCATGTCCATACCCCAGGTCAGCGAGGAGCTGGCAGTGAATATCTATCAGGCGGGATACGACTCCGTTGAGAAGATTAAGGGTGCGGAGATCGACGACCTAAAGAAACTTGGGGCAGGCGATCTTGCAAGAGAGATCATCAGCTACTCCCCCAAAGTAAAGCTCAAGAAGGAAGAGCCCGCCAAAGAACCTAAAGCGACTCTAGAGGGTGATGGAGCCAAGGAACTGGTACTTGAGGGAGGTTTCACATATCTCATTAAGGAAGAGCGCACCAAACATTCCTACGAGTTGTTCCAGAAAGCCCTAAACGAGGGCATAAAGGGGTTCTGCGTTACCAGAAACTATCCGCTGAAGATCAAGTCCAAGTACGATCTGGGCGACACACCGATGATATGGCTATCCTCGATCGGAAAAGAGAATTCACTCAGACCCAAAGACCTTGAGAAGCTTTCGTTCGCACTCGACCAATTCGTAAGTTTGGAGGGCGGTATAATACTCATGGATGGTCTGGAATATCTGATAACCAACAACAACTTCCTGACGGTCCTGAGATTCATCCAATCTCTTAGGGATCAGATCGCCATCAATAACTCCATTCTACTACTGGCCCTGAACCCTTCAACTCTGGAAGCTTCGGAGCTTAACCTCCTGGAGAAAGAGGTAGATACCACGATCTAGAGAAGGTTCAGCCTTCTGAAGACTTCATCGAGTCCGGGAACCGCTGGATAATCCCTCAGCTCAATCGGAGATATCCAGGCACTGTCAACGTGCTCCCAATCCGTGACTATCTCCCTTTTCTCTACCTCGAAAAGGAATGGATGTACGATCCATACCCTCTCTTCATTCCTAACAGCTATCGGGTCCCCCCACCTGACCAGCCGAGGGTCATCTATGCCAGCCTCTTCCGAAACCTCTCGGAATGCAGCCTGTTCTGCAGTCTCCCCGATCTCGAGGTAACCAGATATGCCTGCCCACATTCCCTGGCAGGAACCGACATTATCGCTTCTCTGAAGTATTAGGACTCTCTGCTGATTCCTCAGAATGCTGGTCACGACATGGACAGGCTTCAGGTTTGGGATCTCGATCTTACCGGAATCGGCATCCACCCTTACATGATCTCCTGTTCTGATGAGCGAGATGTCGATGCCATCCACCATGGGTATCTTAGCCATTACCGCTCCGGTGGCAACTATGGGCTCGGCCAGGGTGTTGATGATGGCCAATGGGGAATTCCCTCCAATCTTTAGATCCAACATCACGTACGAACCAACGGTGCTCCCTCGGCCCATGGGGAATACCAGTATCCTACCCGAAATGCTCTCGTCATGACAGTCGATGGTAAGCTTTCCGCTCGATGGAACCACACCCCCTAGGAAGCTGAATGCCTCTTCCAAGACGAGTGCTGTTCCCTCAGCCTTACCTGGAGATATACCCCTGCCTTCGAGGATCATGATATCAGCTCCAGCAAGCCTTTTGTGGTATCGCAAACTACCTTCTGGGAGCACAGCCCAGGAAGGTAATTGCAGGCCTTTGCAGAATTTGTGCCAGTGCATTCGTGATGATCCTCTATTGGGGCCACCACCATGCAGGTGTCACATACTACCTTCCCGAACTTCTCCAAGGTAGCAACCTCTCGAGGGCAAAGCTCCTTCACCCTGCGGTTAGTGCAGAACCAGACCTCGATATCTCTCTTCCTCTCTCTCGTTTCGAGAAGAGTGGCGATCTCTCTCATCTCGACCTCCGAAAGATGGGGACAGCCCAGTGCAATGAGGTCCGGCTCCTTTCCGGAGGTCAGGGATTCCTTCGCCTCCTCTATGTCTGAAAAGTCTACCTCAATCCTCTCGAGATCATTCAGCTCGTACTCAAGATCCATGGGGGTGACTCCTTCTACATGAAAAAGGGCAATAGCCCCCGCCGCCGCCATGGCTGCCGCCATTGTCTTCAGACGGTCGATATCGGGGTCGATGCCTCGGAAGTAGGGAACCGCGTTACCCAGCTTCTTCCCAACAACCTGACCCAGCAGGGAATGGGAGAGCATATCGTCCCCTATGTCAGCTTCCACGATCACACTGGGATGACGGTTCTCTTCCAGGTGAAGACCATACAAAGGCGTCTTTCCGATGATCGCGGCAGCCAAAGCGCCCGGGCCGCCCTCCCGATTGGTCCTGGCTCCGATCACGGAGTTCACAAAAGACAGGGCATTCGACTCTGCCCAGGCCACGTGCTCACCCAATCTTGGTACATTGTGGTGAAGGTACGGTGTGCAGGTGCAGCATGTTTGAACTCCAAGGCTGCGATAGGAATCGATGATCGCGATCTGCCTATCGGCGAAGTGGGGATTGACTCCCATGTCCCTCCATCTCTCGAGGTCCATTCCCGCGGGGTTCAGTGTGGTCTTGACACGGACCTGGGCCTCGCCTTTGAGAGAATCCAAGAACTGAAGTCCTCCCTCGCCAATTGTCTTGTAGGATACCCCAGATAGATGGGCAGAATTTATGGGGATGAGCTTCTCGGCATCGAATATCTTGCCCAATGCCGTCAGGATCTCCATGGCCTTCTGCTGACCTAAACCCTCTTCGCCGTCGAGTATGCGCTCCTCATGTCTCGTTAGAAACATCGGACCCCAAAAGGGAGGAATGTAGTAATAACCCTTTGCTGCTGGCATGGAATTCAGAGGCATCAACTCAGGATTTAGGGATTTCAATTTCATTTGAAATCCCAATGGTTAAATATCCATATATCATTTCAAGAATAGTTGAAATCTTCATTCAATGGCTCATTGGAGAATGGATTCAATGGAAACTAAGGTCACTAGTAGGCTCTCATTCTTGAACCGGTTCCTGACACTTTGGATCTTCTTGGCCATGTTCATTGGCATAGGAATCGGTGCTCTGGTCCCCGGAATCGCAGACTGGCTCGAATCTTTGAGCATTGGCACAACCTCAATCCCCATTGCGGTGGGCTTGATTCTCATGATGTACCCACCGCTGGCCAAGGTGAAGTACGAGAAACTGTCCCAAATGACTCGAAGGCCCGAGTCCAGGAAGATGTTCGCGACATCACTGATCCTCAACTATTTGGTAGGGCCAATGCTGATGTTCGCGTTAGCCTGGATTTTCCTTCCGGACCTTCCCGAATATCGCATAGGTTTGATCCTCACCGGAATAGCGAGATGCATCGCGATGGTACTGGTGTGGAACCAGCTGGCAAAGGGAGATTCAGAATATGCGGCCGTCCTTGTCGCACTCAACTCGATATTCCAGATACTTCTGTACTCGTTCTACGCATACTTCTTGATATTCGTCCTATCTGAGGCAATAGCGCCAGGCTCCGGTGTCCCGGTCCAGATATCGATATGGGACGTGGCGGTCTCCGTCCTGATCTATCTTGGAATTCCATTCGTCGCGGGCATATTGACAAGATACATTCTTTTACCAAGAAAGGGGGAGGAATGGTACGACAAGAAGTTCATGTCAAAGCTGGGAAAGGTCTCGCTATTGGCCCTTCTTTTCACCATCGTGGTGATGTTCTCTCTGAAGGGGGAGTACATACTCGAGCTTCCAATTGACGTGCTGAGAATAGCCATGCCACTTCTGGTATACTTCCTGGTCATGTTCTTCCTGTCATTCTACCTGTCGATCCGATTGAAGTTCGATTACCCCCATGCCGTGGCCCAGACCTTCACCGCAGCAAGCAACAACTTCGAACTGGCCATCGCGGTTGCGATTGCCATATTTGGCATATCCTCTGGGGTGGCTTTTGCCGCTGTCATCGGACCGCTCATTGAAGTGCCGGTGCTGATAAGCCTGGTCAGCGTGGCATTCTGGTTCCGCAGGAAGTACTACGATTCTAACGACAAGGTTATAGTGGATGCGGCAGCAGGGAAAGAATCCTAAATTGAAACCCTTTCCTTTATCCCCATTTTATTCTCATCAATATCTGAATCTTTTAAAAGAGGAGTCAATTCACGAGATCATCATCGATTGCAGCTACCAATCTTTGATGAGGTCCAGGGAGAACTCCCACATCCTGTCACCGCCCACGGAATTCACCTTTCTCCCGACATCGATTGCCTCTTCCACCTGCTGTTTGGTTATTCCCAGCTGCTTCGCTTTTTCCAGATGATGGCGAAGGCATGGTTGACATCTACCTGCTACCGATGCTGCGATAGCGACCAACTCTTTCACTACTGGATCCATAAAATCACCTATCATACGATTTTAAAACCCTGGGTCGTGCCCTTCTCATATACCGGCGCTCATAGACTTGACCTGATTCTATCCGTAATGTGCGATACGGTATCAGCATCGATATCTAGGTCGTAGCTCTTCTTGATGCCCAGTTCTGTGATTATGAAGTGATCCTGTATTTTCACTCCAGAAAGATCGGCGGCCTTTTTGCCACAAGCGACTGGGCAACCATCGATCACCACTACTTTCCGGGCAGCCTTGGCCGTCTCGACGATGGTGGGTACATGTGCCCCTATTCCAGCCAGACAGGACATCTTATAACTATCCCCATTGGAGAGCCGCCTTGCGACTTCATTTGCCAGCTGGCCGACATTTGATGCTCCGCTGCAGGCCAGGATGATAACCGGGCTTCCACCGCATGTGCACTTTGCACCACTCTGCACCTCGATCAAGCTCTTGCACCTCTTAGCCAATCGATCACCTCCGCGATAAAACCTCTGCCCAAAAAGTTGCTCCCATCAAAACGATGAGGGGAGAGAGCGGGCCTGTCGGGATTTTCATACCCCTCATCAGGGATTTTGAACCCGGGTCTGAGGCTTTCCCCAGTTACGAGGAACTGCCGGAGGCCTCTGTGATATCCAAGCTACACCACAGGCCCGCCTAGATTGCGATGTTCGATTTCCTTTTAAACTTTGCCCTCCATCTTAAACAAGCCAGAGAAATA
>DATKXF010000074.1:0-5177 GCA_035529155.1 Methanomassiliicoccales archaeon | reverse complement strand
GCATTCTCTGCCGCACCGATCCCCACCACGCTTGATGCCACTACCTGTGTGGATGACACCGGAGCTCCCAAGGCCGTGGAGAACGCCAACGAAAACGTGGATGTAATGTGGGAATCTAGGCTGTGGATAGGCTTGATCCTGTAGATACCTCTCCCAATGGTTCTAATGATCCTCCACCCTCCTCCCAAGGTTCCTAGGGCCATGAATAGGGCACAGACTATCCTCACCCAAAGGGAGACATCCAGGGTGGTGGTGTACCCCGCTGAGAACAGCACCAATGCGATAATTCCCATCTGCTTCTGGGTGTCGTTGGCCCCGTGACTGAAGGAGAGCAGTCCGCTGGTCAACCACTGAACTTTGATTATGGGTTCATTTGCCGATCTCTCTGCATTCCTTAGTAATATCGAGGATGCCTTCATTATCAGGTACCCTCCAACGAATCCGATTGCCACCGATAAGAAAAGAAAAAGCACAACCTTGGTCACACCCACAACCTGATGACCGGGGCCAATCAGTTCGTCGATGCCCCAAAATACGCTATTTATCCCGTTGGCAGCGATTCCCGCGCCTATCATGCCCCCAACCAGGGCGTGTGTGGATGAAGAGGGCAAACCAAATCTCCAGGTGATTATGTTCCAGATGGTTGAGCCGATCACTGCCGCAAGTATGACGATGACCATTTCCGAGCCCAAGGTACTGTTGAGAAGCTCTTGCATAGTGAAGGCCACCGCGCTCCCGCCTATGAGCGCACCGAGCAGGTTGGCAATGGAGGACATCATCACCGCGCCCCGTGGAGTGGCGGCACCGCACTCCACCAGGGTGGCGATCGTGGAACTGGCGTCATGCAATCCATTGGTGAAGTCGAATATCAGGCACAGAAGCACGGTGATGATGGTCATCGTCAGAAGCAGCTCTATGGGAATCAATGAAGGAACATTGAATTCTGATTGAATAAATCTATACAATCCTTTTGGATCACATTGACCCGCATTGAGACGAGACGCATTCATTATCTAGTTGAAATTGAACAAAAATCTTATCGCCCCCTCTGCCCTTGGAGGTAGAATCACCAGCGTTGAAGGGGTCGTGAGCTGGTTCCTGATCGTGGGGTACATATTCACCATCTCCCTTATGCGTACACCTTCGGAGCGTATGGGGGTAGGCTCATCGGTCTGGACCCTAGCCTCAACGGATTGCTGGGAACGCTCGTGATCGGATTCTTCGTCATAATCAACTTAATGGGAGTAAGGGGGTCGGGCATCAGCGATGATGTCCTGGTCTATCTCTCTTTGGGTTGGATGATAGAAATTTCCTTATCTGGGTGTCACTCGACATCAAGGACGCAAATTGGAAGCATTCCTTCAGCTCGCAGGATCAGCTCCCTTGCTCTTTCTTCTTTTTTAATCTATTCCTTCGTGAGGAGGATAATAGTGGATTACCCACCGAAAACTCAGTTCAACATTCCGGCTTTCTTTAGATCCCTGATAATTATGTTCACTGCAGTTTGAACCTCCTGAGGATTTCTAGCGCCGGTACAAACGAGTTTTCCGGAGCTGAAGATGAGGAGAACAACCTTAGGTTTGGCGTTTCTGTATACAAGGCCAGGAAACTGCTCAGGTTCATATTCCACATTTTCCAGACCAAGGGTCATGGCGATATCCCTAAGATTGACTTCCTGTCCTAGGTCAGAAGAGGCGACTATATTCTGGACCACTATCTCCGGCTTGGATTCGATATGGAACCCCGCTTTCTCGAGATTCTCCCTCACTTTTTTTATTGCCAGATCGAGATCCTCAAGGCTCTTGGCACCCGTGCATACAGCCTTCCCACTGTTGAATAAAAGGGTCGCGGTTTTGGGTTCTTTGACCCTATAAACAAGTCCAGGAAATCTCTCTGGGTCATAGTTCGCACCTTCTAGCGTGAGTGACAACGATTGAAGGTCAATCTTAGTCCCAAAGTATGTTGAAGCTACAATGTTCTCAATTTTAATCTCTTTCAAGACATCACAGAGGGCTTACTAGCGTTTCATCCGATAAAGATTTACATCCTACTGTCCCGAATTTCTTCATCAATAGCCCCTTCATTGGGAATTTTAGTAGAATCTCTTGAACATGCCAAGATTTTCTCAGGATGTGAGTAAAAAGGACTTGAACCATTGTCTTCGTCCTCCTCAAATAAAGTACTTGCTTTGCATATGATATTTGCTTAATGGGGATTTCTCATGTTGGAGAGTCATTTTTCAACATTGAAGCCTATGAGTAAACTAGCAAGACTGGGATCATCCTTGATTCCCAGAGATCCTCTCAATTTCATATCAGCCGGCAGGGACGGGCTGCAAGAGATCGCGCTCTTCACACCCTCAATGCTCTCGATCTCCGGGAATTTGATGGGAGGCATCAAGAAGTACTCCCTATGTTTGGGTCGTCTATTCTTGAAGATAATGAAGTCACTAGACAAGAATAGTACCCCCTTATCTTCTCTGTAATTGGTGATATCTGATGGAATGATCTCCTTTCCAATGATTAATTCATCATCCCCTATCAAGAGCACCGTCGGTTCAGGAGGGGGTCTGAAACGTTCGTTCTTTATGATACATAGGATGTGCTGACGGTTCAAGCATTCCTGAACGCCAGTGTTCTTGACATCAAGATTCAGAGATCCGCTAATCTTGGACTCGATGGTCTTGACTTCTCGGGCAATCTTCTGATTTAACGGATGGACCTCTATTACCCCATCCATATTGGAGACCAATTCAATTACGTTATCGAGAACAGTCATTGCGATATCACCAATTTGACTTCAAAATATAAATAAGGCATTATTACTACGTTTTGGGTCATGATCGAGGATCTGAAGAGATTCAGATTCGAACCGTATCGATCTTCTGATGGACATATCTACTGGGAAATCCTTTTCATTAATAATATTGAAAGTAATATTAATTTATCTGAATAATTATCCTTACCAACATCCATATAGTTCATTGGACAAATATCGTTAAATCGAACTAAAGGCATTCTCGTATGTGATTGTCATCTTTGAACCTGAGGGCAGAAAGGTCAATGCCCAGGTAGGTGAGAATCTTCTGGAAATAGCCCAAAATGCCGGAGTTCGGATAAGATCCGATTGTGGCGGAGAGGGCACTTGTGGAAAATGTAAGGTCTTAGTCGGCAATTCTAGCAACATCAATAAGGTAAGTGAATCAGAAGTAAACCATTTAACCGAACCAGAGGTGAACCATTTAACCGAAAAAGAAAGGTCTTCTAATTACAGGCTCGCTTGTCGAGCCATCATATCCTCAGAAGGTGGGGAATTGGTAATCAATATCCCACCTGAAAGTAAATTTGGGATGAGACGATTCCAGCTGATGGGAACGGAGAGAGAGATTGAATCGAATCCCGCTATTGAGAAAATCCACCTTTCTTTATCAGAACCGTCTTTGAAGGACCCACTGCCAGACATTGAAAGGATCGTTTCCAAATTGAGAGAACAGAACAATTTGATCGGGATTTCAATCGACCTTGACCTAATGAAGCATGTCTCGGAAGCAGTGAGAGATGCAGAATGGGATATCACTGCTACCATCTGGAAAGGTGAAAGGATTGTATCTATTGAAAAACACGATACAACGGATCGTCTCTATGGTTTCGCCGTGGATGTTGGGACCTCCAAGATCGTGGGCCATCTCGTGGATCTTCAGACTGGAGAAACGCTATTCGCGAACGCAGTTGAGAATCCCCAGTTGCCTTATGGCGAAGACGTCATGTCCAGAATAACCTATTCTTCTAGGTCTGATGACAACCTCTTTAATCTGTCCAGTCTGGTGAGAAATGCAATCAACGGTCTTATCGAAGAGAGCTGCAGCAAATCGTCAGAATCAATAAGTCCAAACGAGATCTATGAATTCGTCATGGTAGGTAATACCGTGATGCATCACATCCTGTTGGGAATACCCCCATACTACCTATCTCAAGCCCCATACGTCCCGATAGTGAAGAGACCGATCGATGTTCCATCAAGACAGATTGGTTTGAGAGGAAATTCAGGATCCAATGTCCATTTGCTACCCATAGTCGCTGGCTTCGTGGGCGCAGATGCCGTTGCGGGCGTTATAGCTACCAATATGCATAAGGCTGAAGAGACTTGTATGTTGATAGATATCGGAACTAATACAGAGGTATTCTTGGGCAATAAGGAGGGACTCATATGTTGCTCATGTGCTTCGGGGCCGGCCTTTGAAGGCATGCACCTCAAGCATGGGATGAAAGCCACATCTGGTGCCATAGAGAAGGTCGATATATCTCCAGACGCCAACGAGGTAGTTTATGAGACAGTTGATGCAGAGAAGGCTGTTGGGATCTGCGGTTCCGGCATAATCGATATTGTGGGAAATCTTTTCAAACATGGAATCATCAACAAGCGAGGATACTTTTCCCGTCCTCCGACCCACCGTTTTATCGAAGTGGATCAGAATCCAGAGTTTGTGATAGCCTGGAAAGATGAAGCAGCCGGAAGTGAGGACATTACCGTCAGCGAGGAAGACATATTGGTGGTTCTTTTGGCCAAGGCTGCGATCGAGGCGGGATGCAACATTCTGATGAATAAGGAAGGTTTGAAGAAGGAAGAGATTGACCGGATCTATATTGCGGGTGCTTTTGGAAAGCACTTGAACGTCACCAATGCAAAGATATTGGGTTTGATACCAAATGTCCCATCTGAGAAAATAACCTGCATTGGAAACAGCGCCATCACGGGGGCGAAGATGTGTCTTATGTCCACGGAGATGAGAGATGAAGCGTTGTCAATATCAATGGAAACGAGATACATCGAGCTGGCGGCGGAACCCCAGTTCGCAAAGGAATTCAGTCATTCCCTCTTCATACCTCATAGGCATCCAGATTTATGAGGTCCTAATGAATATAGGATTACCCTCCTTGGTGATTCTGTCTCAGAATATCTTGTATAGAGGGTGCTGCTTTCCTGGCTTTGAACCGTGTTTCCTCATTGCATACGCGATCACAGCGTCGGTCATGGCACATGCAGGGAAAATGACCTCAGACATCCTTATTGGCCCATAAAGGATGAAATCGGCTCCGACCATTTGCAGGATCACGGCCGCGCTAGCACTATTAATATTGCGGGCCTTATCGCCCAACTCCTTGACGCTTTTCCATTCC
>DATKXF010000073.1:0-13531 GCA_035529155.1 Methanomassiliicoccales archaeon | reverse complement strand
CTGCCACTCCCACCACAATCGCTAGGATGATCATGCCCAGGATATCATCGATTACAGCCGCTCCAATGATCACCTTAGACTCGATGGTATTGGTGAGGTTCATGTCTCTGATGACGCGTGCGGTAATGCCCACGCTGGTGGCGACCATTGCGGCCCCCATGAATAACGCTTCTACCGGTCGATGGGTTGCCATGTCTATGATCAAGTATCCCGCTGCGAACGGCACGATCACGCCAAGCACCGCTACCATGGTGGCGGTCCTACCAACCATCTTGAGATCAGAGAACCTCGTTTCCAATCCAACGGTGAATAGAAGGAATATCACACCGAGCTCGGCAAGGACCTGAAAGACCTCGAAGTCGGTCTCAAGACGAAGATAGCCGAATAGGATGGTGTTACCGATGATTATGCCCACTAGGATCTCGCCAATCACGGCTGGCATCCCGACCTTCTCGAACAGGATAGCACCGAGTCTTGCAAAGAGAACTAGAATGAATAGCTGGAATAGTATCCATTCGATATCCATCGGGCACCTCAGGTGTTAATTGATATTGTCTATATAATGTTGATGAGTCAAATTTTCAACCATTGGTGGAGGTCACTGAGATCAAAAACATTCTCTTGTTTCTGTCAATTGCTACGTTGATCCATAATTCATTTGTTGATTTTTACCGGGACATTGGCTGTTAGTGAGGCGAGTTGGTAGTATATCGATTAGGGAGCTAAGGTTAGTAACTTCAACATCTTTTTTATATCAGAAATCTTGTTGATACGATATAACCGGGAAATTGAGAGGTATCTTTGAAATGACACTTTGGAAGGAAATCCCAGCGGGTCGCGACCCACCCAATCTCATCAATGTTCTTATCGAAACCCCTAAGGGGAGTAAGAACAAGTATGAATTATCAAAGAACTATCCAGTTATGACGCTTGACCGAGTGTTGCACTCAAGCGTCATATACCCATTGGCCTACGGTCTGATCCCTAGGACCTACTACGATGACGGTGATCCTCTGGACGCCATGGTCATGATCAGTGAGGCTACTTTTCCGGGTTGCGTACTAGAGGCCCGACCCATTGGCATACTTAACATGGTGGACGAGGCGGGTGAGGACGACAAAATACTGACCGTTGCGGTTGGAGATCCTAGATACTCGGAGATCCGGAGTTTGGACGATGTCCCTGCCCATCAATTGAGTGAGATCACTGAGTTCTTCCTCACATACAAGAGCCTGGAAGAGGGAAAGAAAACAGAGGTTTTAGGATGGCAGGGCGCCGAAGACGCCTATGAAGCAATCATAAACGGTATCAAGATGTTCAATGATAAATTCGGGAACAGACTCTGATCCCGGTTTAATAAAATGGAGGAGGCGCAGATCACTCTTCCTTCTTGAATCCCTTCTTAAGGCCTTTTCCGATTCCTTTTGTAACATCTGCGCCTTTCTTCAGGCCCTTTCCCACTACCTCTCCAGTCTTCTCAGCGGTTTCCTCGATCTTGCCCTTTTTCTCTTCTTCTGACATAAAAGTCCTCCAATATTTCTATGGACAGAGATAGATAGTGAGACCGAAGAATACATAATCTTTCCCCAATCGTGGAGGAATCCGTTTCAATCTATAACCATCAGAAGCTGACGAATTGTATATACTCAAAATGATCTTCACCACGGAAAGTGTCCAACATCCTCCTGATGTCCTCGGCCTTTCCTTTCACGATGAAGACTTCAAGGCATTTGCTGTTCTCTAAATGGGAGTGGATCTGTGTGGAAACCTGCTCTTGAAATTCATGCCTCATCTCGTCTAACTTGTTGGAGCGATGGGAATCGTGGACGATCACAAGGACTCCCTCGACCTCTCCCCTCAATTCGTCTTTCTTCCTCATTTCGATCTCGGCCGAGCGCAAACAGGCTCTTATGGCCTCGCTCCTTCCAGTGAGGCCCAACGAATCCTGGATACGCTCGAGAAGTTCAATGTTCTTCTCGGTCAATGAAACACTCACAACCGGCATTTAGGCTCACCTTCTGATGTTGTTAAGAATTAAATAAAGTTTGGATTGGATTTTGATAATCATCTTCCCAACCTACCATAAGCCACCGCTAGGAGGAATACCCCAACGGCTGTGAACACGATGATGCCGCTGGCAGCTACATCGAAGAGGGCTGAAATGAAAATGCCCAACGTTGTTGTCAGAAGTGCGAGAAAGATACTGGCCAAAAGCGTCTTCCTGAATGATTGATCAAGTTGGAGGGCGGAAAGACCCGGGAGGACCAAGAGAGCAGCTACCAGTATTATTCCTACCACCTTGATGGAGATGACTATTGTGACCGCCACTAGGACATTGAATGCAATCGACAGAGCGGTCACGGGAATTCCATTCAGCCTGGCAGCCTGCTCGTCAAAGGTTATCGATAGCAGCTCCTTGTAGAATATTCCCATGATAGCTAGCGAAAAAATGGCCAGAATGGCCGTAATGACCAACTCAGTCGTGTCGATGGTGAGGATGGACCCGAAAAGGTAGCTGAATAGGTCCACGGTGAATCCTCCGGCTGCACTTACCACTATCAGTCCCAGTGAAAACCCCGCCGCCAACATGACCGCCATGGCGGCATCTGAGTGAGCGAGCCCACGGGTCCTCATATAGGCTATCAGAAGAACCGAAAAGACCGCGAATACCAGGGCAGTGAGAATGGGTTCCACTCCAAGAAGAATGCCGATTGCAATTCCCCCGAATGCGGTATGGGCCACACTGTCCCCGATCATAGACTCCTTCCTCAGAACTATCAGGAGTCCAACGACGGCGCAGGTCAGGGCTACCAGCGCGCCACCGAGGAGAGCGTACTGGAAGAATTGGTAACCGAGAAGTCTGATGATCTCCTCGATGAAGAAATCAGACATTCCTGAAAGCCCCTTTGCACTCGTGCTCATGGAAGGCAAAGTGGAAATGCTCCCCGTAGGCCTTCTTGAGCAAGCCTTCAGCGTCAAGATCCGGAGTAATCGTGGCTGAGTGAACATGACGGTTGACGCAGATGACCTTGTTCATCCTGCAGAAGACCGCGGTAAGATCGTGGGAGACCACGATGATGGTGGTATCGTTCTTGAGGTTCAGGTTGCTCAGCAGCTTGTAGAACTGCTCAGTGGTCTCGGCATCCACTCCAGACAGTGGCTCATCCAGCAACACAAGTTCAGGATTCCTGACCAGTGCCTTTGCCACGAACATGCGCTGTTTTTCGCCACCGGATAGCTGCCCAATCCTGCGGTCAGCTAGGGGAGTTATACCCATGAATTCCATGCTCTGGTCAACCTTGTCCCAATCCTCCTGTTTCAATCTGCGACCGAGGTTCCGGCCGCTCACCTTTCCAAGGCCTACCATCTCCCTGACGGTCATCGGGAAATGAAGGTCGAAATTGATTGCGTTCTGGGAGACAAATGCGATCCTATTCCAGTCCCTGAACTCATCGATGTCCTGCCCAAAAAGGGAAATGTTACCTTCCTGCCGTGGGAGAACACCGAGCATAGACAGTAGCAAGGTCGTCTTTCCACCCCCATTTGGACCACAGATGCCGACATAGTCTGCTTTCTCCACGGTGAGGTTGGCGGACTCGATCACCTTTGAATTGGACCTTGTTACGGTCAGGTTTCTGATTTCTATGATCTTCTCTTGCTCGCTCATTGCTTCGCCACTTCCTTCATTGGGAAATGCATTGTTAACTCAACCTCCCAGCCCCTGAAGAAGGTTTTCCAGATTGGCCTCCATCTGCTCGATATAATCCATATCTCCGGCTGGGCCGGTCATTAGGTATAGCTTGAGAATGTCCACGGGGGCGGCGGTTCTGTCCTCTACCTCCGACTTGAGGGTCTGGATATATTCATCAGTGAATACGGGATCGAGAAACAGGGTGTTTATGCCTTCATCCACCATCCGGTCAACAAGGTCAGCAATCGTTCCTGGGCTTGGCTGTTCATTTGCCGATATACCCAAGACGCCCTCTTGCTCGAATCCATATCGTTCGGCCAGATAAGTGTATGCGGTGTGTGTGACAAAAATCGTGTTGAACTGGGTTGATCCTAACTTGTCTAGGTACTGTTTATCCAGCTCTTGCAGAAGCGAGTCGAGATCGGTCCACCTCTGGCCATAGTAGCTGGCATTGGCACCATCCGCCGCGACAAAAGCCAGGTATATCGCCTCCGCCTGCTTTCTTGCCAGGAATGGAGATATCCAGGTATGCGGGTCCAGACCATCATGATCGTACCCATCGGTCTCGTGGTCCTCTTCCAGATGGATTTCAGCGGTGCTGTCAAGGATTATTTTTGGATGGGAATCGATTATGGGGAGAATCTCGTTCTCGATCCATGGTTCCAACCCTGCTCCATTGTAGATGAAGACATCGGCCATATCTGCTTGGAGAATGTCGGAGGCAGATGGCTGCCAGGAATGGACCTCCATGTTATTTGAAATAAGCGTGCTGACGGTAACGTTCTCACCCCCTATACTCTTAGCAAGGTATGCCAATGGATAGAATGAGGTCACGACCTTCAGCTTGAGTGAATCATCTACAGGGGAGGCTACCATTGAAGCAGCACCCAGTGTGGCCAGGACGATGACGACACCCAATACGACCACACCGAACTGCTTTCCGTTCATCTATGTCTCCCGGGGTAACCAAGTTCACACTATTTAACAATGATATACTTATATCTTATTAAAATAATGATAATTTTTATTAAATTTATTATGAAATTTTTGAATGAGATCGGCCTGTTCTTTAAAGAACAGATTGCGATTTGACCCAGTACCGGTATGTGATAGGAAAATAGTGCTCCCGTCGGGATTTGAACCCGAGTCACGGGCTCGAGAGGCCCGAATGATTGGCCGGTCTACACTACAGGAGCTTTGGCATGGCAATTAAATCCTCTATAATAAACATTTTCCCCAAACATTATTTGATAACTAACACGGAAAAAGGATATGTGACCCCTCTGATACGACTTTTGAGATGACGAGTGAGAGGTTCCCTTACAGCAAGCAGCAGTTCGCGGTCAATCTACTCCTACTGATGATGCTCCTCGTAATACTTCCATTGGTCTTGCTATCCTTCCAGGCAATGGATTCTCTGATCATCATCGGCTCGATTGGAATTGTAGTTGTACTGATTCTTGTGTTCTCCATCTCGCCCATACTCACCGTGCATCAGCTCTCGGATCGGGATATCGTGCTCAGGCAGGGTGTCTATTTCAATACTAGAATACCTCTGGAAAGAATAACATCGGTGAGAAGGATCGATTCCGGTCCAAGAAGGACCGGGACCTGGTTCAAGATCTTCGGAAAAGTACTCTACGTCACCACAAGACGTTATGATCTTATCGAGATCCAACTAAGAAGCGATCAACGTTTTGGATGGGCGCTGTGGAAGAGCGCGGATCGAGTCGTGTTCGATACCCTGGATAACGGCAGGCTCCTCCGTGCGATGGAAGAGCAGGGGGTCACTCTCTCCAATCCAGCCCTAAGGTCCTGATGCCTATTTTCGGGATGAGAGGCATCTTCCTCTTGTGAACGGTTTCCAGATATCTTCTCCAGATCTTCTCAATCAGCTCCGGATCGATACTGGTCCTTGCCACGATCTCCCGGTGGGAAAGACCGAGTTCAAAGCCTTGAAGAATCCTGTCAAGATCCTCGTAGCTTACTCCCATATCACCCTCATCGGTCTGTCCTGCCCAAAGTCCCGCCGATGGTGGCTTCTCCAAAAGACGATCTGACACGCCTATCCTCTTTGCCAACTCCTTGACCTCGCTCTTGTAAAGATCGCCGATGGGAAGGAAATCGGAACCGCCATCACCGAACTTGGTGAAGTATCCAACTAGAAGCTCACTCTTGTTGCTAGTTCCCATCACTACCCTGCCCATAAAGTTGGCATGGTGGAAGAGAATGATCATCCTGCACCTTGCCATGACATTTCCTTTAAGATCCTTGCGCTCTGGGAATGGAAGGAGTCCAGAGAATGCGGAAACGGGACTGGATATTCGGACTACCTTGAACTCTATGCCATAAGCATATGCCAATTCTTTGGAGTCCTCCAGGTCCTTGGCGGACGAGGTATCGGATGGCATGTGTATAGCCAGTACATTCTCTGGTCCGATAGCCTGGGCAGAGAGAACGGCAACGACCGCGGAGTCCAGGCCACCACTAAGGCCTACAACCACACCTTTACCTCCGCTTTCCTTGACCTTCTCCTTGATGAACTCCTTGATTATGAGTTCCGCATCGTCCTTGAGCGTCGAGTCCATCGAGCTGTGTATTCCAAAGCACCCTATAAGAATTACCCCACCGCACCTGCAAAAATAAAATATGAGGACACCTTCATTCAAACCGATTAATATGAGGATCGCTCTTGCGCAGGTCCCCTGCCACCTGGGGGAAAAGGAGAGGAATCTTAAGAGCATGGAGAGGATCGTTGGAAACAACGAAGCTGACCTCTTCGTGTTTGCCGAGACATTTCTCACTGGATACATGGTGAGAGATAGGTTCTTCAACCTGGCCGAAACCTCAGATGGGGAAAGCATAACCAAGGTGGCATCGATCGCTGAGGAGAACAACTGCCATATACTATTCGGTGCCCCTATGTGGGATGAGCATATTCCTGGAATCCTACGCAATAGTGCATTGTCAATTTCACCTAATGGGGAGCTACAAAGGTACGATAAGCTGTTCCTTGCGAACTTCGGTCCCTTCGAGGAGAAGATCTACTTCGAGCAGGGTGCCTCACCCAGCATGTTCGAGATCGGAAAAATGAAGTTCGGAGTATGCATCTGCTATGACCTTTTCTTCCCTGAACTGGCGAAGCACTATGCCATGAGTGGAGCGGACGCCCTTATTTGCATATCCGCTGCACCGAACACATCTAGATCGCTATTCGAGCGGATCATACCAGCAAGGGCTGTTGAGGATACTATATTCTCCATCTACGTCAATCAGGTTGGCAGCCAGCTGAACCAGATATTTCACGGCGGCAGCCAGGCATTCTCACCCAGAGGAACGGAGATGACCCGATGCGATTACTATAATGAAGATCTGAAGGTGATAGATGTGGACCGGAAGGAGTTGGAGATCGCCCGCAAAATAAGACCGACCCTCCGGAACACCCAGGCTTCAAATTGGTGTTCGGATTTCTGGACCTGGCTGGGGGCTGAATAGAAATGCAGTCGAGTCAAGGTCCATCGGAGACTTGTTCATGGTAGAGGAGTACTTCACGCTTCTCATTATCGTCACTCTGGCGTTCATCACCCCCCTGATCTTCACCAGGATCGGGGTGCCGGTGGTAGTGGGGGAGATACTTCTGGGTCTCGCCGTGGGCTTCATCATCTGGATATATAATTCGATGACTGGACAATCGCTTCTGCTCGTTGGCGAGTCTGTCCTTTTCCTTGCCACCATCGGTTTCATTTTCCTCATGTTTCTCTCGGGACTGGAGCTTGATTTTGCCCGACTGGAGGGCATGGGTGGAAAAGCCATCTTCAGGGGTGCCTTGATTCTCATTGGGACCATATTGATTGCCTATCCCCTCACTGGACTGCTGGGAGGGGTAAGCGATAGGCCCATCGACGCCGCCTACATGACACTTGTGCTCTCCACCACAAGCGTGGCTATCGTGCTGACCGTTGTAAGGGAGATGCGCATCTCGAGGAAGAAGTACGGGCAGCAGATTATCATAGCGGCATTGATCGCGGACATGGCAACTATGATACTGATTACGGTGTATGCCATCTCGCTGCAGGTACTCCAGACAGGTGACCCGATATTCGGATTCATCGCAATACTGCTGTTCGTGATGATCTTCCTTTTCTTCTTCGTGGTCTACAAGATCGGATCCTGGGCGATGTGGTACTACCCAGATCTGCTTAAGAAGTTCTTCCGATCCGACGACCCTCACGAGATAGGGGTCAGGGCATCCCTTGCCATCATCTTCGTCTTCGTCGCTGTGTCCGCATTCATCGAGTCGGAGGCCCTGGCGGTACTTGGTGCGTTCCTGGCCGGTGCGGTAATCTCCCTGCTATTCCAGGAGGGGGCCATACTGGAGAAGAAGCTTTACGGTATAGGATACGGTTTCCTAGTGCCCCTTTTCTTCATAACCATCGGCATCAACTTTGATTTCAATGCGGTATTAAACGTCCAGGCACTCATCCTGCTACCCGCACTCCTGCTGATCGCTTTAGCGGCCAAGGTCGCACCCTCAGTACTGTTCGCGGAGAAATGGAACCCCAGGAAGAACCTGACTACCGGAATCATCCTGACGGGCGGCCTCTCCCTGATGATCGCGGCAGCAGAGATCGGTCTACGCCTGGGCATACTCGACTCGACCCTTCATGGCGTGCTTATCCTGGTCGCCATCATCTTCGCTATCGTTTCACCCATTGTCTTCAAATACATGTATCGTAAGTTCAACCTAGAGGAAGAGACCATATGAATGTAATCATAATCGGCGGTGGTAGGCTTGGAAAACAACTGGCAAACACTATCGCCGACTCGGTCATCGTAGAATGCGAGAAGAAAAAGATCACTATTCTTCGGACGATGTACGGTGAAGGGAGGGTGATTGAAGGCACAGGCACCAGCGAGGAGGTTCTCAAGGCGGCAGGAATAGAGGAAGCCAGTGCGATCGTTATAGCAACCGACAGCGACCACACCAATTACGTTGTGGCCCTGATCGCTGATAGATACAAGGTGCCCAAGATCATCGTTAGGGTGGACGATCCTGAGAATGTCGATATATTCTACCAGATCGGGATAGAGACTGTCATGTGCCCAGCGATCATCGCCGCAAAAATGATCAACAGCGCCCTTTATCCAGATGCCAGGGAGATTTCGGAGATCCATATATTCGAGGACTCGCCGCTTCTGGGAAAGCCCATCGGGGAGATCGGTCTTTCCAAGGATGCGATGGTGGCGGCGGTCCTCAGAGGTCATCATTTCATCAAACCTGACGAGGATCTGGTGATGGAGAGAGGAGATCACCTCATCGTCTGTTCCACTAGCAAAACGGTACCTGGTGCAGAAGACATCATATCAGGTGGCGAGAAGAATCTCCGACCTTTCGACAACATACTGGCTGTGCTCAAGGGGAATGATGATCTGACAACCGTCCTCGAGGAGGCTCTTTGTCTAGCCGGAAGCTTTGATATCAAGCTCACGGTGGCGTCCCACAATCCCGACCTCATTGAGAAAGCGGCGTCCAAAGCAGCTAAGTCCGGTTTTGGAATACGGACCCACGTAATCAATTCCGAAGGCCTTGGCGAGCTGGGGTGGTTGTGCAAGAAAGACCTGAACTACGTGGATTGTGTGACCTTCTCACCCAACGGTAAGAATGTCAAAGGCTCCAGGGTGGATACCAAGGAGATCATGCGTTTCATCAAGTCATCAAATATCCCGGTACTGATAAGCAGGGGGATTTGCCCCTATAAGAAGATACTGACAATGATGGGTTTCGACGATACCTGTCGGAGGTGCGCAAACTTCGCCCTGAAGGTGGCCATGCTGACCGGTGCGGACCTCCACATTATGAACTACCGCGATCCAGAGGATGTGGAACAGGAAGGGATTCTCCAGATCAAACGCCTGGGAAGAATGTACGGAATCGATGTGAAGGAAGAAGTTGTGGAGGGCAATCCCACCATCGAGTTCGTAAGCAAGGTCACCTCAGGCGATTTCGATCTTGCGGTCATCAACTGGGATAGTACCATACTGAAGAAGAATGTCCTCAAGCGGATGTTCTATGAGTCGCCCCTCAGCATATTGGTCTACACCAAATGACTGAATGGTAAATATTAAATCCATTCATGTAGTTGGTGGCGGTTAGGCCGAGGTAGCCCAGCCAGGTAAGGCGCGAGCCTGGAGCCCTTCACGGGACAGCAAGCTCGTGGGGTTCTGCCCCTCGGGAGTTCGAATCTCCCCCTCGGCGCTTTCTTAAAGAAAATTATCAGAATCTCATCTTGGTATCGTAGGAAGGGATCGCCACCTTCACATCAAGATCGCTCAGGTAACGGTTGAAGAGGTCGGGACATTCGGTATGGATGGGGATCACAATCTTCGGGGAGATATCCCTGACCATCTCCTTGATGTCATGAGGTCTCGCATGACCGGACGCATGCACCTGGTACAGGGGAATGCCCAGATACTCGAGCCAGTTGCGGAGACGATCATAGCTTATCCACATCTCCTCGCTGAAAGGCTCGCTGGAGGAGAGTATATAGGCACTTCCGGGCTTGGGGTCGATCTCGATCGATTCATTCATGTCGAAGAGTGTGAAAGTGACAATCATCTCCTCCTGTCTCTTATTGACATCCTCCGCTGTCAATATATCGGAATAGACTCCTGCCACTTCATCCTCATGGGCATAGCGAACCTTCTTACAGCGTTCGAAGACCGCGAGGTTCCCCAAATCGAATGGGAGGTGGATGCCCTCGGACTCAAGATGAAGCAAAGCGAATGCCTGCTTCATTGAAATCGCAAGTTTCCTCCCGGTCTCCTCTGCGATACTGGCAAAGGTGGACATACGATCGAAGTCGAAGACTGGATACCCCGCCATGACGACACCGGCGGTGTGGTCGACAACCTCTTTTGCCTTGGCATGGACGTCATCCTCCCTGGTCATTCGAGAGCCCTGCATGCCAGTACCCTCGACGATCAGCACGTCCGGCTCCATTGAGCTGGCAATATGCAGGAAATCCATGGAATCCTTCGCCCTGGGGCCGTGAAATCTTATGTCGCCAGAATAGACGACTCGGGTCTCCCCATCGTCCAATATTGTTCCACATGCCCCTGGGATCGAATGATCCACTGGATGTTGGGCGATCTCGAAATTCCCCACCTTAATGGATTTGGAACTTATCTCATCAAACCTCTTGCAGCACTGCTTACCGTTGCCCTTGGTGAACCTGGCGATGGATTCTCCGGCTTGAGTTTGACCGCAGTACTCCCTCGCCAAGATGAGATTCAAAGTCATCCCACTCCCCATGATTGGTATCTCGTCCCTTAGGAATCGGATTGGGTCGTAGTGATCGGTGTGTGCGTGGGATAGAACCACGGCATCGGGGGGCGGTGCACTCTCGTCCCCCTTGTATATCCCTGGTAGATCTGGGAGAATTCCAAGGTTAATGAGATGGTTGAGTCCTCGCGGGCTCAGAAAGGGCTCCTCAAAATATTCCTTCTCCCTGGCGAAATTCTTGCCAAAATCAAGAAATATCTGGCTCTCACCAGAAGTGACCCGTATCTTATTTCCCCCGATCTCCCCCACGCCACCATAGAAGCTCAGCTCGATCAAAGGACCTTACCTCCATGATTGGAATGGGGTTATTGATGCTTGAGATTTTCCGTGCCCGCGTGAGATCCATTGCATGATTGGTTAATGAACTGGTGGGGAAAGCTCATTAATGTCGATAGTACAATAAGGGCCTGGAATCAAAAAAGTGGAGGCCTTGACTTGAAGGTCAATGTAGATCTGGGATTGAAGGACGTACCTGGGACGCTGGTGGGAGCGCTTGAACCCATTTCATCTCTGGATGGGAATATCGTGGGTGTTGTCCATCACCATGACAAGGTACTGGGGGAAAGAATCATAGTCAATGTCACATTCGAGATAAGCTCACAATCCAGGCTGGAGAGGCTGAAGGAAATATGGGAGAAGAAGGGCATAGACATTGTCAGCTTGGGACCACTTTTCGAGACCCATCCTATGGAATTCCTGCTGGTTGGAAACATACCTCCCAACGAGTTGAGCAACATTGCCGACGGGCTTGAATCACTTGAAGACATGGATTCCATGGACATCCGCCTGGCGGGATCGTCCACCAAGGATGAGAGAGCGGCTCTGGTCTTTGGCAAGATGAGGACGAAAAAAGGGTTGAACCAGATGGAATCCATACTCAGGGAGTGTGGCAGTCGGGCTGGTTTCATCGTGATTCGGGGACTGGGGGATTGACGTGGACATCCTGATAGCTGGTTTTGGTGTGGTGGGCCAGGGTGTCGCAGAGGTCTTGGCCGCCAAGAGCAAGCGTCTAGAATCCGATCTGGGTGAGAGCATCCGGATCATTGGTGCCTTCGACTCCAGATCTATCGCCTTCTCGAAGGAAGGGCTCGATCCATTGGAGCTCGTCCGCACCAAATCATCTACGGGAATGGTCGGTTCCGAGGAACACGGCGGGAACACAGTCGGTATCGTCGATGAATTGGAGCACGATGTGCTCATCGAGGTAACTCCTACAGACATCGAGAGTGGAGAGCCAGCCTTCAGCCACATGAGAGCATCATTATCCGCAGGGAGGGATGTGATAACCTGCAACAAGGGCCCTCTGGCATTGAAGTTCAAGGAGCTATCGGACATCGCGGAGAAAAACGGTTCCAGGTTGAGATTCGAGGGAGCGGTGGGGGGAGCGATGCCCGTCATCAATGTGGCGAGGGAGATACTGATGGGTGAGAGCATCTTAAAGATCAGGGGCATACTGAACGGGACCTGCAACTTCATTCTCAGCAGGATGGGGGAAGAAGGGCTTCCCCTGAATCAGGCACTGAAAGAGGCACAGCAGCTCGGATACGCTGAGGCAGACCCCATATATGACATCGACGGGATCGACAGCGCCTGCAAGGTCGCCATCCTTGCCAATGCGATCATGAAGATGAATGTGACCTACAACGACGTGGAGATCAGTGGGATCAGGGGCATCAACGAGGATGCCATCTCACTTGCCAATGGTCAAAGGAAGGTCATCCGATTGATAGGCGAGATCTCTGAGGAGCGGGTGGAGGTCTCACCCCGACTGGTGCCCATTGGGCATCCCTTGAGCATAGGGGGTACGCTCAACATGGTCCAGATGAAAACCGACATCGCTGGGGAGATAACCGTGGCCGGGCGAGGAGCCGGAAAAATGGAGACCGCTAGTGCCGTCCTGAGCGATCTTATAGCCCTAATGAAGAATAACAAACAAGTTAAATAATCTGCTTTGTATATCGCAGTCTGCCGTGCTGGAGGGTGTGAAAATGAAATGTGACAAAGGCAGGGATTTATTTATTGCCCCCTAAGGGGACACTTATTTACGATACGACATTGAGGGACGGCGCCCAGGCAGAGGGAGTTTCTTTTTCAACTGAGGACAAGTTGGACATTCTCAGACGACTTGATTCGTTTGGAATAGATTTCGTAGAGGGGGGATGGCCAGGATCGAATCCCAAGGATGGTGTGTTCTTTTCGCTGGCCTGCAAGGAGGACCTGGAGCACGCTAGGCTTGCCGCTTTCGGGAGCACTATGCGTGCCGGTTCTTCTCCGGAAGAGGACGCCAACATTCTAGCACTCTTGGACTGCGGAGCGGACTGGCTGACGATCTTCGGAAAGAGCTGGGACATGCAGGTGACAAGTGCCCTTCAAACCACATTGGAGGAGAACCTCCGTATGGTGGAAGAATCGATTCGATACCTGAAGAGGAATGGAAAGCAGGTAATATTTGATGCAGAACACTTCCTGGACGGTTGGAAGAAGAATGCCGACTACGC
>DATKXF010000072.1:0-3463 GCA_035529155.1 Methanomassiliicoccales archaeon | reverse complement strand
ATCAGTTTCAGCGCTTCCGCGGCCTCCATTGCCCCGAAGACTCCTGCTGTCGAGCCGATTATGGGAGACTCCTCCGTACTCGAAGGAACATTGGGGAATATGCATCTCAGGCAGGGCGTCTCACCCGGTACGATGGTGGTTATCTGGCCATTGAAAGATTCTATTCCGCAGTGGATGAAGGGTTTCCCAGTCTTCACGCAGTAATCGTTCAGTATATACCTGGGAGCGAAGTCATCCAGGCAATCGACGATAAGGTCGGCCCCTTCGAACACTGTCCCAATGTTCTCTGAGTCTACGACGATGTTGTGAGCCTCGACCTCGATATCAGAATTAAGGGCTCGCACCCTGCTTTCGGAACTCATGGCCTTGGGTATGCCCTCAGCGACCTCTCTCTCACCGTGCAGTACCTGACGGTTCAAGTTGGAAAACTTTGGCGGTTTCTGATCGACAAGTATGAGCTTTCCCACTCCTGCCGCTGCGAGATAGAGAGTACATGGCGACCCCAATCCTCCCTGTCCCAGAACTCCAACGGTGGCTGATGCGAGCCTTCTCTGACCCTCTTCCCCGACATCTGGAATGAGTATCTGCCTGTGGTATCTTTCGAGATCTCTATCTGACAGCCCATGCGATGACATGATCTTGTCCCCCATGGTTCTCATGTTCCTTAGGACCGTCCTATCCAAAATAGTTGACTGCGCATCATTTGAAAAATAGAGATCAAAAAATGTGTCATTTTGGGTCTCGACCTTCATCGGAATCGGATAATCTATTTATAGGATTCCTAATACGGGTGAAATAGGAGGGTTACTACCTTGACAGAAACTGTGATCGATGTGAGGAACCTCGTCAAACAGTACGGAGACTTGAAGGCCGTTGATGATCTGAGTTTCGAGGTCCGAGCTGGTGAGGTATTCTCCATTCTTGGTCCTAACGGGGCGGGAAAGACCACCACCGTGGAGATCATGGAGTGCATCAGAGACCCCACATCGGGAGAGGTGAGTATCCTTGGAATGGAGACCCACAAGCGGTCGGGTGATATCATAAAGAGGATCGGTGTGCTGCCTCAGAGGTTCGACGCCTTCGACCTTCTCACGGTGAAGGAGAATATAGACTACTTCGCCCAGATGTTCGAACACCACTTGGATGCAGAGGACCTGGTCCGTACTATTGCCTTGGAGGACAAATCCAATCAATTGTTCAGAACCCTCTCCGGCGGGATGAAACAGCGGGTCGGAGTCGCCATTTCCATGGTCAATGATCCCGAAATAATATTTCTGGACGAGCCCACTACCGGATTGGACCCTCGGGCCAGGAGAGAGGTTTGGGAGGTTGTCAAGAACCTGCGTAAGCAGGGAAAGACCGTGATCCTCACCACCCACTACATGGAGGAGGCAGAGGTGCTCTCCGACAGGGTCGCGATAATGAACCAGGGCAAGTTCATGGTGGTCGATTCTCCCAAAGAGATCATCGATCGTTACGGAAAGCAGAGTGTCTGCACCATAAAGGGAGGAGGACAGGCGGCCTACGAACTCCTCTCAGACAATGGGGACGAAGTGGAACTGAAGGAGAACGACGTGGTCGTCCACCTCACTTCCAAGCGCCACCTGACGCAGGTCATCATTCAACTCGAGGAGAAGGACATCTACTACGATGAGGTCCTTCTCCAGAGATCGAACCTCGAGGATGTGTTCCTGGCACTCACCGGCAAGAAGATACAGGAGGGGATGCTGACCGATGGTTAACCGCATCTTGGTCGACTTCAAGGCAACGGCGAAGATGTTCTTCAGGAGCAAGAGCGCCATTTTCTGGACATTGGCATTCCCGATAATCCTAATGGTCATCTTCGGGGCCATCTTCAGCGGCTTTGGAGAGGCTACTTACAGTCTATACATCCAGGACAAGGATGGAACGCAGACATCCCAACAGTTCATAGAGGCACTCAACCAGACCGGCGCTCTCAATGTGGTCATGGTGGACCCGAATATCGATGCTGATCAGTACATCAAGGACAACTCGCTCACCACATTCATGATCATCCCTCTTGGATTCCAGGAGGCGGTGATCTCGGGCGGGACACAGAACGTCACGCTGGATCTTCGCCTTGACCAAACCAGCACTTCAGCGGGCGTGGTCTCGGGCATCGTTGGTTCAGTGGCTGAGGCGTGGAACCTGCAGATCGTCCATGCCGTTCCCACCATATTCATCCATATTGGAAGCATCATCAGTGACGGGTTCAATTTCATAGATTTCTTCCTGCCGGGTGTTATTGGCCTTACCATAATGACCTCGGCGGTCAACTACATGGTTAGCATAAACACCAGATACCGGAACGCTGGCATGTTCGCCAAGTTCACAACCACCCCGTTCAAGAGGATGGACTTCCTCTTCTCGAGAATGCTTTGGCAGCTGGTTGTGACGGGGATGTCGGTGGCCGCGATCCTGCTGGTCGGTGTCGGCCTGTTTGGGGTGAACGTCAACCTGGACGCGATCTCGATATCCCTGCTGATATTCGGTAGCGTACTGTTCTCAGCAATGGGAATGGCAATGGCTAGGTTCATAAAGGAGGAGGAGACGGCTGAAACGGCAGCCGCAGCGGTCACCTTCCCGATGATGTTCCTTGCAGGGAGCTTCTTCCCCCTGGAATCCATGCCATCTTACCTTCAGGCATTCGCCAAGGTGCTTCCCCTCACCTACCTCAACGATGGTCTGCGCGATTCCATGATATACGGGAACTACGAGAGCGCGCTGTTCAACCTGGTGATCGTCGCGATCATCGCCGTGATACTAATGGTATTCGCTGTAGCCGTGACCAGGTGGAAGACGGATTAGACCATCCGCATAAAACCCCTTCTTTCATCTTTCTAAAATGAAATAGTGGAAGCTGGGTCACTTCCACCTGATGAGTATCTCCTCTCTCTTGAACACCTTGGTCGCCACATAGATGATGGAGATGACTGCAGCTCCCACCACACCAATGAACAGCAGCATGTTCAGCACATCCAAGCTGACCAATCCCAGAAGGATTACCAGGAAGAATACCACGATCGGCAGCACGATAAGACTTCCTATCTGCTGGGAGGCCCTGACATCGCTCACCCTGGAGGACACGATCACATTGGCGAATATTGCCAGCAGACAGATCAGTGGGGCCAGGATGAAGACTCCGAGTGCCCAGACGAGGTTTGGAAGGGCATAGTATCCCAGAACTGGTTGGGTGATCATATCCACTATGATGACAAACGGAATGAGGCTGATCCAGGTGACCAACATGGTTGGAACGAAGATGGAAAGCCCCTTGCCCATGAGCAGCTCCAGGTCAGTGGTGGGAGTAGCTAGTAGGGGTTCAAGGCTCCGGTTGGTCTTCTCGCCCACGAAGCTGTACGACGCTATGATGGTGGGTAGAATGGAAGGAATCAGGACGTAAAAGAACAGCAGCGCATCGATGAATGTCTTGAGCATAATG
>DATKXF010000071.1:0-6138 GCA_035529155.1 Methanomassiliicoccales archaeon | reverse complement strand
GAATCCATTCTTCAAGTGGGTTCTCTGATTCGCCGATCTTGCGGGAATCAAGCTTTCTCCTCGCGACCGCGATCTTGAGCTTCTTGATGGGTTGCAACTCTTGTCTGAAGGTTGCCCTGCTCTATATTATTTTTCAAAATTCCTATGTGAATTTCATTATCTTGATTTCCCGGTTCTTGGATATCAACGATTGATCCTAACATCGTACCCTGTATCATCTTCCTCGGAGATTCTAGTGGCGGGAACCATTCAGATGTACGAAAATGGTCTGATCAAAAAAAACACTATAGACTCGGATCAGCCACCTCTGAAAAGGGCAATTAGAGGTTAATATTTGTCCTAAAGCTAGCAAGTATGAGATTCATTTCAGAAGATAATTATATCCTACTTCGACTAGTAAGCACTATGACCCAGAGAGATTGGAGATCCACAAGCGACATGCTCCGTGATGCTGTCAGGATGGCCGCTTGGCCCGTTGGAGTCAAGATGCTTCCCGATGCGAAATCCCTGCATGATTTTCCTAATATCAAACTTCTGCAGAAGACCGCCCCTTGTCAGATGGTGGCTAGAGCCAGGTACTATAGGGAGGATGGGGTGGTTGCCGCACCTTCAAGGGCCATGAAATGTGTCTGGGGGGGTGCCTGCCTTGCTCTGATCGAAACGCCTGAGAGGCTGAAGGATGGTCTTCTATATCTCCCATACACAGATACCATGCAGGCCGCTCAGGAGCTTCATCGATCCATTGGCATGATGGGCGATAGAGGCCAGAAATATGGAAGTATGCTCATGGCTCCCCTGGATCTCATGCCAGTCGATCCTGATGCCATAGTCATGTACCTCACACCAGCACAGGCGCTTCGTTTTATTGTGGCCTATCTCTACGAGACCGGGAAGGCGATTGAGCAGAAGATCACGGGGCAGGTTTCGGTTTGCACCTCAATAGCAAAGATCCTCGAGGGGTCGGAGTTCTGCGTTGACATCCCGTGCATCGGAGACAGGGCTTACGGCGCCCTCCAAGAACAGGAACTTGTGTTGACCATCTCTCCCCAGATAGTCGATCGATTGAAGATAGGTCTCCTTGGAACGAAGATGCTGGGATCATACCCCTTCAAGCCGTTTCTAAATTGGTCGGTGATATTGAGACCAGATATGGAGACAATGGAGTTCGATTTCTGAGCTCCTTTCGAGATGGATGGCCTGTTGTTGCAAGGATATAAATAGTTTGGTGATTCTCAACGAATGGCAGGAAGGTCGGGCAATGGTATTGACACCTCATATGAAACAGGTTGGCGTTTCAAACAAACTCCTAAAGACAACTAAGAGACTTGAATGCCCCCGATGCGGAAGGGAATTTAGCCTTTTCCAGTCAAGAGCCATCGCCTGCAAGGGTTGCAAGTTTGCTACCACAACCTGTAAGTATGCCCGCTGCCCTCACTGCGATTACGAGTTCCCTCTATCATCCTTATGGGTCGACTCCAAGGATAAGGAAACGGTGCTCTCCAATTACATGAACACCGTCATCAAGAACTACCATGACAGCGTGGGGCAGAAGCCCTCACGATGATTTCTTGGCATATTTCTGGAATATTTCATGACGGTAGAGAGTTTTCCCGTTCCTGGAATTTATATTGAACAGGCAGAATGGGATGAGTCTGCCATCAGGTGTCACCGTATGGATACAGCACCTCTGAAGCCTCTCTGTCTCGACGTTCCAGACATCCTGGAAGTGCATCATCGAAATGGTGAGATAGTGAGTCTTGGCCCTCTTCAAGAAGCTCCCCCATGAATCAGGACTTTCGTCATTTCCCCCACCGATGACCTCGTCTACGAACCTCCAGAGATCGGACATTTCCTCCCTTGTCTTTCGGGCGATCTTGTCGGTTGATGTCGGCGGGCCTAGAGCCTTGCTGGTCATCGGGAAAAGGGATCCATCCTCCATCTGGAACGAGAGGGACTTGGAGTCGCAGTGAACGTTGGCACATGATGTGGGGATGAAGTTCTCTTTCCTTATCTCCCCCCCAGTCTGTTTCTCGATTTCCTCAACCAGGTCGGGTATAAGGACATAATCCTCGTCCCTCGGTGGGTGGGGATAGCGCCCAAAGTAGCTGATGGGTTGGAAGTGCACACCCTTGATCGTGGGTATCCTTCCTTTTGCGAACTTGATGACTTCCCCCACCTTATCGAGGTTGAATTCGGGGGAGACCACGGTCACGAGGGTCACTCCCATATCGACCTTGGCGCAGTTGTCAAGAGCCTTTATCTTAATGTCCAGAAGGTCCTCTCCACAGGTCTTCTTGTAGATCTCGGGGTCCAATCCATCGAATGAGAAGTAAAGGGAGTCAACTCCCGCTTCCTTCATCTCCCTCAAGAAATCAATGTCCTTCCCGATCCTGACCCCGTTGGTATTCACCTCTATATGATCGATTCCCATGTCCTTTGCCATTCGGACGATCTCGGGCAGATCATTCCTGATGGTGGGTTCCCCTCCACTAATCTGGATACATATGGGATGATTGACGCGATCGAGGATTGTCTGGCACATGCCCTTAATCTCCTCCATGGTTGGATGGTAACGATATCCCTCATTGGAGCGAGCGAAGCAAATCGGGCAGTTGAGATTGCATGTGTTTGTGACTTCCAGAACCACCAGGCAGGTGTGCTGCTTGTGCATTCGACAGAGACCGCATATCTGGGGGCAATCGCCCTCTGCATCTACAGATATGCTCATTGGCTTTGAGGGGGTTCCCTCATATCGATGAAGATCCTTGTACTCCGCTACCCCTCTCCAGATAATGATCTTGAAAGTTCCGTGGTCTGGACAGGTCTTGACCAGATATACCTTATCATCCTCCGCGATCTTCTCCGCTGGAATCGTCCTCAGGCACTCTGGACAAAGGCTTTTTGTCTCTCCGATGATCTCACTCATAGAACCCACCTGGATTTTTCCAAACAATCGTGTAGATATAATTCAATGTTTCGCATGAACAATAGTAGTTAGCGATGGATGATGCAATGAAAAGATGTAAAAAGGACCGCTAGCGGCCAAATGTGTTTACGCACTCTTATTTTCGAAAAGCGCCTCGACAACAGTAAGGATATTGATGGCAAGGTGCTCATCAATGAAGACATCCTTGCATTTTTGCACACCAGCGCTGGAAAATGTGTTTCTTAATTACGACTTAATCTTCTGAAATGGGGTAACCGGCAGCCTCCCAGGCCTTTGTTCCTCCGAGAACGACGTAGACATCGAAGCAGCCACCCATCTTAAGAATGCTGGCAGCAAGAGTGCTCCTGTAACCGACGCTACAGATTATGGCCATTGGGTGATCCAAAGGTAGCTCGTTCGATCTCTCTTTCAACTGCCCACAGTATAGGTTGATGGCGCTTGGTACATGACCCCTAGAGAAATCCTCTTCCGATCGCACGTCGAGAACAATGATGCCTTCTCCCGCTTCGAGCTTTCCCTTCAATTCACTGATGGTCAGGAGCCCGAGATGCTCGGTTGGATACGCACCTTCTATCCAGTTCTCGATTCCTTCACGAAGATACCCACTGATATTATCGAACCCCATCCTTCTGAAATGATTGACCGCCCTCTCCAGGCCAGTCCTTTCTTCCAGCACGAGAAGCAGATTGCGGTCATAGGGGAGAATGCATCCAGCGAACGAGGGAATTCCTTCCCTCCACATGCTGTACGAGCCCTTGATATAGACACCTGAGAAGCTGGGTGGGGATCTAGTGTCCACGACAATCGCCCCTTTGTTCATCTGTTCAAGGAACTCTCTCGGGGAGAATGGTACAAGATCGGGGAGACTGCTCATCAGTGAAGGACCTTCGAGGTTCACCTTCTCCATCATCCTGAAGTACTTTGGGTAATCGTGTTTCTCGTTCACCTTCGTTTCAACGAAGGACCTGCGGTCCATCTGAAGCATAGGATTAGTGTCCTTCTCAATACCCAGTGTACTTATCTCCCTGGCACTGATGTTGCTCCCACAAACAGATCCCGCTCCATGCGCCGGGGCCAATATTACTCCATCACCCAGAGGCAGCATGCGGTCAAATATCGAATCATAAAGGAGGGAAGCCATTTTCATATCGTTTTCCCTCCCGTAGAAGTCAGTTCTCCCAGTATCTCCAACGAATAGTGTATCGCCGGAAAATAGAATCAAGGGTTGATCACGATTCTTTGGATCCTTGACCAAATATGACATGTGCTCAAGCGTGTGGCCTGGGGTATAGATGGCTTCAATCCTCAGTGCCCCGAGCTGGAATTCCTGACCATCGACGATGGGTTCACCAAACTTGAATTCGAGTTTCTCTCCATGCAGAATACGAGCACCGCACTTGCTCGCCAGCTCTATTGATCCAGACACGTAGTCCTCGTTTCTATGGGTCTCAAGAATGTATTTGATTCTCATCTCTTCATTCTCTGAGATCTTGAGATATGCGTCGCAGTCCCTTCTGGGATCGATGACCGCTGCTTCCCCCTTTGAGCCGATGAAATATGATAAATGCGCCAATCCGCTGGATTTTATCTTTTCAAATATCAAGGTTACTCCTCAGTAGATAAAAAATGTGAGAAAAATGAATAATAAGGTTTCGTATCTCTGCAGATGCCTTAGACTCAAGAACCCTGGAGCGTACCTCCCCAAATAATCCATGCCAACGCTGATTTTGATACCAGACTGAGTATGATGTATCCCCGTTCGCCGTAAAGGTAGTCCTTCCACTTTCCAACCTTCTTGTACTGGAGTATCATATTAAGGGGGAAAGTGCACCAGAAAATGAGCAGGACGATGATCAGGACATATACGAAGGTAGGAATGGTATCAAGGTTAACCGATATCGCTCCGACGAAGTACATGATCACGATGATCCAGGGAATTGCCCCTGCAAAAGATCCGAAGTAGAACGATGTCCAATCCGTCTTTTCAGTGGTTTGATTGTGGAGCTCCATCATGAGACCGAATAGGTTCATGCTTGCGTTGGCCGCAGCAATGGTGAGAAGGGCAGCAATATCGAATATCCCCGTCAGCATTGCCAGTATTACTATCATCAGGGATGATGTGAAGGCGTACTCGTACCACCTTGCCGGGTTGATTCCACTGCTGACCTTGCGAACGTACCACTTATATCCATAAGTCGCAACGGACAGGTGAGCGAAGGCTGTGATGAACAGGAAGATAGCGATGGCGGGCCCTATAGGAATGTTGACGATAGTCTCGGTAACCGGCGTTGCCCCTGTGAGTTCGTCAAAGTGGAGGAAGTTCGTCTGGATGGGCAAGGAGAAATCGTTGCTCAGAACAAGCATCAAGATTCCTTGAATGGCGTGGATGACTCCCATTACCCCATTGAAGTTCCTCAGTTTCTTGTATTTGGAATCTTCATAATCCAATTCCATTCTATCACCTTAAATTGTTTATTAAATCTATTTGGGAGCTTGTTCCTTTAATATTTAACGTTTGAATATTTACAACGATGATGGATATGAATTCAGGAAAAACCGGTTAGCGACCATTTATTTTTTTAAGAGAGAAATTCTGAAATTCCTTATCAAGAGAAATCTCTAAGAGACCTCATCACACCTTATTAAGAAGGTTTTATTCTCCTTGCATTCATATTGGGATACCATGTTCTTCTGGTACAAGGAAGCTGAAGAGGCGGAACCGGTCACCGGTGTAAAGAGAAAGATGCTCTCATGCGGGGAACGGGTCCAGATGATCGAGTTCTTTCTACCGAAAGGCGCGGCATTTGCCCTGCATACCCACCCACATGAGCAGACTGGATACATCGCAAGCGGAATGCTCCATGTGAAGATAGCCGATGAGGAGGCCGATCTGGGTCCTGGAGACGGATACTTCGTACCTTCCAATGTGGAGCACGGCACAAGGGCAATAGAGGACTGCGTGAACATCGACGTGTTCTCTCCTCCGCGTGAGGAGTACAGGGATAGATAGTCGTTGCCCGATGAGAAGGTTCAATCTTATTTCCAAAACAGCACATTATTCGTGTTTATTCTTTTGGTGATTGAGAACATTCATTGACAAGCATTATTATCTAAGAAGATACCTCTACAATTGGGATTTGTAAAGTCGCTGGTCAGATTCCGGTAGGGCTAGGAGGAAATGCTTGGAAAAG
>DATKXF010000070.1:0-17791 GCA_035529155.1 Methanomassiliicoccales archaeon | reverse complement strand
GGCCTTCACACCGGTCGCGTTGTCGTTACCCACGTTGGTGACATTGACCATGATCCTGCCACTCTGGCCCTCGGTGAACCTACTGGGATCAGTGGTTATCGAGGTTATCCTCAGGTCAGGCCTGGGGGAAGAGGTGACAGTGATTGCCATGGTCTCGTTCGCTTGGTTCCCAGCGGGGTCGGTGACGGTCAGCTTGGCAGTGAATGTGCCGATCGACGCGTAGGAATGGCTCACGTTGATGCCAGTGTCGTTGGTATCATCGCCGAAGTCCCAGACGAAGGTCAGCTGGTCCTGTGGGAAGTAGTCATCGAAGGTCTTGCTGGCGTTGAAGTAGAGCGTCTCATTTTCTATGGGAGCTTCCTCGGATATGTCGACGAAGTCCGAGTTGAGAACTTCAAACTGCACCACGGGCGGGGTGGTATCATTCACATTGACGGTGATCTTCTCAACCGCGTAGTGACCCACCGCATCAGTGACATTTAGAGTCACATTGAATGTTCCCGCATCCTCGTAAGCGTGCGTGACGTTCTCCGCAAGAACCACGGTGGTGCTGTTTCCGTCGCCAAAGTCCCAGTGCCAGCTCACTATGATTCCATGCTCAGGATCCGAAATCGAATTGATCCAATCGACAGAACCACTACCGTCGAACACCAGCGGTTGATCCTGGTCCGCGTTCACCGTTCCTCCGGCGGGAATGGTCTCGCCGTCCACGATGATCATGGGGATTGGATTCAACCCGTCAACGCGCACCTTGAAGGTTGCCTCGTCCGTCAGCTCTGCGACGTCGATCACGGTAAGCTTGGCATTGAGTTCGTAAGCCTTCTGTTCATAGGTCTTTTCGTAGCGAATACTGGTGGTGTTTTTCACGTCACCGTCGCCGAATGTCCACTGGTATTTCAGAGGGTTGCCGTTGGGGTCGAATGAACCCACAGCGGTGAAGTTGATCGAATTGTTCTCCCTGACGATGTAGTACAACAGTGTATCGTTGTCGGTTACTGCGTAAGCGAACTGACCGGTCTCGATAGCTGCGATTGCCGATGGGGCCTCAGAAGTCTCGATCTCTAGGTTGACATTCTCGGTACCCCAGGACATGTCAATATCGGGTATGATCGATACTGTGGTATACCCTCTCACAGCCACATCAGGGTCCTCGGTCTCGTTACCAACCAACTCGTATCCGCCACGGAATGTGATATTGCATGTCCTGTCCATTGGGGCATCGCTGATGTACTGCCTTCCGGTGATGACCTTTACCGTTCCGTAATAATCATCAGCGTTGGCATCGATGGTGCCGATGGAGCCGTAGAGTGTCACCGTCTCACCATTGAATCCATCCGTTGAGGTCACTGGACCTACAAGGTTGGTCACGGTGATCGAAGTGAATCCAGATCCCGCGGAAAGGAATGCAGTGTCGTTGATGGTAAGGAATTTGACCGTGTTGACGTAGTAGGGTCCGAATTCCCTGAGTTTGTCCTTGAATTCATTAGCCTCGCTCTGATCCACATATCCGTCCCCGTCGCCGAATGCCAGATCAACCTGCATCCTTATGCTTGGCAGGTAACTGTACTTGATGGCATCGTAGGTTCTGTCATAGTTGTACTGGAAGCTTTGGGTAATGTTGAAGTAGTTCCAGTCACCCTCATAGAATTCGACCTCCCATACTTCGGTCTCATCGGTCTCTGAATTCAAGTTGACAGAAATCGTCTTGGAACCGTTGACGGTCAGATCAGAGATGTTTGCCAGCGCTCCGTTGGCATCCACCAACAGCCAGAAGTCTCCGTCATAGGCATCGACGACGAAAGTGTTGGTTCCCGTTACGGTAGGCTCAATTATTCTCGCATCGGGTATCGCCGAATCGTTCTTCGAGACGAGGTAGGCCGTCAGTCCAGAGGTCACAGGAGCACTATCGATGTATACATATGCCCTGATCTTGCTGGAGACATCCATGTCCACGTTCATGGTCATGTTGCCCCATACCCAGAAGGGAGCAATGACCTCCTTGGCATAGCCAGGAGATGTGAAGATGAACTTGAACCAGCTCTTGTATATGGGGATGCTGAAGTAGCCATCGGAATCCTCCTCGTAGACGAGTTTGTTCTTGTGCCAATCGTAGACTTGGAGGGTCACATCATTAACAGGGCTTGAGGTTCCAGTCTCATTCACATAGACCTTCAAAGTGCGGTTAAGATCGGGCATGCTCTCCATTTCGATTATCCCCAGGTTCACATTCGATATGTTGTCGAACCTGATGATATCTGGATACTTGTAGTCGAAGTATCCACTCTTAGTAATAGTAAGCATGTAATATCCAGGTCCCTGGGAGAATGATGCTAGACCGCTTGAGTCAGTGTATGTGGTTTTGGTGCTCCCTGTGTGGACTTCCTCTAAGATCGCCTGAGCGGTTATGACCGGATTATATTCATCATCGGTGACATTGAATGATATCTTATATGTGCTGCTAGCACCTTCTACTGGCTGCCCCGGAAAAAAAGCTATCGAGGACAACAGCAGGGTGAACACCAGCACGACCGTTGCCAATTTGCACCCATTCATTTTTCGCATTTGGTCCCTCCCTCATGGTAAAAAGCACTATGCGGTGCTCCCTGAGACTCGGGTATTTGTGCCGAATAGGTTTGTCATAGATAAAGATTGTTGTGTTCAATTACTTACTGGCCAGTACAAAAAGAGGTCCTTATACATATTCCCTTGCCTCAAATCCTCATAGCATGACTCAACGTGCCATCTAGACATGTAAAATCTGGCATTGTTGAAGGGCTCAATATCAGGTGATAATTTCCTCAAGTCTCTCCTGTTCGATAGCCCGTCTAATCTCCATGGCAAGTCTTCTGCCCGTGGACATGTTCTGCCTCCAGAGCGCGTTACCATAGGGATGGCCAACGGATAAATGGACATTGGTGCCACCGCCAACACGGGGGGCGACGTCATAGATATAGAAATTGAGGTCCTTGTCCACGCAGGTCTGCAGACAGAACGGTCCTATGATCCCCGGATCGTAATATTCCTTTGACGCCTTAACGTACTTTTCCGCTAGCTCGAACGCTTTTTCCAGCAGAGATTCTCTCAGCGTTGCCGAGTTGTGCCCGCAGACAGTGTACTCTGGTATTCTCTGATCTGGACTGAGGTCGAGTTGCTGCTCCGCAGGAAGACGGACGAACCCGTCCAATGAGGACTCGAAGCGCCAATCGATGCCCAGCAGTTCGACTCTCTCTTCCCTCTCCTCCAAGGGGGAGTGGAAGAAGTCGAGGTTGAAGACAGGCCCGATGATGTATTCCTCCATTCTAGCCTCCTTTAGGCCTTCCTGGTCGATGACCCCCTGCCTAAGGAGCTCCTTGGATTTCTCCTCGTACTCCTCCAGGGTGGAGGCTGTGAAGAAACCTCTCTCCAACTTCTTCTGCTTGTGGTGAAGCTTCACGATGGTCAAGGTGTCTATGTCCTCGGGAGCGCTCACCTTCCTTGGATATGGGAGGCCAGCCTTCTCGAGTATCCAGTAGTAGTCCTCGTCATCTCCTCGCTCCTCGCTCCTGAGCATGTTCCTGCTTCCCACCATGGGAACTACGAAGTCGTCCTCCACGGCATCGATGCCGCAGTACGAGACGAAAGAACGGTTGGGAACGAACAGGATGTTGTCCTCCATCATGGAGTCCATGAACGAGGGTTCGAGCATTTCCTTGAACTTACCGAGCACAACACCTTCATCTACCAGACCTCTGGTCACCTCTCCCTCCGAAGACCTGGAGGCTTTGAAGTAGTTCATATAAGTCCTGTCTCTGCCCTTTTGACATATGACGAAGGTCCTGAATCCCTCATCCACTGCACCATCGCATACATCGAGCGCTGAATGCGATCCGACGACCCCGATCTTTATCTTGCCGGTGTCGTACCGCTCCAAGTTTGATAGTACGGTCTCCCTTGAAATCATGGCCTCCCCTCGGACGGATGGAGAATGGTATAGAGAATATAAGATTGTTGCAACGCGCTAGCTGAGCCCAAGGACAACGATGAAAGCCATCAGGAAGACCGAGCCTATCAGATCGATTGTGGATGAGGTGAATGGGATGCTGAGGCTATCCGGGTTAAGTGAAAATCGGAATGTGGACACGGCGATGTAGTACGAGAGGACGTTGAGGACCGTGACCGTACATATCCCGGCGGTCAGGGACAGCAGCACCATCTCCAACAGTCCAGGAGAGGCGAAACCCACCGCCAGTGACACGAAGTGAGTGAAAACGCCCACTATCACGAAGACCCAGAGCGAGAAGATGTAGAGTATGGCAAAATTCTCGAGAGCGATCTTGCTTGGAGCTTTCTTTGGCTCCATCAGGCCCATGTGCAGCAGGGAAGACATCCTCGAGGTGAGGATGCCGCCAAGGGCGTTTGCCTCCTCCAGAAAGGGTGGGACCAGCACCAGTAAAGCTGGCAGCGCCACCAGGCTTGCCAACTGGTTGTCTATGGCAAGACCGGCGCCCAGGTCCAGAAGGATGCAGAATATCAGGACGGGAGAGCTCTCCTTCAGCACGGTCCGGACCTCACGGTCCTTTGATCTCAGGGAGTAAACCACTAGAAGCAGCGTGATGGCTAGCATGACCAGTGCTGCTATGTCTATCAATGTTGAGAGTCCGACGTCCCCCAAATTCAGCACAAGAATGGCGGCGATGAACAGCATGGGCAAGGTCACGATGTCTCCCGCAGCCGTTATTATGGGGGCGGAGATGTTGTCTATGTCCCATCCTCGTTTGTATCCGGCGTAAGCCACCAGTAGGTTGATTAACACCAGAACCAGTCCGGCCAATACCCCGCCGATGACCGATATGAAGACGAATGATGCCAGGCTTGCGCTTTGAACTCCAACCGCTTCAGAAACGAACTTGGCCAGCACACCCATGATGAACGACATGAACATGGTCAGGAGCAGAGAGCTCTGAAGGTTCTGCCTCAGTACGCTTCCCCGTTTGAGCGATAGCTCGAATGTACCTATATGAAGCGCTGTTCCCAGCCTGCTACCCACCGCACCGAAGATGTTCCCCCTCATTCCAATGGCAGCCGGTATCAGCACGATCAGACCTGGCAGAAGTTCCAGGGTGCCTGTCATGTATCCGAGGGTGATGCCTGCGAGAAGGTCGGCAAGTGAGGATATAGTAAGAGCTGCCAGGCCGAGTCTGAAGACGCTCTTGTTCCTTGAGACGAACTCCCTAACCCGCCTCTTGGCAGCCATCATTCCTCCCTCCGTCATGCGGAGAAGGGTTCTTACATATTTGTAGATTGACTGATACTTTCTTTGCAGTATTATTTGTGCAATCCATTGAGATCCATGATATCATCACCAGGGATCGTCAGGTCCATTGATACTTCTGGAAAGGATAATTAGGTAACTGATATATATGCAGGATGAGAATTAAGAGAATGCCCATAAGGCTGGCGACCCAGGCTTATCGCTTAATGTGGTGGATATCGAATTGAACAGCGATTCTGACGACCCAGACAATAAAGGTTCTTACCAATCAGATGGATTATTGTGTCCTATGGCTGGCACCTATGATGTGATGCCCGAGTTTTTTTCTTATTCTGGAGGAAGGAAGGTTGACCGATTCTAGCAGGGAATACGAATTCGAGAAGATTGAGAACGTTCCCAAGACAGTCCGTGAGCTGCTGACCGAGATGAAGGACATATCGGAGGTGATCGTTGACCTTGCCTATGCTGCCCTCATGTTTGACAGCAAGGAGATTGGCGAAGAGGTCAAGCATCTTGAGAGCACTATGGACACCCTCAATTACGAGATCAGGATAAAGGCTATGCTGGCTTCAAGGACTCCTGACGATGCGATTCAGCTTTCAGGGCTTCTGCAGGTGGCGAGCGCAGCAGAGGCGATATCCAACGCTGCGGGCGATGTGGTCGATCTCCTCGACACCGCGATAGAGAAGAGGCCATTTCTGACCTTTATTCTCCGAGATGCTGAGGAGAAGATCAGAATGCTGATCCTCTCCAACAAGTCCGATATGGTCTCTAGAACCATCGAGGAACTGAGCGTCGAATCGGAGACGGGAATGAGGATCATAGCCATCAAGAGAGGAAAGCGCTGGATCCATGACCCCGAGGATGAAACGAAGCTAAAGGGAGGAGATCTTCTGATAGTGAGGGGGACAGAGGATGGTTTCGAGACCCTGAGACAGTTTACCAGCGCAAGGGAGAAATGGCCGGTTGAAGAGGAGGCGGATTGATGGACGAGATCGAGAAGATGCTGCTAGAGGTCAAGGATACCTCAGAGCTGATGATTGACCTCGCATATTCATCACTGCTCTACAACAACCACGAAATTGCCGAGGAGGTCCTCTTCATGGAGGAGATGGTGGACGAGATGGTCCACAACATACAGGAAAAGGCAATTGGCCGGGTGCTGGAAGATGGAGATGCATCAAAGGCCATGGTGGTCATTTCTCTCGCCAACAGCCTGGAGGCCATTTCCGATGCGGCTATGCAGATCGCGGACGTGGTTCTGAGGGACGTCACCCCTCACCCCGTCTTCCAGATGAGCGTCAGGGACTCCGATTCGATAATATCGACCGCTCTTGTGAGCGGGGAGTCAGACCTCGCCCACAAGAGCATCGGAGCGGTGAAGCTCGCCTCCTATTGTGGGATGAGGGCCATCGCCATCAAGCGGGGCAACAGGTTCATCTTCGGTCCCGACAAGTACACGGTGATGGAGCCGGAGGACATACTCATCGTTCGCGGTCCTGAGGATGGAGAGGAATTCTTCCGAGACTTGGCATCAGGCAAAGAGAAGGTAGAGGATCTTGGTTGATCGATTTGCCTTAGATGCCTCTGGAGAAAAAGGAAGTAGCCCCGGGCAGATTCGAACTGCCGTCGCAGGATCCAGAGTCCCACATGATTGACCGCTACACTACGGGGCTATCAGGTCTCCGTAAAATGCTCTCCCTTTTTAATAGTTTACGCTCTTCTCTTCCTTTTTCCAAGCGTCATCGCAGAGGGTCCTGGAGTATCACATCATAGGTTGAATGGCCTTCATGATCGAGTTGAACACCTCGTTGATGTCCTTGTCCCCATTGATATTGAGGATTTTTCCCTTCGATCCATAGTACTCGACCAGGGGTAAGGTGCTTTTCCTATAGGTCCTGAGCCTTTCCTTCACCGTCGCTTCGGTATCGTCACTCCTCTGGTAGAGCTCACCTCCACAATTGTCGCATCTCCCGTCCTCCTTTGGAGGGTTGAACAAAAGATGGTATACGCCGCCACAGTCATTGCATGATCTTCTCTTGGTGAGTCTGTCGACCAGGATATCCTCGTCCACTTCGAGGTTGATGACGGTGTCGATCTCGGAGATCTCCTCGAGCTTCTTAGCCTGCTCTATTGTCCGGGGGAACCCATCAAGTAGAAACCCGCCCTCCATAGAGGAGATCTTCTCACGAATAAGGGCTATCACCAGATCATCCGGGACAAGCTTACCGGCGTCCATGAACTCCTTTGCCTTCTTTCCCAGATCAGATTGGGTTTTGACCGCTTCCCGCAGGAGGTCACCGGTCGATATATGAGCAACCTTCAGTTCCTCCATGAGGCGTTTAGCCTGGGTACCTTTCCCTGAACCAGGCGGGCCTAGGAGCACTATCCTAAGGTACATGAATGTGGGAATATGGTCGTTATTTATACTTTTTTTCACCGATGATTCGAATGCTATGCATGGCCAATGGGAAACGCAAAGGGAAAACGCTATCACCCTCGAGCATTCATAGATATTCACGGAGGTGAATCGTTGAAGATTAAGATCGGGCCCAAGAATTGTCTATATCCTATGCCAACAACTGTCGTGGGGACCATGGTCGATGGTAGGCCAAACTACATAACCATCGCCCATGTGGGAATTCTGGACTTCGAGACCGTGTCTCTTGGATCTGCCAGGAGTCATTACTCAAACAAAGGCATCAAGGAGAATGGTACCTTCAGCATTAATCTCCCCTCGGCAGAACAGGTCGAAAAGACAGATTATGTCGGAATAGTGTCTGGGAAGAAGGTGGACAAATCCGCCATATTTCGTGCTTTCTACGGTAGATTAGGGACCGCCCCAATGATCGAGGAGTTCCCCATCAACATGGAGTGTGAATTGATCCATACGCTGGATCTTCCGAAACATGACATATTCATCGGGAGGATAGTCGAAACATACTGCGATGACAGCGTTATGACAGATGGGGCACCTGATTTCGAGAAGCTGGATCCCATCCTATATACCCATTTCGACCGAGGATACTGGAGATTGGGCGACAAGCTGGCAAATGCCTGGAACGTGGGCAAGCGACTGGAAGATAAGTGATAATCAAGAGTCAGCCCTGATCGGATGGCACGATCATAACTCAATAATTAGGGTATGTAGATGGGAGCCCGAAAGGAGGAGAACTACCTGGGGGGACAGAAAAGGTAAAGTGGCTCGCGGGCCCCCATCTTTGCTCCGGAATATTGTTCTTGTATTTAAAAGAAACCCTTTTTTCGTTCCGAATATCTACGATTTTTTGCATTAATCGTTGATTTCTAGAGCATTTTGCTGGTTTCTTAAGATATAATCAGCTAATTTGATATTCTAACCAGTTACTTAGTGAATTGGGTATGCTCAGCTTCGACGGTTCCGGGTTGAGTAACAGTAATCTATCATGAAGACAATCTTGGCTCTAGCGGGAAGGGGGAAGGGCCATACAATCATCTTGCTTTACATTCAGGGATGATGATGGTATCGAAATCTTTGTCTATAGATGGTTGCCCAATGAAGGGCACCCTCCAAAGGCCAATGTTCAGATTTCGCATGGCATGGGAGAACACGCAGCAAGGTATTCGAGATTCGCAGAATTCCTGACAGAGAATGGATATGCCGTCTACGCGAATGACCATAGGGGCCATGGTAGGACAGCGGGGGATCTTTGTAAGGCGGGTCTCCTTGGTCCAGGGGGTTGGAATAGTGTGGTGAAAGACCTTAGCAACCTATCTATCATCATAAACCGGGAGAACCCTGCTCCCCTTTTCCTACTGGGTCACAGTTGGGGATCATTCCTTGTTCAGGATTATATCCACAGATGGGGTCGGACGCTTCAGGGAGTAATACTATCTGGCACTAACGGGAAGGAATCATTGCTGAGCGTGGCTCTCCTCATAGCTACTAGATCTATTGAGAAGGATGGCCCAGAAGCGCCAGCCTACAAGCTATACAAGAGCAAAATCGCCAAGTGGAATAGGCAGTTCCGGCCAAACCGGACCCAGTCCGATTGGTTAAGCAGGGATGAGCATGAGGTGGATGAATATATTCAAGATCCTTGGTGTGGGTGGACTATCCCCAATGAGTTCTTCTTCGAACTGGTAAAGGGGCTCAGGCACATATGGATTGAAGCGGATGATAGAGATATTCCAAAGGACCTTCCGTTGTTCATATTCTCAGGTTCGGAGGATCCCGTGGGTAATAGTACCAAAGGGGTAAACGCTCTATTGAAACGCTATAAGAAGCAGGGTATCATGGATCTTGAGTACAAATTCTACAATGGGGGAAGGCACGAGATGTTGAATGAGATCAATCGCGATGAGGTATATCGCGATGTTCTTAACTGGCTCGAGTGCCATATTCCTGAAGGCGAGGTGATATCTTGATAATGGGAAAGAGGCTGGGTCTACGCCCCCTTCAATCGGAGGACGCTCAATTCCTGTTCAAATGGCACAATGATCCGAGGGTGTTACATCGGTTCAGAAGTCCACAGATGCGATTCTGCATCTCGATGGAGGATGAGCGCATGAGCGTCATAGAGATGATCAGGCAGAAGGACGCTCAGCATTTCATCGTCGTGGAGCTCAAGGGCAACGAACCCGTAGGATTCATCGCCCTGTCATGTATCGATCGCAAGAATGCCTCAAGCGAGATCCAGGTGATCATAGGGGAGGCGGATCGATGGGGGGAGGGATATTGCACGGATGCGGTGAAACTGATGGTCAAATACGCTTTCAGGGTTCTTAATCTTCACAGGATATGCGCGAAGGTATCAGAATCAACCGAAGAGTGTCTCAAATGCTTCTTGGGTTGCGGCTTCAACATCGAGGGAAGGTTCCGCCACGATCATTTCTCTGGAGGAGAATGGAGGGACACTCTCATCCTTGGTATATTGGTCCACGAGTTCGGAGGTGATTGATTGCTTCAGGGGGAGAAGGTGAGGCTTCGCGCACCGGAGCGGATGGATATCCCCGCTTTCCTGAGATGGCTGAACGACCAGGAAGTGACCGAGTTCCTTGACATCGAGCCACCAATGGGAATGGAACAGGAAGAGGCTTGGTTCGACTCACTGCGAAACTCGGATACGGAGATCTTTTCCATCGAGACCCATGATGGCGAGCTCGTTGGGAACATAGGGCTGATGAAATTCGATTGGGTCGCCAGAAAGGTCACGATAGGTATCGTCATCGGCGAAAAGTCGCACTGGGGAAGTGGATATGGTTCTGATGCCGTCAAAACGCTTCTAAGATATCTGTTCGATGAGTTGAATATGAACCGCATTTACCTCGAGGTCGATACTGCGAATCAGAGGGCTGTACGCTGCTATGAGAAATGCGGGTTCATCAGGGAAGGTATCCTCAGACAGGTCAGGTGGAAGCGTGGACGGTTCAAGGATAATTACGCGATGTCCATTCTGAAGGACGAATGGAATTTGAAACATCCGAATCTGCGTTAATCGTGCATCAACAATCAATTCAATTCGAAAAGCACCCCCTTCTTTGATTATTCACATTTTTTTCTATGTTCTATTCACATTTCAGATGTCACTGACGAATAGCATCAAATTTTTACCAAGAATTTCGTGAATTTCGTTGGATCAATCCATAAGTTTTTTAAACCGCATCCGACAATCGGTGGCTGGTGTGAAAATGGAAGCTGAGGTGCTAGACCGCATTGCTGCTATCGTAGGCAAGGAGAACATGTCGACCAGGATAGCCGATCTCTATACTTACGGATTTGACGCATCAATCCATCACAGTTCACCTGACGTAGTGGTAAGGCCTTCCTCCGCGGAGGATATCTCTAAGATAGTGAAGATTGCCTTTGAAAAGGAGATACCGGTCATGCCCCGAGGGGCAGGGACTGGCTTATGTGGCTCGGCCGTTCCCTTAAAGGGCGGAATACTTCTGGACATGGCCCGGATGAATAATATCAAGGATATTCGTGTGGAGGATCTCAATTGTGCCGTGGAGGCTGGCGTGGTCTATGATCAGATCAACAAGGCCCTCTCCAATAAGGGTTTCTTCTTCCCACCCACTCCCGGCAGCGGAGAGGTATGCACAATCGGCGGAATGATTGCCGCCAATGCCAGCGGGATGAGGGCCATCAAGTATGGTGCAACCAGGGATTATGTCCTTGGTCTCAGGGTGGTCCTCGCGAACGGGGACATCATAGACGTGGGTACGAACACTCTCAAGAACTCTTCTGGTTACCAGTTAGAGCGACTTTTTGTGGGGAGCGAGGGTACCCTGGGAATAATCACGGATGTGGTTCTTCGAATATCTCCCAAGCCCAAGAAATCTGCTATGGCGGTGGCCGCTTTCGATGACGTTAGGAAGGCAGGAGAGTGCGTGTCGGCGATTATCGCCTATCCCCTGATCCCCTCAGCCATAGAGCTCATGGACAGCATCTGCATAAACGCGGTCAACAAGACCATGAACGTGGGATTTCCAAACTGTGAGGCCCTCTGCCTGATCGAGGTTGACGGTGACCCCTTGGTAGTCGAGAAGGAGGTCAAGCATGTTCATGAGATATGCCAGAAGGTCGGCGCAATCAGTGTGGAGTTCTCTTCAGACCCCAAGCAGATGGCGTCATGGACTGCCGGTAGGAAAGCAGTGCTCCCTGCGTTGAGCAGGTTGGGTGAGGGATCGGTCTCGGTGTCGCTGGCTGACGATATGGGTGTGCCCATTTCCAAGATACCGGATGCGGTGGTTGCCTTCCAAGAGATCGCAAAGCGCAACGGTGTCCTCATTGGAACTTACGGTCACGCGGCCGATGGGAACCTTCACACCAAGATGCTTCTTGACGCTGAGGATCCTGAGGCCTGGAAGAACGGTGAAAAGGCCGTGGGGGAGATCTTCGACAAGTGCATCGAGCTCGGTGGAACGGTCACGGGAGAGCATGGGGTAGGCATCTCCAAAGCCCCTTGGATGCAGAAAGAGCGCGCTAGTGCTCTGGACGCCATGCAGGCCATCAAGCAGGCTTTAGATCCCAAGAACATACTCAACCCCGGCAAGCTCCAGCAGTGGGAAGGTAGCATAATCACCAAGCTCAGGTACCCCTGCCCAGCCTATGAGGATTGAGCCTCATAATAAATAGACCAGGGCCAGAAAGGTTATTGAAGTGGCTAAGGTGGACACATATACAATTGGGTTCCACCTGTAGATCTTCGACCCGTCAAGAGGTGGGATGGGTAGCAGATTGAAGAATGCTAGGAAGATGTTGATATAGCCCATCAACCAGAGGAAGTACCAAAGGAGCCCTGATATTGGAAGTAGCAGTGCTGCTATCATGAAAGGTATTCCAAGAATCAGGTTGACAGCCGGTCCCGCGATGCTAATCAATCCATTCTGTTTCTTTGTGCCCACTCCTTGAATATAAACGGCTCCAGGTGCGGCGAATATGAAGCCCACGAAGGAGACTATCAGTGCCATCAGAAGCCCGAACGGGAAGATTCTGAACTCTGCCCAGGCTCCATACTTTTGAGCCACGAACTTATGGGCCATCTCATGGGTGAAGAAGGCTGCGGTAATGACCACAAAGGATAAGACCAGGGCATATAGGAAATCGATGAGCAGATCGCCTTCAATCTGTGATCCGATAACGGGCGTGAGTACGTTGGCGAATGCGAAGGTAAGTACGGCCACTGCTATGAGTATATGTCGTATCTCCGTCTTTCCGAACCGTATCTTCCCTTGCGGGACGGGGTTGTAGGTGTAGTGGTCCTCGTACATCGGATGCCCCCTTCCACCTTGACTTTCGTATAAAAGCTTTGACTTTGTACTTCCACTCGATGTCGATGAAAACGCCTCTCGGTCATTGGATCTCCAACCACTTGTTCAAGTTGCGAAGCAAAGTTTTTCACTAGATCATGCTGTACATGTTCTAATCAGAGCCTCACCATGATGTGAGATTCCCTAGGAGATTGAGGATTATGGCCTACAAGGGAACTTTGGGCTTGATTGGATGCCCGATTCTAGAGGACGAGATAGCGTATGTCCTCACCAAGGACAATGATATTTCCAGCATCTGTTTCGTCGATACCGAGGACTGCAAGAACCTTGTGAAGAAGGTGAAGAGGCTGGATCCGAAAAAGAACTTGTTCTTTTTGGAAGAGGGAGATATAGATTCATACACTCCTGAAAATGGGGGATTTTCAGTTCTTGTATGGATCAAACCATCAGCACTTCATGAGGACCCTGATAACCTGAGGGATAAGATCGTCGATACGATGACCAAGATCGACGAGAAATGTGATTCCATACTCCTGTTCTATGGTCTTTGTGGCAACGCCTTCAAGAATATCGATAAGATCTCCGATAGATTCACGAGCCCGGTTACGATAATGAAGGATCTGAAAGGGCAGATTGTTGACGACTGCATAGCCGTTCCCCTGGGAGGGACAGAGGGGTACCTATCGCTGCTCAAGAAGTACCCAGGGGTATTCTACATGACCCCGGCTTGGGCTGAGAATTGGAAGGATCTAATCAGGAAGGCGGAGATGTTCCGCGGGATGGGCGAGGCAAGTTGGGACGATCTCAAGTTCATTTTCGAGATGGCCAACTACACCAAGGTGCTCAAGATCCGTACTGGCTTAGGGGATAATCAGATGCAAGATGAGAAGACCAAGGAGTTCGCTGAGATATTCAACTTCGAGGAGCACATCCTGGAGGATGGTTGGTGCTCTCTGGATGTCACAAAGGAATCATACGCCAAGGCCAAGGGTTTCTTGTCAGGGGAGAGCCCTGAATCATAGGTAGTCCCTGGTCATCTCCTCCAGTTGATCCATTTCGTTTCTGGATAGTGCGAGTTTCAATGTCCCCACGTTCTCATGGGCATGCGTGGGCTTCGATGCCCCGGGAATCGCGACCACAGTATCTCCATGGTAGTTGATCAACCAGCTCAGTGCGACCTGCGAGCTGGTGGCCTCGTGCACTTCCGCAATTTCCTGTATAGCGTCGATGATGGGTCGACTCTTTTCCATCTTACCCTTGCCGAATGAGAACATCCTCTTGCGGATGAAGCCCACTCTGTTGAGAAGAGCTGGGTTCCGGTGGAACTTACCCGTAAGAATGCCTTGCTCAAGAGGAGAGTACGCTATTATCGTGATGCCCAGCTCCTTAGCCGACTCCATAACCCCATTGTTCTCAATTTTCCGCCGGATGAGGTTGTAGTGCACCTGATTCGAGAGCAGCTTCAGACCCCTGGATTCCAGGGCTTCATGGGCTCTTATCATCTGACTGTTGGAGAAATTGCTGACGCCTACCCCCTTTATCTTGCCCTTGTCCACAAGATCCGTCATCGCATCCATCTGGGCCTTGATGCTCGAAATGGAATAGGGCTGATGCACTTGATAAAGGTCGATGGGAAATCCCTCTAAGAAGCGTATTCGATCCCCGATGGTCTTTCTAATGTTGGCAGCTGTCTTGAGCAATGGCCACCATTTCGTGGCGATGACCACATCACCAGGCTCCCTTCCGTTTTCTCTAAGGGACCTCACCAGGTTCCTTTCCGAGTTCCCGTTGCCATAGACCTGGGCGGTATCGAACCAGTTGGTACCGCCCTCCAGGCTGATGTTTACAATTCGGACCATGCTCTCGAAAGGGATTTCTGGCCAGTATCCTCCGGCGAGACCTCCTCCCTTGTTGGCGAATTGCCATACTCCCAGTCCCAGCGGGCTGATCAACGTATTTGATGAACCAAGCCTTCTTGTGTTGGAATCTGACTCCAAATCTATGCTCCCCCTTCAAGTATGAAATCAGAATGTAACGTAGTTATACGTGGCGGGTGGAATTCAAAGAAATTGAAGTGATTACTCTTTCTTGAGAAAGATGCCCTCAGGGTCAACTCTCTCCCTCAGAATGAGGAGCTCCTCGCTTGTGGGTGGGAGGGTCTCTCCTGCCCGGGAGACGTCGATGTCAAACCCTGTATTTTCCTTCACTATCTCCCGCGTCACACCCGGATGGCAGGCTGAAAGATACATCCTCTTGCTTTGATCATCGAATCTCATGACTCCAAGATCCGTGATCACGACCTCTGGACCCCCACCCTGAATTCCGGCAGATTCCCGACCGCCCGGTCCATCTATCCACCCTGGACTGGTAAGGTAGTCGCAACGCTCAGGAAAACGTCTCCTCTCGTGCCTCGCGATGACTATGGTCCTCTTTGAAAGACAAGCTATATCACAGGCCCCGCCACTTCCTGGGAGTCTCACCTTGGGCTTCTGGTAATCGCCTAAGCATGTTGAGTTGATGTTGCCGTAGGCATCCACCTGTGCTCCTGAAAGGAAACCTACATCGATGTAACCCCTCTGCAGCACGGTGGAGAATACGTCGAAGAGTCCTGTAAGGGTCGACGCCTTCCTAGCAGCTCGGGAGTCTCCAACGGACATGGGGAGTTGTGATAACCTGCAGTCTATTGCCCCCGCCTCGAAGACTATCACGCAATCTGGGGCGTGGGTAAGTTGTGCCAGCATTGCTGCCAGCATCGGAAGTCCGGTTCCCACGAATGCAATTTCCTTGTCGTGAATCTCCCTTGCGGCGATCACCGTCATGAGCTCCATCAGTGAGTATTTCTCTTCCAAGTTAGCACCTCTTGAGATCCGGCGAGTACCCCAGACGACTGTCTGCCCTGAGCCGCTCTAAACGTTCTTTGCCAATCTTCTCCAGGTATTCGTCCCACGATCCTACCCCAAGAATATACTCATCCAGGAATTCCTTGAATCCATCATCTGTCCTTGCCATGGAATGGTACATACGCAGGAACTCGGGATCATAATCATAACATCGGTGGCATGCGTACGGATGTGAGCCATAAGGTACCTCGACTATCGCGTCCACGCAGAAGTGCGGTATGCTGTTGTGCTCTGGAAATTCCCTGAGGGCTCCGTGTTCATACACTCGTTCGCAGGTGACTATGAGTTTCTTGGCGCATTTGGCCTGCTCCCTGTCGCCGTAGTTCTGCCCATAGATTCGGACCGTTCCTTCGCGATCCACAACCTGTGCGTGGATGATAGTGAAGTCAGTTTGAATTGCGGGCAGCAGAACCACCCTATCGTCGGTGAACGGGCAGTCCATGACCGCGTACTTACTGCGAGCTATTCTGGAATCTTCTTTTCTTACCCCAGGATCGAAACCCTCTTTCTTCAGAAGGTCCGATCCCAGCATCGTCCTGGTGGGCATGAATGGCACACCCATGGCACCCGCAGCGAACCGCTGGATCATGGCGAAGTTGGTATAATCCTCCCATTCCACCAATCCCCGCTCGATCGCATTCCTGAAACGGGGGCCAATGGTGGCAAAAGCCTCATCAGCCTCATAGGCCATCTCTACTCTTCTAACGCAACCCGCGCCTATGAGAATATCCCAGTCACCGCCAGGAGAGGTGCCGTAGAGATGAAGATCACTCTTGCCTTGACGGATCATCTCGTGTATAAACGCCATTGGGTGCCGTTGAGTGGTGAATCCACCTAAGGATATGTGGGAATCGTCAGGGACCATCGAGACCGCCTCCTCAATGGTCATCACCTTGTCCACAATATCGCTTCTCAATTAGACACCTCAGCCCGGATACGCCCTCATCATATATATTGAGCCTCAGAAACGTCTCGCGATTCTTGGAGAAATTGAAGAAGAATACTGACGCGATTGTACCCTAGGGTTTCGTACACGCAATAGAAAATGATATTGTTGTCCAAGTTCATATTCCATGTGGGGAGGTCCGATGAGGGCATTGGAGGCCATTAGAGGAATAGTCGTACCCCTATTACTCTGTCTGTCGCTTGCGGTGATTCTTGGATGGCTATTGCCTTTAGGTCTTCTGTTCTTGGCCGCGATTATCGCGGCCGCCACTTTTCAAATCTACATCCTAGTGAAGAGTGTTGGCTCATATTGGATTCCGTTGGATTCGGCAACTACGACAAATTACCTGATGATGGAGCTCAATAGACGCTACCTCAGGGTCGTTTCCAGCCCCGAGGGCTTCAAGCTGAATCTGACCACTATTAGTGGGCTGAAAATAAAGATACGCCCGGTGAATGGTGGGACTAAGGTCGTCATTAAGGCTGAACCCACAACGGATGGCTGGATCTTGATCATCGTGTTCGTTATCTTCCACATGACGTCCATCCTGATATTTCCGCTGGCCATCCAGCTGTATCTTAAGGCCAATAAGTTCACAAGGGAGGTCATTGAACCGATTCTATCTTTCCCCCCATCGGATGTTGAGATCCATGTTGAGGAGGATGTCAATCTCATCTTATTGCAGTCTCTGGCGGAGGGTCATAGAATTGCTGCTGAGGCGTTTGAGGCGCAGAGATCCTATTATCAGGATGTTCTCCTCATAGCGGTCATATTCTGGTTGATTTGCGGATCATCTCTCATGGTCCTCGCGGCCGACAGTTCATTTCCCTCCGTCGTTATTATGGGCTCCTTGCTACTCGCATCCATCCTAATGATTCCCTTCATCCTATATGCCTGGTTCTGGGTGAGGCCTCTAACATATGAGTATAAAGCCTGGGC
>DATKXF010000069.1:0-23406 GCA_035529155.1 Methanomassiliicoccales archaeon | reverse complement strand
AAATTCTACTGGAGCGGCAATGCCTTCGACAATGGTCTCATCACGAAGAGGCAGGGCAAGGTCGTGATGGCGGTGATAGCCACCCTTGCAGTTCTCTTTGCCATTCCCATAGTCATGTACGGTGGGTGGATGGTCATCGTTCTGGGAGCCATTGGGTTCTTGCTCAGCTACTTCTACACCGCACCCCCCATCAACCTCGGGGCAAGAGGGCTGGGGGAGGTAGATGTTGCGGTCTCGTTCGCCTTCATGTCCTTCTTCTCCTACTTCGTTATCGTCCAGGATTTTAGCTGGGAGACCGTTCTAGTCTCGATCTGCGTGGGCCTTGCGGTGGGTCTGGTCCGCATTGTGGATGAGATGACTGGCCTTGACGCGCATAAGAAGGCTGGTGAGCGGAATCTATGCGTGATATACGGCCTGGAGAAGGTCACGAGAATGGTCGAGGTACTTCTGGTCCTCCTCTACGTGCTAATAGGTTTGCTGCTGGTCTTCGACCTTACCTATATCGTGGTCTTCCTGACATTACCCGCAGCGGTAAGAACGGTCAGATATCTAAGGGACAGGAATGACGAGCTGAGACTCGTCAGGCCAGTACCGGAGATATTGAAGGTCGCGGTGGGCACGGAGATCCTCGTGGTCATTGCTTTGATAGCGCGAACCGTTTTGACATTTGCGTGATGGCTGAATAGCTCCCCTTCGTTATGAGCCTGTATTCCCTGACAGCATCGAAGCCGCATTCCTTGCAGGACTCGGTTCCAACGAAAGGGCAGCCGTAGAACTTGGTGCCATTTGGCATCACGAATGCCGACATCCAGTGGGGACAAAGCGACTCATAGTCCTCTATGAGCATTTCCTCCAACGCCTTGGTGGTGTTGAGTATTGGCAGCCCTTTATTCTTCAGATCAAGAGCAAGCTCGATCACCTTCTTCTTCTCTTCAAGCGAGAGGGTGATCTCGCTTGGAGGGGGTGTGAGGAAGTTCAGCATTATGCCCTGGATCTTTCCACCATCAGCAACCAACCTGACAGTCTCCTCCACATACTCAATATTGGTCCTGTTCACCACCATATTGGCAAAGATGTTAGGATGCTCAATGCTTTCCAGGTTCTTCATGAGCTCATCGAAGACCCCGGGCGATCTGATCTTGTCGTGTATCTCCCTGGGTCCATCAAGGCTGACCGAAATCACGTCACTGTCATCATACATCACGTTAGTTCCGTTCGTCGTGTACCCAGTCACATAATATCCTATCTGCTTTCCCGCCCTGATTAGGTCTGAAAGATTCTTATCACCATCTCTCCAGATGGTGGGTTCCCCTCCCTCGAAGAATAGAATGCGAGCTCCCTGCTCGTAGAATGAACGCATCTCTTCCACCGCGTCCTCATAGGATATGGAATGCGGTTTCGGGATGTTTTCCAGGTTGTCATGGATAAGACAATGTTCGCAGTCAAGGTTGCAGTGGTATGTGACCACCATCGTGAGAACTAGTGGTCTTTTCACTCCCACTTTGCTCTTCAGGAACCATCCTGCGTAATAGGCCATCTGACCCAGGGTGAAAAGGGCCATGTCATTCTCAACCGCAATTCCATATTTAAATGGAACCCAAGTATGTTCTGGATTATTCTATGATCCAAGGTCGTGGGTAGCGGCCAATCATTTTCAATCGACAAGTCATATGGTCACCTGGTCCTATGAGTCTAGGTGATCCAAGGGATGTGGTCGAGATCGTTGATTACGACCCCCGATGGAAAGACCTCTTCAACGAAGAGAGGGAGTTGCTAGAGGATGCTTTGAGTGGACTAATGACATCGATCGAGCATGTGGGAAGCACATCAATCCCCGGAATGGCATCGAAGCCAGTGATCGACATAATGGTCTGTGTTAAGAAGCAGAGTAGTCCTGATGTCTACATAGAGAGGGTCGGACCATTGGGATATATCTATCAGCAGCAGGAAGATGAACCCGAACGGATCTATTTCATGAAGGGGATGCCAAGGACCTATCATCTCCATTTCATTGCACATGATAGCAAGCAGTACTGGGAGCATATCCTGTTCAGGGAATATCTCATCGCAAACAAGGATGCCTTTGAGGAGTATGCGGACCTGAAAAGAAGCCTCGCCAAGCAGTATAGGGAGGACAGGGAGGGATATTGGGCCGGAAAGGACGGGTTCATCAAATCCACCCTGGAGAAGGCAAGAAGTTGCATGGGTAGAAGGTGATCGCCAAGTGGTCACTCTCTAATTGAATGATCGGTCAATTCGATATATGAAAAAAAGGGGGAAGGCCCCCACTCGAGTTTCATGGTTTCAGAGCTTCTTGTGGCAGATAGCTTCAAGAAGCCAAGATTTGGGAGGGTGACAATGACCCTGTCTCTTACTGATGTATAAATATCAAGAGTTTCAATTGAAATTAATGGATTGTGATCAGATCCTGGAGTGGCCGGAGGTCTGACCATCAAAATGGGAGGATGAACAGATATGAATGATAGGATAGAGAAGGCTTTCAACGAACAGCTCAACGCTGAGGTGTACTCGTCATACTTGTACCTGTCAATGAATGCCTACTTCCATTCGATCAACCTGCCTGGATTTGCAAATTGGATGCTGGTCCAGGCGCAGGAGGAGCTTCAGCATGGAATGAAGTTCTATGACTTCATTGTGGATCAGGGAGGGAGGGTTATACTTACGACCATCGAGGGTCCGCAGCTTAAGTGGGACTCCCCACTTGCTGCTTTCGAGCACCAGCAGGCTCACGAGAAGAAGGTCACCGGACTAATCAATAAGTTGGTCGACTTAGCAATCAAGGTCAATGACCATGCAGCCCACGAGTTCCTCCAGTGGTTCGTGAAGGAGCAAGTGGAGGAGGAGGCCAATGCCAGGGACCTGGTGGCCAAGGCAACCATGGTCTGTGATGATGGTCCGGGACTCTTTATACTGGACAGGGACTTGGCCAGTAGGCCCCAAAAGATCGTTCTGGCCAAGAAGGAGTGATCTTCGGGTGTTTTCAGAAGAAACACTTAATAAATTTTTATTTATTATAATCCATTCGCCTTCAAACTCAAGGGTAAAGGGGAAACATTCAGAAGGTTGGAAGCGATACAACCCCGAGGTATAGCACTATGCCCGATGATCAAGGTGATCAGTTTCAGCAGGTCACGAAGTATTTCAGGGACAGTCTCCCTGGTGGATACCTGGATTGGAGCACACAACCCAGCCCATATAAGGAATACTCCAATGCCCATAAGATCGAGCTGTATCATCCCGATGACATATGTACCATCTCCCTCAGGGACGCTATAAAGAGTAGGAGAAGCGTGAGGAACTACGCAAGACGTCCCATCTCGAGGGAGGAACTCTCCTTTCTGCTGTGGGCATCCAATGGGTTGGAGAGAACCGAGGAGGGAATCGAGTTTAGGACGGCTCCCTCTGCTGGTGCATTGTACCCTATAGAAACCTACGTTATAGTGAATCGCGTGGATGGATTGGAGCAGGGTGTATACCACTATAATGTAAGGCGTCACGCACTGGAGGTGCTGCAGCTGGGCAACTTTGGCAAGGATATTGCGTTGGCCGCACTTGATCAGAGGATGTGCTTGGATGCCGCAGTGGTCTTCATATGGACAGCGTTCTTTGAGAGGTCAAAGTGGAAGTACAAGCAGAGAGGGTACAGGTACATGTATCTGGACAGTGGTCATATCGCTGAAAACCTTGCGCTATCATGTACAGGTCTGGGCATGGGTAGCTGCCAGATCGGAGCACTCTACGACGATGAGGTGAACTCAATAATTGGTGTCGATGGAGTGGAGGAAAGCGTGCTATACATGAGCTCGGTAGGGCCATTGCCCAAGTAATGTTCCTTTCTATGCTATTGTTTTCCTGATTGTACTTTTAATAAATTATATTAATAACTCTATTCACGAATTATTGCTAGCCTCAAATAATTCCAAATAGACAAAGGTACATGTGAGTAATTGCAATGGATCTCACTCAGACATTGGCCTTGGCATTCATAATCGTAGGTGTCATTCTCTTGTTGGCGGAAGCCGCTTCTCCAGGAACATTCCTTATCGTCCCAGGAACAGTACTTCTGATACTCGGAGCCATAGGGCTGATCGAGCCCGACCTCCTCACAAGTTGGTGGGCCCCAGTAGTAGTGGCGATAATACTGATCCCACTCACATATCTAACCATCAAGGGATACCAGAGGTTGGCGCCACCGGCTCCTCCCGAAACAACCGTCGCCTCCTCCTTGGTGGGGAAGCAGGGTTTGGTCACAAGGGAGATTGAGCCGAGTAGCCTGAAGGGAAAGGTGATGATAGAGAATGATACATGGAGCGCCACTGCGGAGACCTTCATCCCGGTAGGGACGAAGGTGGTGGTCAAGAGCAGCGAGGGCGTTCATGTCAAGGTCGAAGAGTTGGGGGATTGAACCCCATCGTGTGATCCTCCCCGATAAGGAGGGAAATGAATGGAAGGATATGAGATAATCGCCCTACTATTGTTTGCGATCGCGGCAGTTCTGGTCATAGTGGTCAACGGTGTCAAGATCATAAGGCCTTACCAGCAGGGCATATATATGAGGCTGGGGCGGTACATCAAGATACTGAATCAGGGTTTCAACTATGTCACACCTCTAGTAAACGAAGTGGTGAAGATGGATCTCAGGACCCAGGTTCTTGACGTGCCCAGACAGGAAGTGATTACCAAGGACAACTCACCTGTTTATGTTGATGCTATCATCTATATAAAGGTCATAGATCCCAACAAGGCATTCTTCCAGGTAACCAACTACCGCACCGCAACGATCTACCTGGCCCAGACGACACTGAGGTCCCTGATCGGTGACATGGAGCTTGATGAGATTCTGTCCAACAGGGAGAAGATCAATCTCAGACTCAGAGACATACTGGACGAAGCCACTGACAAGTGGGGGGTCAAGGTAGAGGCAGTGGAGATCAGGGAAGTGGATCCCGCTCCGAAGGTGAAAGCCGCCATGGAATCTCAGACCTCTGCCGAGAGGCTCAGGAGGGCTGCCATTCTGGAGGCAGATGGTAAGAAGAGAGCTGCCATTCTGAACGCTGAAGGTGAAAAGCGGTCCCGTATCCTCGAGGCGGAGGGTTTGAGACAGGCCAAGATACTCGAAGCCGAGGGTGAGCGTCTTTCGATCATCCTGCAGGCTCAGGGTGAGGCTCAGAAGCTCAGGGTACTCGCGGTAGGAGCGGCCACGTTGGACTCGAAAGCCCTTACAGTCCTTTCCCTGGACACCGTAAAATCGCTTGGAGATGGGCAGTCGACCAAGTTCTTCCTGCCCTTCGAACTGACAAAGATGGTGGAGGGAATCTCCGAATACCTTGGAGTCTCAAGGGAGACCCCAGCCCGGGAAATTGCCGATATCGAAGAGATAGAGAGGGTCGTCGGTAAGGCTGAGGATATCTTGGGCCCTATCCCCTCACCCGAGGAACTCAAGAAGGAGTTCGCGAGCCTGGAGGAGCTGCTCAAGAAGGAGATGATCGAGAGCGAGCACATCGTTGATATCGGGAATATTCCCGGCTCGTCCAGGATCAAGAAAATCAAACAGGGGGAATGATCCCCCCATAAATCATTTTACAAAACGATTATCTCGAAACCCTCGTCGATGTGACGGGCCATGCTAGGGTGTCCCTCGAGTTCTTTGCACAAGGGTAAGCCCTTGTTCTTTTGCCTTGTCCAGCGCTCCGGTCTTGGATGAACAGGCCTGATATACACAATCTATGGCCCCTTCTTTTCTTGCCCAAGCATATAGGTCGGCGAAAGGTTTCCCTAAATTCTCAAGCTCAACTATCTGCTTCGTCGCCGTTCCCTCGATCACAAGTCTTGCATCCCAGTTTCATCCCCTCATGTCCATGAGGTTCAGGAGTGCATGACCAAAGCACATGGGCTCTCCGTTGAATGCGAACAACGCTATCTTTCGAGACATCGCTTCCCTTGTCCATGTTCAGTTCTTCATAAGATATCTCGGATTGCAAGTCGTTTCGCCAGATCAGGCGATCGGGACCGCCCTCCCTTTGACCGCCACCATGAAATCTTTGTCCATGATCAACTTCGTATTGGGGACCACTAAGTATACCGGCAATGCTCCGAAGAAGTCGTGCTTTCCGTATATCCAGACCTTGGTGATGAGGTAATTCTGCTTCAACCGATCAGGGTCATCTGTAGCATCTTCTCCCAGTTGCTCAAGGGTCTCGGGGTTTGCACCGTCCATCATCCACTCGATGTTGGGAAGGACCTGATTCTCCAACACGTCAATCTTGTGGTCCACTACACCAATGACTAGCTCGACGCTCGATATTCCTTGCAGGAACCGTATGATTGCGAACTGCGTTCCCAAAATGACCGCGAAGAGCAGAAAATTCATCTGCCAATCCCTTCCCAGGGCTTCTTTGACGTTGTCCAATGTGAGCCCGGGGATCAGTATGGCCACAATCATGACGAATGCCACTCCTACCGCTATGGCGGCGAAAAAGAGGACAACCCTCATCGCACCTAGCCTCCCTCCTCGCCAAGTTACCTTTGAGTCCTTTGAGAGCACGATCATGCGTTTCAGGAACCCTGTTGTCCAAGGCTTGAAGAATAGGACACCGCCGTAGAATGCCATTATCATCAAAGCCTGGAAAATGACCAATCCTGCCACTTGCTGGTCGAAGAGATCAGTGAAGTACTGTCCGTATATGATCAGCATTATGTTGACGATCTGGACAATGAAGAATCCTGGAGCCAGGGGCTGACAGTTCGTGAAGAAGATGTTCCACAGCACATTGAAGAGGGTCTTCTTGTTCTCTTTCAAAGACCCCTTCTTTTCATCCTTCTTTTTCTTCTCCTTCTTCTTTTTCTCAGCTCCAGGCTCCTTGGCCGTCGTGGGTAACATCACCAGAAACCAGGCGATCATGTAGAAGGCGAAGCTGGATATGATCCATACGGCTGGATATTTATCGACATAAATGAACAGGGGCAGGTTGATGAAGAACAAGGCCATGATCACCGCGACGACCATCCATCCCGGTTTCCTCTGGGATTTGAACTCCTCAAGGTTCCCTTTGGTCTTGCCGATCTCCTTCTCTACCAGTCCTTTCAGCTCCTTCATGGAGCATTCCAGATCCAAACAATCCTCCCTCAACAGACTCACTCCGAGCGCAACGAAAGCAAATATGTGATGAACTAATATAATAAAGAATTAGTGTGAACAGTCAATGTCGCCAGAGTATTTTCTGACTAATCGGTTCTTGAGGGATATGAACCGAATGCCTTGACTTCATAGGTGGTCCAAATGAGACGTCTAGCTCTGATATTCTTGATCCTTTTCATCGCCCTGGTCGTCGGGTTTGGCATATATCTCAGCCTTGGAAGTGGAGGTGGGGAATTGGACAAGGTGCCGGGGCTCAAGCTCAAAGAAACAACGGTATATCTGGGTCTATCATGGGAACCTGTTGAAGGGGCTGGGTTCTATCATGTTTATCGTGATGGCGGCCTAATCGCCGAAACTGGGAGGCTCTACTACGACGACTCAGATGTCCAAGTGGGGGAATCTAATTGCTATCGGGTCTGTGCAGCCAAACGCGTGTTCCTGTCCACTCTATATGGTGAATCATCGGAAGACGCTTGGGAAAACCTAACTACGATAATTCATGATGATCCAGGGTTCAGAGCGTTTGCCATGGATACCTATGATCTGATCATGGGTATGGGTTATGATTTCGAGGAAACCGGGAAAACGATGGATCTGGAAAGGATAAAATCCCTCAGCCAGAAACTGGAGGGACTGTGCAACGATTTCCTGCAAGAATCATATGTCTTTGAGCTAACCCCCGATATTGAACCCGCCATTGATGAATATAGGCTGGCCATGGAGGATCTGATTACCGGCTGCCAGCTGGTCCAGGAGGGCGTCGATCATCTCGATAAAGGCAAAGCATTCGAAGGAATAGATTATGTCACCCTGGGGTGGAGCATCTTAAAGACTCGATAGATCTCCTGTCGGTGTAGACCTTCACGAAAACGAATACAGTCATGAAGTGCATTATGGGATGGATAGCATGGTGGAGACAGCACCTTATGGTTCTTGGAAATCCCCGATCACGCCTCAACAGATTGCGATGGGGACCGTTAGATTAGAGGAGACATGCATCGACAGCCGAGATATTTTCTGGACTGAGGGAAGGCCCCGGGAAGGCGGCCGAAATGTCATCGTGAAGGCTGTCGATGGCTCAACTGTGGATATTCTTCCCCCGCCATTCAACTCCAGAAGTCGGGTCCACGAGTACGGAGGCGGGTCTTTCATCTCGGTGGCGGGCACCATATACTTCACCAACTTCTCGGACCAGAGGGTCTACAGGATTGAGAAGGGAAAAGATCCAGAACCGCTGACTCCTCAGGTTCCTCTCCGATTCGCTGATTTCGTATACGATGAAAGGCGGGATCGGTTGTTTTGCGCGATGGAGGATCATGAGCAAGGCGATAGAGAGGCCGTGAACCATCTTGGATCCATCGATGTGAGGGCCGGAGAGGTCCATTGCCTCTCATCAGGTCATGATTTCTACTCCTCTCCAAGGATCAATCCTTCGGGAGATAAGCTAGCCTGGATCACCTGGGATCACCCCAATATGCCCTGGGATTCTACCGAACTGTGGATGGCAGATCTCCTTCCCGATGGCCGCCTAGAAGGGGCCCATAAGGTCGCAGGAGGTCTAGGGATATCCACCATAATGCCCCAGTGGTCCCCAGGCGGAGTACTGTATTTCATCTCCGATGATACTGGTTGGTGGAACATCTGGAAGCACGGCGAGGAAGGCAACGAACAGGTCGTGGACATTGACGCTGAATTTGGGGTTCCCCATTGGATCTTTGGAATATCCACATATGGATTCATCTCTGACGAGAAGATCCTGTGCGCGTACACCCAGCACGGAACTTGGAAGCTGGCCGAGGTTGAGACAGAGTTCGGAGATCTGGAGGAAAGGACCTTCCCCTTCACCGACATTCGTTCTCTCAAGGTGCTGGGAGCTCAAGCGGTTATGATCGCGGGGTCACCCTCGGTCCCAACCTCCATAATCCGTCTGGATCTTTCCACAGGGGTCATAGATGTGCTGAAGCGAGCCAGCGAATTTTTCCTTGATCCGGGTTACCTCTCTAGGCCCGAATCGGTCAATTACCCGTCTGAGGGCAGGAATGCCCATGCCCTTTTCTATCCTCCGTTGAATCAGGACTTCAAAGCCCCTTCCGATGAGCTCCCCCCATTGATCGTGATAAGTCATGGCGGTCCCACTGGGGCTGCTCGAACAGGATTGAATCTCGGGACACAGTATTGGACCAGCAGGGGATTCGCTGTCCTGGATGTCAACTACGGGGGAAGCACTGGTTACGGGAGGGAGTACAGGGAGTTGCTAAGGGGAAACTGGGGTGTCGTGGACGTGGAGGACTGTGCCAACGGCGCAAAAGTCATGTCCGACGAGGATAGGGTGGACCGATCACGCATGGCGATACGGGGGGGAAGCGCTGGGGGGTACACCACCCTCGCAGCTCTGGCCTTCACAAAGGAGTTCAAGGCGGGAGCATCCTATTTCGGTGTGAGCGACCCTTCACTGTTGGCCAAGGAAACTCACAAGTTCGAATCCAGGTATCTTGATGGGCTCATTGGTCCATACCCCGAAAGAGAGGATCTCTACTTGAAAAGGTCGCCACTTCACCACGCAGACCGCATAGAGGTTCCGGTAATATTCTTCCAAGGTCTAGATGACAAGGTCGTCCCACCAGACCAGGCCGAGAGGATGGTAGATGCCCTAAGAAAGAACGGAATCCCCGTTGCATACCTCCCCTTCAAGGAAGAGCAGCACGGTTTCAGACGAGCAGAGAACATAATCCGGTCTCTTGAGGCTGAGCTGTACTTCTACTCCCGGGTATTCGGCTTCGAACCTGTCGATGAGATAGATATTGTTGACATCAATAACATGTGACCAAAGATATGACCCAGATCGATTCCTTACCTGTTGGCCTACTCACAAGAGATCATCAATGGAATACTCCAGAGCATGCAAGTCTCCCATAGTTTTTTTATCCAGTGGATAGAATTCATTCCACATGAGGAATCAGAGACCGCTCTCGCCCACGATGATCGATTGCTTGCTAGAAAGCCTGCCCCTCGACATCACTGTCATCGATCGGGACGACAAGGTGATCGCATGGACAAGCAAGGATCGACAGCTCTTCAAGATCAAGGACGAGGTCATGGGGACCAACATCCGGGATTGCCACTCCGTGAGGAGCATGGGTGTCCTGGAGAATCTTCTCAGTGAAATGAAGGAAGGGAGACTTGATTCAACCCGATCGGTTAAGGATATCGAGAGAAATGGGAAGATGAAGAGATTCATGACTCAGTACATCGCATTGAGAGACGATGATGGAAATTATCTGGGCTGCATGGAGGTGGATATGGACCTCTCGGACATTCCCGCCCCCGATGCTAAAGGCAGCCCGTACTGATTCATGTCGTTATCGTTTCCCCATCAGGAGAACTTTCTCCATTCACCTGGGTAGAAATCCTCCAATCCCGCCAGCTTCACACCTGCAATCGCCGCCGTGTTCAGGTCTATGGCCCTCAGGTCCTCGATCGATAGTGTCCGTATAGTATCGTGTCCGGAAAGCATCGCCAGTATCTTGAGTTCCTCGGCGCACGCCCTGATGAAATTCTCCAGTCTTCTTGAGGCCACGTCGACATCCAAGCAATCTCGGAACTCCTCTCGTTGGGTAGCGATTCCGTAGTGACATGCCCCACTGTGACAGGACATGCAGCCCCTGCACCCCATGGCTATCTCGAGCGCGGCTCCCATTCCCACTGCGTCCGCTCCCAGGGCTATTGCCTTGTATGCATCCGCCCCATTGCGCATCCCACCCATCGCTATGAGCTTGACCTTTCCCCCCATTCCCATCTCGTCAAGGGCTCTGGCTGCCTGTCTTATGCAGGCTATGGTTGGAATCCCAGCGTGTTGGGTGACGATCTCGGGAGATGCGCCAGTTCCTCCTGCCATCCCGTCTATCGAGATGGCATCGACTCCAGCCTCGGCTGCGATCCGGGCATCATCGTATGGTCTGCTTGGTCCCAGCTTAAGCAAGATGGGTTTCTGATATTCCGTGACGTCCCTGAGGATCTCCACATGTGTCTTGAGGTCTCCCTTCAGTTGCATGTCGTAATGTCTGCAGGGGGAGAGGGCATCGGTCCCTACTGGTATTCCCCTTACGGCGGCGATATCGGGCGTGACCTTGCTACCCAGGAGGTGGCCTCCCATTCCAGGTTTTGCTCCCTGTCCAGCCTTGATCTCGACGGCGTCTGCTTCTGAGAGGTAGTCGAGTGACACTCCCCATCTACCGGTTGACCATTGGACAGTCAGATATCCACCTGGATTCCATCTTCTGACTCCTTTCTTCTGACCGGCGACACCTTCGAAACCGTGAGCGTAGGCAACTTCTCCTGGGAACATTCCTCCCTCGCCCGTATTGGCCATGATTCCCAGTCGAGCAGCGGCGGCTGAGAACGCCATCTTCCCCTCCTTGGAGATCGCCCCGTAGGACATTGCCGCGATCACGAAGGGCATGCTGAGCTTCACCGGCCTCTCACAGGTATCCTCCCCGATTATCAGACCCATGTCGAACTTCTCTCTGTACTTGTCCCGCGGGGGCTCCGATGCGAGCTGAGAGGGGATGACCACTAAGCCATCGAAGTGTGGCATCTCTCTCATCGTCCCGAATCCCCTGAGCTGATACTCACCGGTGAGTGCCTTATGATGGATCTCCTCGACTGTGGCGGTCGTCCATATGCCCCTCGAGAGATTCTCGGGTACCGCCGGACGGACATATATGCAGTTGTTGGGGCAGGCCATCTCAGCACATATTCGGCATCCCACACAGGCCAGTTCGTTGGCAACGTAGGCTCTTCCCTCTTCGTCTCTCTGGAAGACGCCATGCTCGCAGCTCTCGATGCATGCCCCGCATTTCCAGGGTTGCTGCCAACTCCTGCATCGATCCTTGTCCATGCTAATCCAGTAGTTGCCAATGCTTGCCATTCATCTCACCCCTCTCTCATCTTCTCGCTTCTTGTAGAACGGCTTAGATGATTTGGGTACGATCTTGTTGAACTGACGGGGGGCCTCTCTCATTCCCACTTTCTTAATGACCCGTGCCAGACGATCAACATCATCGGATCTGAGCTTATCCAGCCTGGTGTTGTTGCCAAAGCTTTCGACCTGACCCAGGATATAAATGGTCCCACCGATCAGGAAATTTCCAAGATTCTTGCCGGCATTGCCCAGGATGATGATCTCCCCGGCGAGCATGTAAGTGGCAACATCATCTCCCACGTTCCCAGTTACCAAGATCGAGGCTCCCTTGTTCATGGTTCCCATGAAGTTCCCTGCATCCCCCATGATCCTGATGTCTCCACCATAGCAGTACTCCCCGGCCCCCTCACCAGCATTCCCGTTGACTATCAGGCTTCCTGAGATCATTCCGTCGCCTAGGAATCTCCCGCAATCTCCCTCGATCTCGAAGCCCGCCCCTGAGTTGAGCATCGCAAGGTAGTCACCCGCGTCCCCCTCTATGTGGATATTCCCCCGTCGCAGGCCGGCTCCAAGTCCGCTGATGTGGGAGGCGTTTCGAACGGAGACGTTCTCCCCAGCAACCAATCTTCTGAGTTCCCGGTTGATCGTCGCCATGTCCATGTTCCCCGCGTCCAGAGATCCGTTCATTGAGAACCCTCCTTGGTTAAGTTCCTGTAACGTCTGATCGCGTCCTTGGCGCTCGATTGATCGTCGAGGGCCTGAAGCATCGCCAGAAGCACGTCATCATATTCCTGTGACCTATGTCTCTTCTCCTTGGACCGCTTGACGTCCATCATCATAGGGGTATCCACATTTCTGGTGATCTCGACATGGCCGGTCACCTCACTCATGCGAAGAAGGCTCTCCCCCTCCTGATTCCATGTGACTATGGTGCAGTATCCGTGTCTTGATCCCGCATAGCCAATCGATATGTCAGAGTTCTCCGCCAGGTAATCGGTGCAGCGGGCACATCCTTTTCTGAGGAACTTCTGGACATTGGCAAGGGATATCTCCTTGACATTTCCATCGTACTTGGTTATGGTAAGGGAACGATCGTCCTTGGATCGATCCATCCGAGCCATGCTCCTAGGGGATATCCCCATCTCGCCTTCCATCATCCTCTGCACAATCGCTCTGTTGACCATACCCTCGCAGAATCTACCAATGAGGAATCTGATCGAATCCTTGTAGGATTTCAGAGCCCTGTCCTTAGATGCCATTATGAGTCTCGCCGCCGACATCACACAGGGGGCGCCCACAACGGCTATGCGCCTCAACCCCCGCTCATGTATCGCCTTGTCCAGACTCACCAATGTTGGGGACCATATTAGTTGGTGACCAGCGCTTGCATAGATCTCTTCAGGCGTGGTCACGATCCGGGAGAAGGTTGCCCACGGCCATCGATCGACATCATGGATTATCGCCCCATCGACGAAATCACCCTCCAGGGCAATGACGAGCATCTGGTTTATGACATCGCTGAGCAAGTCACCAAACTTGCTCCTCTCTGATGTAAGGCTGGTCCTAGCGGATACCACCGAGATGATGTCTCCTCCATCGACCTTGTTCAGTCTTGGGCATACCTTCTCGCAGTAGGCCTCACATCTAGAGCAGGTGTCTATCCTCCTGTTGGTCAACCCCAAGCTTCTGTTGATCTCCCTGTGGACAGGGTGCTCATGCTCCTCCTGGAATTGGAGAACTCCTTTCGAGCAGCAAGCAACGCAGGCACCGCATCCCGAGCACTTCTCCAGTTCCCACACGTAACGCTCAAGTTGCTGGGATATCATACCACCCCCTTCTCTTCCTTGATCTCTTGATCGCCGACGGGTCGCAGAGGGGTTGGACCTATGCGTTTGAGATCCTCCACGAAATCGGAGATCACCTCGGCGAACTTCTTCCCTTCAGAGGCCGACACCCATTCCACTCGTATCCTCTCAGGCTCCAGCCCGAAGTCCTCGACCATCGAGATAAGGCGTTCTATCCTGGACTTCATCAGCTCATTTCCCGAGACATAGTGGCAGTCACCGAGATGGCATCCTCCAATGAACACCCCGTCAGCGCCGCTCAGGAGCGCATATAGGACGTGGAGAGGATCGACCCTTCCCGAGCACATGACCCGGATGGGGAACACATTAGTGGGGTACTGGAAGCGACTCATCCCTGCATTGTCCGCACCCGCGTAGGCACACCAGTTGCAGAGGAATGCAACAGCCCTGGGTTCATCTCCATCCCATTCGGCCAGGACCTCGTCGATCTGCGACAGCATCTGGTCGGAGGTGAATCCGAAGAGGGACACCGCTCTGGATGGACAGGCAACCACGCACTTTCCACATCCCTTGCACAACATTTTGTCGACCTCAGCTATCACCTGGTAGTTGGCTAACTTCATTCCCATGGCGCCAAAAGGACATGTCTCCACGCACCTCGCGCATCCAGTGCACAGGTCAGATTCTACCATGGCCACAGTTGGCTCCTGTATGACTCTACCCTGGAAAAGAGGGACAAGGGCTCTACTGGCCGCGGCGAGACCTTGGGCTATTGAATCCCTGATTCCCTTTGGCCCCTGGGCAGTCCCCGCCAGGAAGATGCCGTCGGTGAACGAGTCAACAGGTCTCAGCTTGGGATGTGCCTCGAGGAAGAAGCCGTTCTGCGACAGGGGGATCTTCATGATCTCGGACAGCTGTTTGTTGTCGGGATTCGGAACCAATGGTTGGGACAGCACAAGGAGGTCGGTCTCGATTCTCAGTGTGATGTCAAGACTCTGATCCCTGACAATTATCTCCAGCGAATCGTTTTTCTCGACCCGAGGAGGATGCTCAGGTTCGTACCTTATGAACTTGATACCGGCCTCAGAAGCCTGCATGTACAGTTTCTCCAGCAGGCCAGATGTACGGATGTCGCGGTAGAGGACGTACACCTCCACATCTGGATCGACGGTTTTGAGCTCTATGAGATCCCTGATAGCGATCTCGCAGCAATTGAGAGCACAGTATACCCTATTCTTCTCTCTAGCGCCAACACAGAGTACCTGGACAACGGTCTTAAATACCGTTCTTCGCTCGGATATCAATTTCTCGAACTCAATCTGTGAGACTATCCTTTCATCCTTCCCGTAATCCAAGTAGCCCTTCATCTCGAGGTCCTTTGCGCCAGTAGCCACGATGATGACCCCCGCTCTCTCCACCTTTCTTTCTAGGCTAGGTGTGTCCTTGTCCAGGGTGTTCTTGAGATCCACTTCGAAGTTGCCTATCGAACCCTTCACTCCAACGGGAATTGTAGAAGTAAGGACCTTGATTCTCTGATCAGAGGATATCTTTTCCTTCAGCGATTCGACCAGTTCCCGAGGGTCAAGATCTTGATTTTCCCTGTTCACTCTTCTGGATGTCGAACCCCCCAGATCACGGTCCTTTTCCAAAATGGTCACCTGGAATCCAGACTGGGCGATCGCAAGGGCACTGGACATTCCGGCCACACCCCCCCCTATGACCATGGCCACGGGCTTCACAATCTGCTCGATCTCCATCATGGCCCTGGCATGGCGCATGTTGGCCACCCCCATTCGAACGATGGTTTTCGCCTTCTCATGGGCTTTTTCAGGCTCACCCATGTGAACCCAGCTGTCCATCTCTCTCAGGCTCACAAGGCTCACGAGATTTGGGTTCAGTCCCACAGCGTGGGCTGTTTCCCTGAAAAGGTTCAAATGACTTCTGGGGGAACATGCTGCAATCAGTATGCGGTTCAGTCCCTTCTCTACTATATCGTTCTGTATCTCCTTCTGCGTATCCTCAGAGCAGGTGTACATAAAGCGTTCAGAATAGACAACGCCATCGAGAGAGGAAGCATAGGATGCCACATCGTCCACGTCGACGATTCCTCCAATATTGCTTCCACAGCTGCATACGTAGACCCCGATCCTGGGAGGATCATCGACCGAGAATGGTATCTCGACGATCTCGTTCGGTTCGTCGTCAAATTCCACCTCGCTCCTACCAGCGGCAAAGGCGGCTGCGGCTATTCCCTCCGTTACCGAGGTGGGAATGTCTTCTGGACCCTTGGCACACCCGCATACGAATATCCCTTCCCTGGATGATTGGACACTGCTCTCAAGAGCGGTGGAGACGAACCCATGCTCGTCCAAATCAACATCAAGCGTCTTTGCCAGCTCTGTCATCCCACTGCTTGGCATTATGGGAGTGAAAAGTACCACCATGTCGTAACTCCCATCGACGGTCTTCGCCCGCTCGATGTCGTGATATCTCACGCTCAGGTTCCCAAAATCATCTCCTTGGACCTGTGCGGGGAGACCTCGCATATAGCTTATTCCTGGGGTGTGGGCGGCTCTTTCAAGGAATTCCTCACCCCCGTTCCCTATCGCCCTTAGGTCGTTATAGAAAATAGTGACCTCGGAGTCTGGGTCATGCTCAAGAACAAGCATCGCATCCTTTGCTGAGTACATGCAGCATATTTTGGAGCAGTATTCCTTGCACTTCACGTCCCTTGAACCAGCACATAGAACGAAAGCGATCTTCTTGGGCGGTGTTCCATCCGAGGGCCTCAGTACATATCCCTTTGTTGGCCCAGAGGCATTCAGTATCCTCTCGAGCTGGATGGCGGTGATAACATTGTCATTGTCCCAGTATCCATAACGCTGAAGATCCACTGGTTCCAGCGGTTCGAATCCCGTGGCAATCACTATAGAGGAGACTTCAATTTCCTCTTCCATACCTCGCATTTCATAATCAATAGCTCCAACAGGGCACTTCTCCTGACAGACTCCACATTTGCCCTCTCTTAGCTTCAAGCAATGCTCTGGGTCGATGGTTGCGATTCTCGGGACCGCCTGTGGGAACGGAATCCATATGGCTGTTCGAGAGTCAATCCTTTCGTTGAATTCATTTGGTACCTTTTTTGAAGGGCATGCTTCCATGCAGATGCCACATCCAGTGCACTTTGTCTCATCCACGTACCTGGGCTTTCTCTCCACAGTGACCGTGAATAAACCATCATCTTCTTTGATTCCTCTCACCTCCGAGCAGGTGAGCAATCTGATCCTGGGGTGCCTGGATACCTCGACCATCTTCGGAGAAAGGATGCATATCGCACAGTCCAGTGTTGGAAAAGTTTTATCCAATCTGGCCATGTGTCCTCCGATTGTGGGATCTCGCTCCACCAAGACCACCTCGTGGCCCTGATTCGCCAGGTCTAAGGCGGCGGAGATGCCAGAGATACCTCCACCTATAATCAGGATTCTATTTTCCCCATTCGTCATGAGCGCACTACTCCTTGAGAGTGGATTGCCTCCACCCCCTGGGCCTTCATGCGAAATCCGAATATAATAGGCTTTCGAATTGACTATATCCATTACTTGAAGTATGAATAATACCGATTCATTTTTAAATGAATTTCATATTTCGCATTAAAAGTGGGTTTCAGAGATGAAGGCTTTATATACACTTTAAATAAAGGGAAATAATGCTCGGGAAGGGAGAAGCAAATTTGAGACTCAAGACGCCCCAATGATCGCTGTAGTGGTGAAAGGGATCATCAGTGGGAGCATGGACCTCAATGCCATCTCTGAAAGTCTGATGCCAGATATCGCATGACATGTTTTCCTTTGCAGAATTACCCCCGGCATCTGTAATACATGAAGCAAACCTTTTTAATCGGCTCCTTTCCCTTGAAATCTGATATCGCGGCTCCGGAGTTGATAATACATGGGAGTTTTCACTCAGACAAATAAACTGACCACATTGAAGGAGGCTGCTGCGATGGTGAACGATGGGGACATGGTCGCTATTGGGGGTGGCCTGTGCCTCAGAGAACCCATCGGGCTGATCATGGAGTTGATCAGACAGGGCAAGCGCGATCTTCACCTGGTGGGCACGGCCCACGGTTTCGATGTCGATCTCTGTTGTGGAGGAGGGATCGTAGGTGCCGTCGAAGAGACACACGTGAGTTTCGAGCAGGATTTCGGCCTAGCGCTTAACTACAGAGAAGCCTGCGAATCAGGAAAGGTGAAGGTTCGGGAAAGCTGCTGCAACACGCTGATCAATCAATTGAGAGCTGGCTCATCCGGAATACCTTTTATTCCATTGCGAAGCATAAAGGGAAGCGACGAGCTTTTCATGCATCCGGAGTACAAGGTCATTGATGATCCTTTCACTGGCAAGAAGATTGTTCTGGCACCGGCACTGACTCCTGATGTAGCGATAGTTCACGTCGACAAGGCCGACCCTCGTGGAAATCTGAAGATACTTCCTCCTTATGTCGCGGATGTTCTCTTCATTCGTGCCGCGAACAAGGTCATCGTGACCGCCGAGGAGGTCGTGTCGGAAGAGGAGATGAAGAAGATCGGCCCCAATATACCGTATTACGAGACCACGGCAGTGGTCGAGCTTCCCTACGGGGCACATCCCACTAGCTGCTATCCTCACTATGTCTACGACAGGGAGTACATTTCTAATTACATGAAGGCGTCCAGGGAAGGACCGGAAGCGTTCAAGGAGAAGTACCTGGATAAGTACGTCTACGGGGTAGAGAGCCACGAAGAGTATGTCAAGCTGATCGGCGAGGAGAGATTCGCCAGACTTGCCTCCTGGAAGGAGAGCAAGGAGCGTTGGATGGAGTTGTTTACCTATGAGTGATGTTTTCGAAGCCGGGTTGGACGAGCTCTTCGTGTACAACATCGCGAAGGAAATTGAGGACCACACCATGGTGTTCCATGGGGTATCATCGCCCATACCAATGGTCGCGATGTACTTCTCGAAGTTGACGCATGCCAAGAACATGGTGTACTTCGGCGGGGTATCGAGCGCCATCGACCCGAATCCTCCTTTCATGCCCAACACCACGAACGACTGGACCATGATACAGGACAGGACGGCGATAATCAGCGTGGATAAGTTGTTCGATCTAGCCCAGAGGGGAGAGCTCGATCGTTCTTTCTTCTCGGGAGCGCAGATCGATAAGTACGGCAATCAGAATGTGAGCATTATAGGATCACCAGACAACATCAAGGTCAAGCTACCAGGTGGCGCAGGGGGATGCAACCTCTCAGGGGATTGCATCAACTACACCATATGGACGACACGCCACAGGGTGCAGAAGCGCAAGGGAAAGGTATTCTACACTCTCGTTGACAAATGCGACTTCATCACCAATGTCGGGCATGTGACACCACAGGGCCGGAGGGAAGAGCTTGACCTCGTCGGTAACGGACCCGATTGGGTGGTGACCGAGCTGGGCGTGTTCGACTTTGATCCCGAGAGAAAGATCATGAGACTCCGCTATCTGTATCCAGATACCACAGTGGATGACATAATAGAGAACACGGAGTTCGAGCCAGTGATCCACAGGGATGTCAGGGTCATGGACATGCCTACCATCGAGGAAGTGGAGATCATCCGAAGGATCGATCCACTGAATGTCAGGAAGAGGGAGCATCCCAAAAAGGAGCTTGAGCGCAAGTTCGAGCTCTGAGATGAAAGAGGTGAATGGATTGGAGCACGAGAGGATAGACGCCATCTTCAATCCAAAATCCGTCGCTTTAGTGGGGGCTTCGAGCAAGGCGGGCAAGATGGGAAACGTGTTCGCCAAGAACCTGGTCGATGGTTACCAGGGCACCATTTACATGGTCAATCCCAAGGATGACGAGGTAGAGGGCGTCAAGGCCTTTCCAGACATAAAGTCCATCCCTGGCCCCATAGATCTCGCTGTTATCGTGGTGCCCGCTCCCGCCGTGCCCCCTATCATGGAGGACCTTTCCGAGGTGGGGGCGAAGTCCGCCGTTGTGATTACCGCAGGATTTGGTGAGGCTGGACCCGAAGGAAAGGCTCTTCAGGACAAGATGATGGAATCCGCCCGGAAGACGGGCATCAAGGTGGTAGGTCCCAACTGCTTCGGTATATACAACTGCAATATTGGCCTGAACGCCTCCATGGGCATCGGCACGCCGCCCAAGGGCGGTGACATATCCTTCCTTACACAATCGGGTGCTTATGGGATGGCAATCTTCACCTTTGCCATGGACCACCACATGAAGTTCGCCAAGATCATGGCCCACGGTAACAAGGCCGGAATAGATGACTTCGAGGTCCTGGACTACTTCGGCGACGACGAGGAGACCAATGTAATATGCCTTTTCCTCGAATCAGTCGACAAAGGAAGGGAGTTCCTTGAGGTGGCCAAGACCATCAGCCTGAGAAAACCGATCGTGGCCACCAAGACCGGTCGAACCGCTGGAGCGGCAAGGGCGGCCGCGTCCCACACCGCTGCTATGACAGGTTCCTTCACCGCTTACGAGGCCGCATTCAAGCAGAGCGGCATAATCTTCGCCCGCAATGGCATGGATTTGGTCAATATCGCAAAGGGACTGGACTGGCAGCCGCTTCCGAGAGGCAACCGCATTGGGATAATCACCAATTCGGGGGGAACCGGGGTGGAGTTGGTCGACCTCTGCGAGGAAAACGGTCTGATCGTGCCAGAGCTGTCGCCCGAGATCAGGGACGAAGTGGCCTCGCTGATTCCACCATATGCGAGTGCCAGGAATCCCATAGATATGACCCCGGTTTGGCCGAAGTTCGTGGAATTGTATTCAAAATGCATTAGGATTCTCTACGAATCGGACGATGTGGACATCATTGTTCCCATACTACTGCAGAGGGCAGCCCTAATGCCTGAAGTCTGCCAGGCTGTCGCGGACACTGTGAACGACTGCCTGTCCGAGGGCATGAAAAAGCCCACCTACGTTTGCTGGGTGGCTACCAAGAATGCCCTTGGAAACATGGATATTCTTCAGGAGAAGCGGATTCCTTGCTTCGATTGGCCCGAGCGGACGGCTCGCGCCATTGGGTCGATCGCTCAGTACACCAGGTTCCTGAAGTCTCGAGGCGTGGAACCAGGAGGTGAGGAGTGATGTCAAAGGCCACGGAGATTATAACCAAGGCAAAGAATGAGGGACGGACATTCGTCACCGAACCCGAAGCCTACGCCATCCTGGAGGAATATGGGGTCAAGGTGGCACCATGGGCACTCTGCGATTCAGCAAAAACGGCCGTTGAGGAGGCCGATAGAATCGGCTACCCGGTTGTGATGAAGGTGGTCTCCCCGCAGATTGTTCACAAGACGGAGTTCGGGGCGGTAAAGGTCAATATATCCTCTCCCCAGAAGGTGGAGGAAGCGTACTTTCAGCTAATGGGTAGCGCCTTGGATCACGAAGGGGTCGAGGTCACTGGGATTCTCGTCTCCAAGATGCTGAAAGGCCTGGAGATCATTGTGGGCTCCACTAGGGATCCTCAGTTCGGTCCTCTTCTGATGTTCGGCTTGGGAGGCGTCTTCGTCGAGGTCTTCAAGGACGTATCATACCGCATCGCACCCCTGGAGGAGATCGATGTCGACGAGATGCTGTCTGAACTTAAGGGAAACAAGCTTATTCATGGATTCAGGGGAATGGAGGGCGTCAATATCGAGGATCTGAAGCGGGTCCTTATCTCCATCTCAACCCTCCTCACTGACCTGCAGGACATTGCGGAGATGGATCTCAATCCCATCTTCGGTAACTCGACTGGGGTCAGGGTCGCCGACGCGCGCATAATCCTCGGCTGACACCCCATTCCCCATTTTTTATACTTTTATGAAAATAAACTGGCTTCATTGTAACCGTCATTAATCTTGATTTATGAAGAAAAAGTATATGAATGAACGAGTGACAAAGTATAACGTACCAAGGGGGTTTTTTGGTGTCCGAAGAAATGACTCCAATGCAAAGATTTGAAGCCGCCGCTAATCTCGAGACACCGGATTATGTACCTGCAAGCCTTTTCGGAGGGATTTTTGAGGTCCACTTCGTTCCAGGCATGACGGTACCGGACTACGGGATGAGCGGCGCGAATATGGCTAAGGCGCATATCGCCTTCTACGAGGAGTGTGGTGGCGATACAATATACTGCCTCTCAGACATGGGTCTAATTGTGCAAGGCTGGGGTGTCAAGATGAAGATGCCCGACGAGCCTGACATCCACATGGCCCTCGGAGAGTTCGCAGTGAAAGAACCAGAGGATTGGGAGAAGCTCGAAGTGCTTGACCCCAAGAAGGATGGACGGATGCATCTCTACCTGGACGCATGTCGCATCGTGACGGACAAGTACGGCGACAAAGTACCAGTTGGTGTATCACTGCCAAGTCCAATAACCACGACCACTCACGTGGCATCGATGGAGGACACACTGGTTCACATGATGACCGAACCTGAGGCGCTCAAGAAGGGTCTTGCAACGATCGAGCAGACGATAGCAGACTTCATCAACGCCTGCATAGACAGCGGTGCTTTCTACACTGGTTACCTGACCACCAGGGCTTCTAAGGAGATCACTACCGAGGAACAGTACCGGGAATTCGGTGCTCCTTCCGACGAGTATGTCTTCAAGAAGACTCCTGGAGCGATACACTTCCCACACATCTGTGGCGTCGAACCCATGTTCCCGCTCATCAGCGAGTGGGCGAAGAAGTACGACAACGTCAAGGGAATTTCATGGTGGGACCGTGGAGCGACACCCAACTTAAAGGAGGCCAAGGAAGGCTGGGGAGATCACCTCTGCCTGATGGCGGGTATCGATCACACAAATACTCTGGTCGAGTCTCCAGCTGCCATTGAGGCTGAGGTCAAGAACGCATGTGAGATCGCTATGGAAGGAAGCGGTCTGATTCTCGCACCTGGTTGCGAGGTATCGCCCAAGACTCCATGGGACAACATGAAGGCGTTCTTCAAAGCCGCCAAGAAGTATGGTAAGTACTGAGAAATGGACTTAGTCCATTCTCAATTTTTTCCTTTTCTATGGGGACATACGGGCAATTCATGATCAAGTTTCAAGGAGGTAATGCAAAATGGATGAATCGCAGAGCAAAAGCATCTATGATGTAGTGGTCAACGGAAAGGCCAAGGAAGCGGTTCAGCTGGGATTGGATCTGCACGAGGCCGGTGTGAAGAGCACCGAAATAGGAACGGTCCTGATCGAGGCGATGAACTTTGTGGGTCAGCAGTACAGGGAGAGGGTAATCGCCCTTCCTCAATTGATATTGGCCACCCATTCGTTCAAGAAGATACTCGAACCATATGTGAAGGAGACAGTGGCTGAATCCGGAAAGGTTGTAATGGGCGTGGTTAAGAACGACATTCACGATATTGGAAAGAACCTCGTCGTGGGAATGCTCCAGGTTTATGGGTTCCAGGTCAAGGATCTTGGAAAGGATGTCCCTCTCGACAAATTCGTTGAGGCCGCAAAGGAGATCG
>DATKXF010000068.1:0-11436 GCA_035529155.1 Methanomassiliicoccales archaeon | reverse complement strand
CTATCGCGATCAGCCCTCCCGGCGTTGCTTTCTTGATGGACTTGCCGCCTCCATGAAGCGACTCCACCGTGGTGGTGATGTCCTCCCAGGCGAGTTTACCGCCGACGTCCACCTTCCTGCCAGGCTTGATCTCGATCTCATCCCCTACGCTGACCTTTCCCTGGGTCAGGGTACCGCCAAGAACCCCTCCTTTGAGATTTTCAGGAGCCGACCCCGGGGTGTTGATATCAAAGGATCGGGCCGCATACATCCTGAGAGGTTTCTTCTCGTCGAAATGAGGGGTGGGTATGTACTCTTCAATCGTTTGGATGAGCTTGTCGATGTTCACATCGTGGTGTGCGGACACCGGAATGATAGGCGCCTTCTCGGCAATGGTGCCCTTCACAAACTCTTTGATCTGGTTATAGTTCTCAATGGCCTCTTCCCTGGTGACTATGTCGACCTTGTTCTGCACGACTATGATCTTCTCGACACCGGTAATGGAAAGAGCCATAAGGTGCTCTTTGGTCTGGGGCTGGGGACATGGTTCGTTTGCGGCGATCATGAGCAGTGCTCCCTGCATCATCGCTGCTCCAGAAAGCATGGTTGCCATCAGCGTCTCGTGTCCTGGAGCATCAACGAAGCTCGCCGCTCGCAGAAATTCGGCCTTCCCACCGCACTTCTTGCACTTGGAGTCAACCCCATATGCCTGAGGTGCTTGACATCCAGAACACTTGTAGAATGCCGCGTCCGCATACCCTAATCTGATTGAGATGCCCCGCTTGACCTCCTCGGAATGCCTATCGGTCCACTCACCACTGAGCGCCTTGGTCAGGGTGGTCTTACCGTGATCGACATGACCTATCATCCCGATGTTGATTTCAGGCTGCTTGGGCACCTTCATTCGCTTTCCTCTTTGTTCAGCAGATCTTCGATTGTCTTGGACCCCGGCTGGGTGATCTTCATGTTGAGCTGGGAGGTCTCAGGAGAAATGGTGTTTCCACGCATTGTCTTCCTCCGCCTCTGGCCGTTCTCCCTTGGATGGAATCCAGTGCCACCCGCGATCAGGATCTTCCGCCTTTTCCCGCTTGGCAGGTCCTTCCTCATCGGGACCCCATCCTTGTCGCTGCCCCCAGTGATCATCAGCTTGTACCCAGGTAGACCCACGAAAATACCATCGACCACCTCACCTATCTTCTTGCCGATGAGTGAGTTGGCGTGATGTCCTTCAACCGTTACCTGGAAGGACTTACCGCTGGTGATGTCATTTATGACAGCTTTAAATTCTACCATTTACAGACACCTGCAGATAGCGCCTTAATGCTGTCCATAATAAATAGCTTTTGGTCAACGAAGGGGAACTGGTCGAGGCTTGAATACTGTATTGCCATCGGTGATCCATGGAAAGGCGCATCACTTGGATCGCGAGCCCTCAATATCGTCCATTTAATAACGCTTCTTCAGATATTCGTATTGATGTCGAAGAAGAAACTGCCCTTGGTGGAAGGTCAACTCATGGATGATGGCAGGATTCGTATAGAACATTTGGTGTCGCTGCTCGAACCGCCACCTCTGTTCTCGCCGGGAGCTCGATTCTGGGATGATCCCCACATCTCTAAGATGCTACTGAACAGCTACTCAGACTCGGAACAGGGGGTGGCATCAAGGCCGCCTGAGGTCATCCTTGAGTCGGTTGAATGGATGATATCGAGGTGTGGTCTGGACATTGGTTCGAGAATCCTAGATCTCGGCTGCGGACCTGGGTTCTATTGCCAGAATTTTGCGGAGAGGGGGATGGAGGTGACAGGGGTTGACATCTCGTCCGATTCTCTAGGATATGCGGAAGAGATCGCCCACTGCAGTGGATTGGAGATAACATACCTGGATAGGGATTATCTCGAACTGCAATTGGAGGAGAATTTTGACCTAATCATCATGGTATACGGGGATATCTGTGCCCTCGGACCAGAAGATCGGGATCTTCTGCTCAAAAAGGTGCATTCTTGGTTGAAGCCCGAGGGTTTCTTTATCTTCGACGTGGTGACCCCCAGGCGCCTGCAACACTTAGAGCAAGCCAATCGGTGGTATACTGCGCATAATTCATTCTGGAAATCTGGCCTCTACCTTTTACTGGAGAATTCCTTCGACTATCTCGAGGAGGGAGTTCGCTTGGAACAGTACGTGGTTATAGAGGACACCGGGAAGATTACCGCTTACAGATTCTGGTACAAGCATTACTCGGAATTCGAACTGCAAGAGGTACTGAATGAGGCTGATTTAGAAGTGGAGAGCGTCTACGGAGACTTGACCGGGTCATCCTTCAACGAAAACTGCGATTGGATGGGTGTTGTTGCAAGGCGATTGTGAACCGTCTATCAGAGGGCGGTTGGCGGCAGTTGCTTGAGAGTCAGAGGAGGTCCCCGTTCAACATGTCTACTGACATCCTCCATCGATGTCCATTCGGCAGTCTGGTGAGAGTGCGTGTATCGGTTGTGCGCAACTATATGATGCCGTGGTGAGTTGCACATATCATGGGTCGATACCTCTCGCCGAGGCATTTGATCGCCATCAGCATTGGCCTCCTGCTGATCATCGCTGGGGTGGCATTAATTCTTGAAGGTCAAGCGCTGGGTGATCAGACCGTCCTGATTGGAACAGGTGTTGGTCTATCAGGAATGTTCTTCATCGCTGCAATCAGCAGCCTCGACCTGTTCAGCAGGGGGAAGGATAACTCAGAATGACTTCCTGTTTGGGACTACATCCCCCAGAAGGAGTCGACCTTGCGCTTGATAACGATCAGCTCCTCAAGGATCATTCGTTCATCCTCGTTCAGGTCGAAGGCTTGGAGCTCTCTCACCTTGCTTTCTAGAACAACGACGTAGAGTATATCCTCCACGTCGATCTGCCTGCCGACAGTCGCGCCCTCAATGGCCACGGCGATTTCCTCTCCCATCACGGCCTCTCGAAGAGGGTCCTCACCCGATCTCAGGCTCTTTATTCTCCCAATGTCCTTTCCTTCCCGATTAACCAGGGTCTGTCCGGGCCTTATCCTTCCGGCAAGAACGCGAACGCCGACGATAGCGGGCTTCGAAGCCCTGAAAACGCATCCGGGGAGTATCTTGATCTTACCGGGAAAAGCGAACTGCGAGCGCTTGTCCGACTCGATCTTGTTCCTTTCCTTATCCCGCCATTCCTCGTATTCTTCGATGAGCCTGTATACAACGTCGTTCAAGAATATCTTGACATCGAAGTCCTGCAGTGCCTCTTTGGCATCGGCCAGGACGTTCACATTGAACCCCAGAATGGTTCTGTGGAGTCCATCCCTCTGTGAGGAGAACTCCACGATATCCCTTCTAGATATGTCGCCCAACTCATATTTCTTGATGGGTATATCGGCATTCTTGGCCTCGTATGCCAGGGCTTCCAGGGAGCCAATGGCATCAGCCTTGATCAGCACACCTTCGTCCTGAGTGTCGATGTGGACCCGGGTCTCCTCCATCACCTCATTCAGCACCCGATCCTTGTTCCCCTTAATCACCATGAGGGGGGCTCCAGCCACCACGCCTTCTACGTTTTGGCAAGATATCTTGATGCCCGCAGCCGCCGTCACCTCTTTCAGCTGGTCGAATCTCTCCCTGGGATCTCTAATCTCATCAAGCGGCTTAGGTTTGAGGATGGCCTTGACCTTGGTCAACAATGGCTCTCCTCTAGTTCCTAGCGCGACCTGGTCACCTCTTTTTAGCTTTCCGGAGTAGATTATGACGTCCAGAGTCGGCCCGAGCCCCTTCTCTTCCTTGAGCTCCAGAATGGTACCCTTTGCCGGTCCTCCCTCTTCAGTCTCCAGCATCTCCTCCAGAAAGCGCTGCGCCAATCCGATGAGGACCAGTAGCAATTCTGGAATACCCTCTCCGGTCTTGGCGCTGACCGGCACCATTGCGATGTTCTTTGTGAAATTCTCTATCCTATCGTATCTATCGACCGAGAGTCCCTCACTGTAGAACTTGCCGATCAGGTCGTAAATCCTATTATCCAGCTCGGTCCTGACCTGATCCATCTGATCCTTGATCGAGAACGAAAAGGGTTTCCCAGGATGCTGCCTCCATCCAGGGATCAGGTCGATCTTGTTGAGCGCGATCACGAAGGGAGTCTTGAACCGCCTCAGGATGTTGATGGACTCTATGGTCTGGGGTTTGAGCCCTTCGTTCACATCGATGACCAAGATCGCCAGGTCTGCGAGGGCCCCTCCTCGCGCCCTAAGGGTTGTGAACGAGTGGTGACCTGGCGTGTCTATGAATAGCAACCCGGGGACGGTGAAATTTCTTTGCTTGATTAGAGCAGAGCAGACATCGTAGATGTGGTCGATGGGTACCTCAGTCGCCCCGATGTGCTGGGTGATGAGCCCCGCCTCTTTCTGGACCACTGTAGTCCCCCTGATATAGTCGAGGAGCTTGGTCTTCCCATGGTCGACGTGCCCCAAGACGCTTACGATCGGCTGTCTGATGCTCATCAAGGTTTCGGATAAAGGATACCGTATTAGAATCTTTCCTAGTCTCTTCAAGGCCTAGGTACTCTGCCCTCTCCGATACTCATGCAGAATTCCAGCCCCCAGGGGGTCAGGCCAAGAACGATGAATCATACGATTTATGATGGCAATGACCAGCATGATCGTTTCGTCAAGAATGAATTTTTACGAACCGATGAAACGATCTCGGGAAGACCTAGTCTGGTGTTGAAGATAATTTAGAAATGAAAAAAAAATGATTTTCTTGCGGGTTCTTCGCGGCCAGTGGCTCACTCGAAGAGCCAGGGGTCGACACTCATCTCGAATGACTGCAACTCGTAGTCATTGAAGAAAAGCTCGATCTCGCGCTTGGCTGACTCGGGCGAGTCAGATCCATGGATCAGATTCCGACCGGTCTGCTGGCCAAAGTCGCCCCTGATGGTACCCGATGCAGCGTCCTGGGGATTGGTGGCACCCATCATGTTTCTCATGACAGAGATGATATTATCGCCTTCCCAGACCATGCACAGGGAGGGTCCCGAGGTTATGTACTTCAGGAGAGGCTCGAAGAAGCTCTTGCCCTTGTGCTCACCGTAGTGGCGCTCAGCAAGCTCCCTGGGGATGCGCATGAACTTCATGGCTATGGGCTTGAACCCCTTGGCCTCCAGGCGCGTCATGATTGTGCCCATGAGACCTCGCTGAACCGCATCTGGTTTGAACATGATAAAAGTCCTTTCTTTCATTAAGAACCTCCCGATCACTCATCAGAGGCGGGCTCTTCGGCCTCATCCTCTTTGGCCTCTGACGCATGGGCTGCTATCGACCTGAGCTTGGCCTCCTTCTCCCTGAAGAACTGTGCGGTCCAGGCCGTTCGTCTGGGAACCCTTCGCAGCTGGACCATGTTCTTGTAGCACTTGCTGGTGCAGAATTGGTAGACGGTACCGTCCTTCTTGACGTATATGCGCCCAGTGCCGGGTTCAATGTCCTGTCCGCAGAATGAGCAGATCCTTCTCTCGACCATGGCTACACCTCAAGAGTCTACCTGATGGAGAGCTTCCTCGCCTCCCTCGAAGTCTCCCTGAGCATAAGGATATCGCCCATACGGACAGGACCCATTATGTTTCGAGTAATGATCCTACCCTTATCTCGGCCCTCGAGAACACGGACCTTGACCTGGGTTGCTTCCCCTGTCATGCCGGTCCTACCTATGACCTCAACCACCTCTGAAGGGATGCTATCTTCGTCTGTCATCTCCGCACACCTACTTCTTCAGCTTGCTGATCTGATCCACAAGACCATCGAACAGAGACTTACCCTTTCCAATATCCAGTATCGCCACAGCCGCGGTAGGTTTCTCAAGACCACAGGCGTTGCCTAGCTCGGCCTTGCTTGCTACATAGGCGTAGGGAACGTTCCTCTCCTCGCATAGAAGAGGCATATGAGCCAGAATCTCTGGGGGCTGGACGTCCTCGGCCATTACGACCATTATGGCGTCACCGCGTTCCACGAGCTTGGTTACCTCGTTGGTACCTTTCTTGACCTTTCCGGTATCCCTGGCGGTCTCAACAAGCTCGTAAACCTTGTCTTGAACGTCCTTGGGAACTTCAAATCGAACGTATATTGCCAACTTGACACCTCCTTCCGATGCTATTATACATCTTCATCATTCATCGGCTCACAAGAGCAACGGTGCCAAAAGTGCTAGCTGTATAAAAGCTTTGTTCTAGCCAGGGACCTCTTCTGATCCATGTTTCCTAAACTGCCAAGGATGGATCGGTTATTGATTGTTTCGTTGAGATTAGGTATTTTGTAGCTTACAAAAGGAAATATTATTGATGCGTACATATAAACCAACGATGCCGAGAATCGAGATACGTTGGAAGGAGCGCGTCGAGAAGCCTGAAGATGAGGTCTGGGATGGCTATATCGAGGTGCACGAGGGGGTGGACCCCTATTTCGCACTGGAGGAAACTTTCAAGAACTGGCTGGATAACAAGATAGCGAGGAAGTGCGGAATCATCGTGGACTTCGAGTTCCATGTCGATGGAGAGTACTTCCGCCTCAATAAGGCTCAGAAGAGTCAGTACCGCCAGCGGATCCTTGACTCTGCCCTAGAGACATACCCGGTTTGTGAGATAGAGGACGATCTGAGTGAGTATGATTAGAGGATCTACCTCAACGCTTTGAAGACCTCTGGAGGGTTACCGCATACTGGGCAGCTTTTTGGGGCCTGGTCGACCTCGAGATTACCGCAAACCTGACAGACGTAGTAAACCCTTTCCTCCAGCTTCTTTCCTGACCTGATGGTTTCCAGGGCTTCTCTGTACATCCCCTCGTGTCTCTCCTCCACATTCTTGGCATAATTAAAGCAGAGCCTTGCTTCTTTCATCCCCTCCTCTCTGGCCCTGTTGATGAACTCAGGATACATCTCTGTGTACTCGTACTTCTCCCCAATCATTGCCGACTCGAGATTATCCTCAGTCTTGCCTATATCGCCCAGAGTTCTGAGGTGACACATAAGGTGAACATATCGGACTCGGCGGCCGCTCTGAAAAGTTTTGCTATTCCTGGATGACCCTCGTCATCCGCGATCATGGCAAAGATGGTGTACTTCCTGTTTACCTGAGACTCCCCTGCAAAGGCCTCCCATAAGTTATCGATAGTATCGACCACAATAGCTCCCTATGGAGAATTCACCGCGCTGATATATATTGCATACTATAAACGAGAATAAATGTAAGAAAAGAAGGGATTCTTCATCCCTATATTATATCAAGCCAGTGTGAATACTTCGGATTCTTGCCCCTGGTGATCTCACTGTAACTCCTCTGGAGTTCAAAAGTTACAGGACCAGCCATGCCCTTACCGATGACCTGATTATCGATCAACCGGATTGGCAGAACCTCGGCTGCCGTTCCGGTCATGAACACCTCGTCTGCAATGTACAGCTCTGGACGAGCAATGTCCCGCTCCACCACCTCGTACCCCAGGTCAGTGGCGATGTCCATCACCGAGTTTCGGGTAATGCCTTCCAGTATTCCAGCTGAGAGTGGGGTTGTGAATATCTTTCCTTTCTTGACCATGAAGATGTTCTCGCCCGTTCCCTCGGCGACATTGCCCTCAGAGTTGAGCATCAGTGCCTCATCGGCACCTCGGTGAACCGCCTCAAGTCTCGCCAGTACGGAATTGATGTAGTTGCCACATATCTTGGCGCTGACAGCTGAAGCCCTGTTGGAGGGTTTCTCCCATGACGAGGTGATTATCCTCGCACCAAGCTTCTGTTGCTCCTCGCCCAGGTAGGCACCCATGTGAACACAGGCAATCGCTACCCTTGTGGGCAAGCCGATGGGATTGAGCCCTATCACACCCGTCCCGTAGTAGGCAAGGGGGCGTATATAATCAGCCTTCGGGCCGTTTATCCTGACCATCTCTCGGACCGAGTCGCAAAGCTCGTCCAGGGTGTATGGGATGTCGAGGAAGATCACTTTCGCGGAGTTGAAGAAACGAATCATGTGGTCTCTTAATCTGAATATGGCCCTGCCATCCTCGGTGTCATAGACCCTTATCCCCTCGAATACTCCTCCTCCATAGTGGATGGCATGAGTCATTATGTGGACATTAGCGTCCTTCCAATCGACTATCTCCCCGTCCATCCATATCTTCTCGGTAATCTCCATGGCTCGTCCTCCAATTGGAATGGGTTAATGTGAATTCTTATTTTTATACTATAGTTAGAGTGCGTTGACTGCCTGAATATACTTTTCGGGTTTCATTGAATCGATCAGCTTCGTAACTTCTTGAATGCTTCCGATAAGGCGGACCTTGCCCTCTTCGTTAGCCACCAATGCGTATGCTTCGTGCCTGGTCTCGTTCAAGATGTCGATCTCAAGTACATCGTGTAGGCGTTCCAGTCTCTCCAATGCCAGCTCTGCGTTGTCTCTTCCCAGGACGGTTAATACGATCCTGGCCTTTCCTTCGAGCTCGCATTTTCCGACAACGATGGTCTCTACATTGATCTTCTTACGGGTGAATTCACCCATTACCCGCTGCATGACCCCGAACTCGTCATTCACGATCATCGAGATTACCTGCATTCAGGACACCCCCTTCCAGGCGCACTTGCCCTGTATGATCTTGGTCTCGGCTTGCCCCCTGATTGTCATGGGAAGTATCTGCTCCTCGGTGTCGATCCTGATATCGGCCAGGAACGGTTTGTCGGAGGATGTCCCTTCCTCGATTACTGAGGACAGGTCAGAAGGATCATCCACCATGACGCCCTTCGCACCGAAGGCCTCGGCAAGCTTGACGAAATCAGGGAAGGCGCCTAGCTGTTCGGCAAATAGCCTTCCATCGTAAAATTGATTCTGAAGCTGCATGATCATTCCCAGCCTCTGGTTGTTGAGCAGACATATGAATATTGGGATATCCTCTGCGACCGCAGTAGCGATCTCTTGGCATACCATCATGAGGCTGCCGTCCCCAGCAATGTCAACGACTGCCCTGTCGGGGGCCGCGACCTTCGCCCCGATCGCCGCCGGAAGTCCGAATCCCATGGTCCCCAGCCCACCGGGGGTTATGAAGCGCCTGTCACCATCGCAACGTAGGAAGTGGGCTGCCCACATCTGGCATTGGCCGACCTCAGTGGTTATTATGGCATCCTCTGGAAGGATAGTATTGAGCTCATGAATGACCTTCTGGGGCTTGATGGGGCTATCCATGATGTTGAAGTCGCAGTTGCATCTCTCCTTCAACTCACCTACCCTGTTGGCCCAGGGCGTCGATCCGGTCTTCTTTGCCATGGCCATTATCATTTCCCTGATGACGGTCCGGGCGTCCCCTGCCAGGGGTATTGTGGCCGTGACATTTTTGCCCAGTTCACCGGAGTCGATGTCCAGGTGAATGACCTTCGTTCTACACGAAGATGGATCGCCGATCATCCTGTCACTGAACCTGGTGCCTATGGCGAGAAGGACATCACACTCCTCGAGGGCCCAGTTGGCGACCCTTCGACCGTGCATGCCCACCATTCCCAGAACGAGAGGATGGTTCTCGGGTACCGCGCCCTTCCCCATCAGAGTAGTTACAACTGGAGATATGGTCATCTCCGCAAGTTCCATGACGTCTTGACCACACCCACACCAGATGGCGCCTCCCCCCACAACTATCAGTGGACGTTCAGCCTTACGCAGTAGATTCACGGCGTCGGGGAGCCTGCTCAGATCCTTCTTCATCCCGTTAGCCCTTACTGGGTACTTCTCTGGGAGAGGGTCTATCTCGGCATTGAGTATGTCCTTGGGAAGATCCACTTGAACAGGACCGTATCTGCCGCTGCCGGCGATCTTGAATGCACTCCTTAGATCGCTCTCAAGGAGCTTAGGATTCATTACCCTGAAATTGTGCTTGGTGATTGGCATCATAAGGCTGAAGATGTCAGCTTCCTGAAAGGCGTCGTTCCCTATGATGGATGTGGGGACCTGGCCTGTCAGGGCAATGACTGGAGAGGAATCGAGGAAGGCTGTGGCTATACCAGTGACAAGGTTGGTAGCACCTGCTCCCGATGTGGCCATGCAGACGGCAGGGCGCCTGGTAACCCGTGCGTACCCATCAGCCATGTGTGCTGCGCACTGCTCGTGTCGCACCAGCACATGCCGCATGTCAGACTCGTAAAGATAGTCGTACAGCGGTAGCATGGCTCCCCCGGGGTAGCCGAATAGGACACTAATGCCCTCATCCCGGAGAACATCTACAAGAATCTCAGCTCCTCTCATTCAAATTCCTCATAATCGCCTCTGGGGGGCCGACTCGAAGGAGTCGACCCTATCACACCAACAAATCCTGCACGCTAAGTAGCACAAGAACCGATTCAACCTTACATGCAGGGATGTTCATCAGGTTCCTTTAATGAGAAATTCGTACTTATATGTTGTTGCTCGAAATTCACCTTTGGATGAAATCCTTAAGCATGTAATCTGGGAGTGCCCGTAGCCAATAAATTAAATTGGATCATCGATCCGCTCCAGATCATTTCAAAATATATACATCTCGGTAAGTGTTAGACAATGACTTCTGATTGATAAGTGGAACGTCATCTGCATAATCCTGAGGATCGTTCTTAAGATCCCGATTCGAAAATGTGGGGGTTCATGTTTATGGGGAAATCGGAGCTATCGAATTTCATTTCATCGGGTTGATCTAGGTGTTGGACTAAAGAATGATTGAGACAATATCCTTCGCAAGGCTGCCTCTGTGTTTCAGATGATTGGTTCTAACATATGTTCACAATAAGTGGACACCACGTTGGCAAATGGTTCTATTTCTACCTCAAACCTCGAGTGATTCTATAGCGGTCCTACAGGTTTTCTTGGTCCCCAGCTTATTGCAAATATAGTTTGAGAGTACTTCGGCCATTAGTCTAGCCGTCGTAAGTTTTCCACCAATTATTGAAACGAATCCACTAATTGGTTCGATGATCTCATAATCTCTTGATATTTGCCTTGAATCTTGAGCGTCCAGCTTGCCGATCAATGGTCTAATTCCAGCAAATTTCTGCAAACATGGCTCATTCTTAACACTAGGTATTATCTTTGAAAATTTTTCTTTCAGATATTCTTCAGCCCAGGATTCAGGCTCGGCATATTCGGGGAGAGATATCTTTGTTGAAGTTGTACCTAACCATGCATGATTCCCATGGACGATGTATGCATCTCCATCCGATGGCTCATGGAAATATTGAATACTTCTTGGCGAGAGGGTCTCTTGGATTATTATGGTGCCTTGACTATAGATTAAAGGAATTTTGACATTCAATAGTTCAGCAATCGAGTTTGTCCATGGTCCTGTGGCATTCACTATCCAATCTGTTTCAATGCATCCATTCTCAGTGTTAATCGTGAAGCATTCTCCTCTTCTTATGTTATTTATTTCAGTATTTTCGAATAATTTTCCCTCGTATTCAA
>DATKXF010000067.1:0-11611 GCA_035529155.1 Methanomassiliicoccales archaeon | reverse complement strand
TGGCCTTGATCTTTCCTGGGATGTTGCCAGAGAAGCCCACCAAACCGGTTCCACCCATTGCATTGAACTCGGTCATGAAGAATGATTCACCTGTGAGCTTTCTCTTGATCCCTTTCATGAAGCCACCTTTCATCTTGGCTTCCATGGAGACATTGCCGCTCATGTAGGTCATTGCCCCGGCCTCAGCATATACGGTCTCACCAGGCATGATCTCCAGATTTGCTAGCTGGAGATTGTCACCGGTTATTGAGTACTTCATGAATATCGATTCTATCTAGCCTGAAGTTCTCTTTAAACTTTCTTACCAGGTCTCAGGATAAGGAATTATCGAGCCTCCTGAACGATAGGAAGAATATCGCTCCAAGTAGAAGGATGAACGCCATCACCACCAACCCATAATCGTAATTACCTGTAAGTGCCACCGCCGTTCCAATTATGATCGGTCCCACGAAACCCATTCCATTGGATAACCCGTTCATGATCCCGGTGGCAGAACTCATCAGATCCCCTGGGACCATGGATTGAAGGATGGCATATACGTTCACAGGGGCTATTCCCAGGAAGAACCATAGGACTCCAAGGACTACGATGACCTCCCACTTGCCGTGGGTAACTGAGACCAGGAACAATGTCAGGGCGCACATGATGACAAAGATCGTTGTCAGCAGGGCTCTCTTTCCACTACGATCGCTCAACCAGGCACCTAGCGTCATACCGGTGAGGCCGCCTATATATGGAAGGGAGGCCGCCCATACTATCTCATCCAAGCTGAATCCCCTTGCTTCCTGCAAGTAGGTGGGAAGCCAAAGCGACAGCCCCCACCAAACGAAGTTGACTGTCATGAACGCGATGGTGAGGATCAGGATCCCCCTGATCTTGAAAGCCTCCCTGATCCGTTCGCTGGTGTCCTTGATGAGCTTTCTTGGACTGCTCTTCTTGAATGGCTTGTCTCCCTCCGGTGTGTCCCTGATCAGCTTCCATAGGGGAATCAGTAGAAGGAAGCCTGCGAAGGCCACGACGAGGAACATGACCTCCCAGCTCGTCATCATGATCAAGGGGAGAAGGAGAATCGGTGCCAGGAGCGCAGATGCGAACCCCGAGCTGAGATGAATGGCATTTACCCTGGATCTGCAGGAGGGAGGGAACCAAGCTTGAACGAGCTTGCTCGCGCTTGGAAACAGTATCCCCTGGGAAAGGCCCAGGAGGATTCTTGAGATCAGGATCATGGCGTAGATGAATCCAAGGGCGCCCGCCATGAATGTGAACACCGATGAAAGGGCGATGGTTACTATCAAGCCCCTCCTTGGACCGAAGTAGTCCACAAGGGGAGATATGAATACGTTTGATACGCCGTATCCGATGAGGAACACGCCAAGCAGTATGCCCCCTAATTCTCCCAGTTGCCCCTGTGTCCAGCCGAAGTCCTCGGCGATGAAGGGTAACGCGACAGAGATGTTCATCCTGGCCAAATAGCCCACCAGGGTGGCTAGGAAGAGCATGAGAGCGATCAACACGGCTCTTCTTCCCTGTCGCATTGAAAGACAATCATTCATGCTAATAACCTGTCATTCATCGCGGGGGTTAAGTCCTTTATCCCAAGAGACAGCCGAATGGCAAGGTATGGAAGGAAGAACGATGAATACCGAAAAACATCATGCTATTCGCTATGATAATCGTTTTGGGGGCATGGAATGAGCTGCTATATCAGACATCTGAAAGGCATACTTGATGATATGGGAGTGGAGGTGACGAAGGATAACCGGAAGGAGATCGACGCCTCCATCCGTGGGATAGTGAGCAGCGAGGACAAGAACTGTCCCGAGACCTGGAAAGCGATCAAGATGGCTCTGGATGAGGACAAGGAGTCATTAATCTCCCGACTCAAGGAGGAGACTGATTCCCAAACCTGGTGTATATCGTCAGCTGTGCCTGATCTCCTTGATCACTCTGAGCGCCTCGTCGATGTGTTTCGTTGGGTGAAGCTGAGAGGAGAACACATAGCGAATGACGCCCTCGGTATCAATCACATAAGTCACCCTTCCGGGTATCCCGCCCATGTCATACGCCCCGAACATCTTCCTGACCTCGTTGTCCTCGTCACTCAGCAGTCTGAATTGCAGGGCGTGCTTGGCAGCGAAGTCCTCGTGTGAACTGAGCGAGTCCGAGCTTATGCCGATTACCTCTGCGCCTTCCTCTTTGAATACTTCGTAAGCGTCCCTGAAGGCACATACCTCTTTCTTGCAGCCAGGAGAATTATCCTTGGGGTAGAAGAACAGGACCAACGCTCTTTTTCCTATTAAATCATTCATGCTGACCGTCTCTCCAGTATGGGAGGGAAGGGTGAATTCAGGAACCTTGTCGCCAACCTTCAATCCTTTCTTCAAAATATCTACCCAGACATTGATGGGAACCGCCCCTTATTTACCGTTTCTGATTCGGGAAGATGCTGGTGCGAAAGAATCATAATCCAAGGGCTGGAATGTGCATATGATATTCATGAAGGAAGAGGCCGAGAAAGCGGTAAAGGAGTTGGGAGATGAGATGGGAGGCTTCGTCCCAGGAACGCTCAAGGCTATCAAGGAACATCACCCAGAATTAGCTGTGCTTATCAGGGAGATGGATCGGGTCATGGTCACGGATGGAGCCCTTGACAGGAAGACCAAACGGCTGATAGCCTTGGCCTGTGTTGCGGTCAGGATGTGCGAGACCTGCGTCTACCCGCAGGCAAAGGTCGCAAAGAACTTCGGGGCGAGCAAAGAGGAGATCATAGAGGCGCTCAACGTAGCGGTACTGACCGGTGGGGTACCGTGCTGGTCTACGGCTAAGAAGGGCATTATCAGGGTATTTGAGGAATGGGAGGACTGATTCTCTACCAATCAACCTCACTCCCCGAAAGACTTTTTCTTACGTAAGCACTTCAGCTGAGTGTGGAAATAATCAGAAGGGGTGCCGAGGCCGAGATCAGGCGAGGCACCTGGAAGGATAGGAAGGTGATCATCAAGAGCAGGGTGGTGAAGGGATACCGCCATGCCAAGCTCGATGCCGAGCTCAGGACCTCTAGGACAAGGAACGAGGCACGGCTCATCCAGGAAGCGAGGAGATTGGGTGTCCCCACACCAGTGATATATGACATCGATCTCCAGAACGCGGAGCTAGTCATGCAGGAGATCAGTGGGGAGAGGGTAAAAGACGCTCTGGCCAAATCCACGGATGAGGAAACCAGGCGAATCTGCCGGGAGATCGGGCGCATAGCCGCGGTGCTCCACCGTGGAGGAATGGTGCACGGTGACTTGACCACATCCAATATGATACTGATGGATGAGAGGGTCTGGCTGATAGACTTCTCTCTCGGTGGAAGAGTGGCCACTCTGGAGGAGATCGGAGTGGACCTCCACCTGCTCAGAGAGGCTTTTCTATCGGCCCATTCCGACATCTTCGAATTTTTCCAGGAGGTGCTGGCCTCCTATGAGGAACACTTCGATGACGCAAACATGGTATTCCGGAAGGTTAAGGAGATTGAGGGCAGAGGGAGGTACACATGATTCGAGTGAAGGTCATCACATCCAACCCGGGAAAGCTCAGGGAGTTCCAAAGTGAACTCTCAGGCCTTGGCATAGAACTGGAGCATTTGAAGGTGGAATACAAGGAGATCCAAACCGATCGCCTTGAGAATGTGGTAAGGCACGGATTGGAGGAACTGAAGAACCGCGGTCTTGACAACTTCATCATTGATGATTCCGGACTGTTCATCGATTCTCTGGGAGGCTTTCCGGGAGTATACTCCGCCTATGCACTGAAGACCCTTGGCTGCAAGGGGATTCTGAGTCTCATCGAAGGCGAGAAGGATAGATCTGCCCACTTTGAGTGCTGCATAGGCAGCTCGATAAGCGGCCTGGGAGACATCATCACCTGCGCCAAAGCCCATGGGACCATCACGCACCGGGAAAGGGGGGATAGCGGGTTTGGGTTCGATCCTATATTCCAGCCTAATGAAGACAAGAGAACCTATGCTGAGATACCCCTTGACGAGAAGAACCTGATCTCGCATAGAGGGAGGGCGATAAGATCCTTCTACAGACTTCTCGAGGAAAGGATGGAAAGATCATGAGACTTAGAGGATGCAAGATCGTTGTGACAGGATGCGCTGGGTTCATCGGTAGCCACTTGGTGGATCGGCTGCTGGCAATGGGGAACGAGGTAGTGGGTATCGACGATCTCAGTGCTGGGAAAACGGAGTTCCTTGAAGGGCCTGCTGGAAATCCCAGATTCCGTCTAGTGGAGGGTGACCTTCTCACTATGAAGCTGGAACCGATGCTCGAGGGGGCGAATACCCTTTGCCACTTCGCGGCCAACCCCGATGTCAGAGTGGGTGCATCGAACACCCGAACCCATTTCGACCAGAACATCGAGGTGACCTTCCGTCTCCTAGAAGCATGCAGGAAGATGGGCGTCAGAGACATCATCTTCCCTTCCACCTCAACGGTCTACGGTGAGACGGAGGTGATACCCACCCCTGAGGATTTCGGCCCCATGATCCCGATATCGCTCTATGGAGCCTCGAAACTAGCGTGTGAGGCCCTCATATCCGCATTCTGCAACACCTTTGAGATGAGGGCGGTCATCTACCGCTTCGCCAATGTGGTCGGAACCAGGAGCACGCACAATGTGCTCCATGACTTCATCCGGAAGCTCAAGGATAACCCCGATGAGCTGGAGATCCTTGGTGCGGAACCGGGGACCTGCAAATCATATGTACACATCAGCGACTGTGTGGATGCCATGATGGTGGCGGCGGAGAAATCGGAGGAGAGAGTGGGAATATTCAATATCGGATCCCGAGACCGTACCTTCGTGAGGGACATCGCAGATATCGTTGTCGATGAGATGGGACTTCAGAATGTGAAGTATAGCTGGACGGGAGGGGTCCAAGGCGGGCGAGGATGGATAGGTGATGTCAGGGTGATGCTTCTCTCTGTTCAGAAGCTGGAAGCACTTGGATGGTCCCCTTCGATGGGTAGTTCCGAGGCTATAAGAAGAGCGATCAGAGAGATACTCTCTCAATGAAGGCCGATCAGAAAGGCCAGATATCAAATCCCCCCGTCTGGCCTGTGGCGTCTACCATTACGAGATAACTGGTATTCTCGAATGTCCAGGCATCGAGGGTCGATCCCTCCATTGGACATGATTTGGCCGGCAGACCTCCTGTGTAGAAGAATCCTGTCGTGTCAGTGACAAGCCAATATCCCATATCATCGTGGAGATAGCATATGGGAAGGTCGGTCCAGTACATGGATCTGATGACTTCTTCCACATCAGCGAGACCGGAGAGAGAATCAGAAACAAAAACCGTTGCGAATGCGTGATATTCTATGATATTGACCCTACCGTTCAATCCCAGTGCGCCGAATATTGATGTTATCAGTATCGCCTGATCCTCGCAGTCCCCCGTGCCCTTATCAAGGGTCTCGCCCGCGGATTGCCAGTAATCAGTTCCTTGGTCAGCGACGTATTCGATGTTATCTCTCACCCATTCAAAGGCTCCGACGATCTGGTTGATACTGTGATTCAAAGCGTATTCGGCCCGGATCTCTGAGGTGACCGCCTCCACTGCGCCATAGACGACCTTCTCGTTGACCTTGTCAAAGTAGTTCGTAGGGTTCTTTTCCACGGTGCAGTTGTTCTCCTCAGTGAGACGTGGAACGAGGTCACATGACCGGGTCGTTCCAACCTTCCTGCCATAATCATGCCACTTAGTCTCTCCTGCATTAGAGACGCAAAGCCAGATGTGGATCTCATAAAGACCGGAGTCTCCAGTTGGGGATCTGAAGAAAATCATACCAAGATCTTGTGTCTCTCCTGACTGGATGAAAACACTTGTATCTCTGGTAGAATTAATCGTGCTGTTGACCCAGTTCACACCGAATCGATAGACGTAGATGGTATTCGTCCCAGTGTTCTCCAGAGAGATGTTCGATATGCCACCGTATAACTCGTAGACCTCAGTTATGGTCCAAACTAGCCTGTACGAGTAGGGGAAGGTGATCGAGGACAAAGGAGTTGGAAGAACGGGTGATGGGTTGTCCTCTATCTGGAAGTCCGGTGTCAACAGGTCGTCTTGGGTCCAGCCCTCTCCAGAACTGGAGCCAAGGCAGCCAGTGAATATCACGGCGATCATCATGGTAGTCGCTAGAACTGCCAGGATGGTCTTCTTTGTCACGAAAATGGAAGGGAAGGGGCTAAGTAAAAAGTTTTTCTCTCAACTAGTGGATTCTAATAATGAAACGGAATAGATCACTAGTGAAAGGAGTAAGGTTTATGCACCTAATGCCCATACGAGAGAAAAAGGGGCCGTAGGGTAGCTTGGTCCATCCTTCGGGCTTTGGGAGCCCGAGACTCCGATTCAAATTCGGACGGCCCCACCACGACTTCTCTAATTATCCACTCGTTCTATGCAGTCTCAACATATCTTGTTGGTGATTCTCCCTGGGACATTTGTCACATGATTCGATCGCTGCGAGATGGAATACCCTCTATTCTAGCTAAAGCGAAAAAACATAATAGATCCAAGGAGCTGTTCCACCCATATGGGTGTGAGAACCAGGCTCAGTACAAAATTGATCAAAATGTCTTCGACAAGCGGTTCTCCATGGCTAGAATGACCAATCTGCCCATCCTTGGCCCAGTAATGGAATACATCTTCTTCGAGGAGGATGACATGATAGTCCTTACCAAGGACAGTGTGATAAAGGGGGCGGTCGGGGAACTTACGGTCATCGAGGTGAATGTCATGGTCGAACCGGTGGACACCGTGCTCCCTTCCAAGGTGGTCGAGCACTTCATCCGCAATTCGAAGTACATCTTCCTCATGAACAGGTGCATGTGCAGGGATGCCAACCACTGCAAGGATTACCCCATCGAACTTGGATGCCTTTTCCTGGGAAGGGGTGTATTGAAGATCGACGATAACTTGGGAAGAAGGGTGACCCAAGAAGAGGCGCTGGAACACCTCCGGAGATGCAGAGAGGCCGGTCTAGTTCATCTCATTGGCAGGAACAAGATCGATAGTGTCTGGCTGAACACTGGTCCTAAGGAGGACCTTCTATCTCTCTGCAGCTGCTGTCCCTGCTGCTGCCTATGGAAGATGATACCAGAGCTCTCCCCCGAGATAAGCGGTATGGTGACGATGATGCCGGGTCTCACCATCCGTGTGGATGAGGAGAAGTGTACAGGGTGTGACGGTTGCGAGCGTTCCGGTGTCTGCTATGTGGACGCCATAAAAGTGAAAGGGAACAAAGCCGCCATCAATGAATCCTACTGCAAGGGATGCGGCCGGTGCATCGAGGTCTGTCCAAGCAGCGCAATAGAACTCATGATTGACGACCCGAGCTTCATGGAGTCCTCCATCAAGAGAATAGAAACCCTGGTCGATATTTCCTCCGATTAGGACATCAACGATTAATAAGATGAGCTGGCATCATCTACTGGATGTTAAGGATGTGGTAGAATGCTTTCGGAGCGAGAAGCCGTCATTGAAGAGCTCTCCAAGATGCCTGGTGTGAGTGAGAAGACAGCTGAGGGCTTGTATCTATTGGGAATCCAATCCCTGGAAGATCTGAAGGACAGAAAGGGGGAGGACATGTACGAGCAGTTGAGAAACAGGAGCGATTTCTTCGCCGAGCCCTGCATGCTCAATCAGCTCAAGATCGCTGTGAAAACGGCGTCCATGAGGGAATGAATCCATATCAGCATTTCCAGGGATTCCTAATGATTGTCTCAGGCATCTTTGGGGATACCTCTCCCGTGGTAGCGTATCGATAGAGTGCGGTTCCAAGCACGCCGCAGGTCGCCCCGTATATCGATCCGAGAACGATCCAGTATATTATCGAAATGAGGAGGAGGACGAGCCCCGCCTCAAGACCCGCCCAGATGAGGACTACGACCAGTGGGAATAGCATTATCATCGCGAGTATGGTGAAGACGTATAATATGCCAAAACTCGAGATGGCTGCCTCCTTCCATGTTGACCTTATTATCTGGGCGCTCCTCCTGATGGCGGTGATGGGAGGGGCCTTTTCGAAGGCCACTACGGGAACGGCAAAGAAAGTTATCACCGACCATGCTATTCCCGGGACGGCGGTGATGATTCCACTCGTGCCGGAATGACGACTTCGAATTATAGACAGCAGTACGTTGATGATGGACACCAGTAATGCCCATTGCATAATGACCCAAAGCCTCTCCATGGCGAAACCGATCGCGTACCGTAGCGTGGGCTTGCCTCCCTCAAACCAGAGCATGGATGCACCTATCAGGGCAACGTTGAAGAATACCATGACTATGGCGGAAATGAAGTACATTAACGCCAGCACCAGAATGAGCTCGGGAGTTATCTCGATAGGCTCTGAAAATAGGTAGAACCCTCCAAGGAACACGACGGATATGAAAGTCAGAATGCTTATGGAGGCCAGGGGAAGGGCGATCAGAGACTTGTTCTCTAGAAGGGCATCGATACTGATTTGGACAAGAGTCCATCCCCTTGAGATGCTGCTTTCACCACCAAGGGGCTCGATTGATCCCCGTGGCACCTGCTCTCTTATATCCCCATACCTAGCAGGATCTATCCCTGTCAAGATTATACTCCTCCAGTTCCCGAATAAACAATTCGTTCGAGTTTAATAATAATTTTCTTGGTTCATGAACGAGGAGCGTATCAATTCCATCTTGACGAAAACATCTGATAAATTTATCTATAAATAAGAATTTCAAACATTGACGGAAATTCGATTATCACTCTCATCCGGATGGTACTTATAGATGATAAGGGTCCTCTGCGTCGACGATGAGCATTGCTTCCAAGAACTCTGCACTGAGTTTATTGACAGAGCGGGAGATATGCAAGGCATTGCCGTTGGCTCAGCAGAAGAAGCCTTGGCCGAACTTGAAATAAATCAGTTTGACGCGGTGGTTAGTGACTTCCAGATGTCTGGAATGGATGGAATCGAACTGCTAAAGAAACTTAGGGAATCGGGCAACAAGATTCCTTTCATCCTATTCACCGGGAAGGGACGCGAAGAGGTTATCATAGAGGCTCTGAATAACGGGGCGGACTTCTACCTTCAAAAAGGTTTGGACAATCGGGCGCAATTCGCGGAGCTTATCAATGGCATTCGGCAGATGGTCAAGAAACACAGGGCGGAATTGGCGCTCAGAGAGAGTGAGGAGAAGTACCGCATCCTCTCGGACAATGTACGGGACTATATCTGGTACCTGAACATGAACCTCGATTGGGAGTATGTCAGCCCTTCCGTCAAGGACATCCTGGGTTATTCCCCAGAAGAAGTAACTGGCCTCAGCTTTGAGAGACTGATAGCACCGGAATCGCTGGAGATGGTTGAAGGCCAGATATTGAAGATGATTGTTGAGAGAGGCCTGTGGGAGCTGGAGGGAGATGTCAGCGAAAATTTCCTCGTGGAGATGCGACATAAAGAAGGAAGTACCCGCTGGGTTGAGAACAGGGTGACTGTACTATGGGATCATGAGGGCAATCCCAAAGGATTGATGGGGGTGGCAAGAGACGTTACGAAGAGGAAGATAGCAGAGGAAGCCCTAATATCCAGCATGGATGTGCTGGCCCAGATCATTCAAGGCACCCTGATTCCCGCCTTCGTAATCGACCAGGATCACCAAGTGACACATTGGAACCCGGCTCTGGAGGCACTGACTGGGATAGCCACTGAGGATATTCTGGGAACCCGCGACCACTGGAGGGGCTTCTATTCGGAAGAAAGGCCTCTGATGGCTGATCTGGTCATCGAGGAAGCGAGCGAAGAGGATTTCAACAGGTACTACAGCGGTCGTTTCCACAGATCTATGAAGCTGGAGAGGAGCATGGAGGCGGAAGGATTCTTCCCAAATCTGGGAAATGGGACTTGGTTGTACCTCACCGCGACTCCCCTCTTGAATCGTGAAGGTCGAATAATTGGAGCGATCGAGACCACCCAAGATATCACCCTGAGCAAACAAACGGAGGAAGCGCTTCGAGAAAGCGAGGCCCGCTACAGGACCATATTCGAGAACACTGGATCTGCAATGGTCATGATTGGGGAGGACTCCAACGTCCTGGTCAACTCAGAGTTCGAACGTCTGTCAGGTTACTTGAAGGACGAACTGAAGCACATCATCGACCTGAACATGCTCCTCCATGAGGAGGACAGACAGAATATCATGGATTACTACTTTGATCAAGAATATGATCCAGAGTCGGTGCCATCACATTTCGATCTTTCACTGAAGTGCAAGAATGGAGATTCCAGACAATGCCTAGTTTCGATGTCGATGATCCATGGAACAAAGGACAGAGTGGTCTCCATGATCGACGTCACCGAGATGAGGGCAATGGAGCAAAAACTGGCAATGACACTGGAGGGGCAGGCCGCTCTGCTGGACAACATCGATACCCAGGTTTGGCTCGCCACAGACCCTGAGACCTATGGCAGTGCCAACACTGCCAGGGCGAATTTCATCGATCTTGCCAAGGAGGAGATCGAGGGGAAGAGGCTGAGGGACGTTCTAAACAGAGATGATGCGGAGCTATGCATAGAGAGCAACAGATTGGCCTTTCGGGGAGAGACCGTGACCAGGTCAGAGTGGATAAAGACATCGAAAGGAGAGCTTCGGTGCTCCCTGGTCACAAAGATCCCGGTGAAGAATGAGAAGGGGGATATCGAATACGTTGTGTGCACGGCCAAGGACATCACTGATTACGAGAGGGCAAAGCAATCCGTTGAGCAGCTCAACGACGTCTTGAGATTGGTGAACGGCATCCTTCGTCACGACATGCTGAATGAGCTGTCTGTAATAGGTGGTGCCATAGAGCTTTACACCATATATGGAGAGGATAAATTTCTGGGAAAGGCCTTGGATGCAGTCAAGAGGAGTTCGAATCTCATCAACCGCATGCGCGAGTTCGAGTATCTGATCTCACGCGGGGAGAAGATGGAAGAACGCCTCATTGGAGATGCTATGAAATGCGTGCTGGAACGCAATTCCATCGATCACTCGGTGAAGGGTGAATGCAGGATAATGGCAGACAATGCTCTGGAATCAGCTTTGGAGAACATAGTGAGAAACGCCATAATCCACGGCGAAGCTACCAAGATAGAGGTTGAGGTGAAGAACGAGAACGGCACATGCATTACCAGCATAGTAGATGATGGCATAGGAATACCTGATGATCTGAAGGAGAGGATCTTTGAAGAGGGATTCAAGCATGGTGACCGTGGCGGAACAGGTCTTGGTCTCTATTTGGTGAAGAAGATGATGGAGCGATACCAGGGTGAGATCTCCGTTTCTGACAACATGCCCCGAGGAGCCATTTTCGAACTGCGTTTTCCTATACCAGAAAGCGAATCCTCTAAATAGATCAGTCCGATCCAAGGGCTAGATCCAGCTGATAGTGCTCTTCCTCATCCCATCTTGCATTCTGACGCATTTTGTGAAATATGGAAAGAACATCCTCCGGAGACAATCTCTCGTGGACAGGAGGGCCTCGCGGTGTGTTTTTTTTCTGGAAATCTACCAGAATAAGATGACCTCCTGGCCTCAAGATACG
>DATKXF010000066.1:0-9015 GCA_035529155.1 Methanomassiliicoccales archaeon | reverse complement strand
ACCTCTGCTCGGAGGTTCTTGTAAAGGCCGTAGTCTCCGTTATACCACACCGTCTCAACTCTTTCATCAGGGTGTAGATCATGTCCGTATTCCTTTCCAGTGATGAACTCGTGAATCTCCAGCTCTGCGTATCCTCCCTCGCAGTTTCGTACATGATAGAAGGCGGGCCACTTTCTTCCCCTGAGATCCTCGTATCCGGCCAGGTGGAAGCCAAGAGGCCTCCCTTCTTCCCCCATGGACTTCTGTAGCTCTTCCCTTAGGGCATCGGCAAAATCACCCAACGAACCCATTCCTTCGTACCTGCGGATGAAGTCCTCCATCCAGATATCGGCGAACACCTCGCCGGTAATTGATCTAATTCTGCCGGCTCCCCACATGGACACGCCGGCATTTAGGTAAGGGATGTATTGAAGCTTTCTAGCTCCCTGGAGAACCCTCTGCCGTATGGCTCCAGAGGGCGTCAGCTCCCTGAAGTTGTAGGCACTGTCGGCGACCATCGCTATACCGAACGGCGTGATCTCGGTGATAATCAGGGTCATGTGCTCACCACTTCGTGGATTGATATCGAATTCCTTTAGGTATCATTAAAGGTTGCTGGGCCACTTCGTCCGCAATCTTAATATCCCTAAGCAAGGGTTGAGATGATAGGTGTTCAATTGGAGGTTTGGGAAGCAATCGAGACCCGCCGTTCGATCAGGGCATACCAACCCGATCCCATCCCAGATGATGTCCTGAAGAGGATTCTAGAAGCAGGAAGGCTCTCTCCATCAGCGGTCAACAGGCAACCATGGCACTTCGTGATCGTCAGGGACGAGAATATGAGAGGCAAACTGGCCAAGAACGCGAGGTTCGGCAAGTTCATCAAGGAGTCACCAGTAGTGATTGTCGCGTGCGGCGACTCTGGGAGTTCCCCCAAGTGGTATACGGTGGACACCGCCATCGCCGTCCAGCAGATGGTGCTGATGGCCACCGCTGAGGGCGTTGGCAGCTGCTGGATCGGAAGCATGGACAAATCCGAGGTAAGTGAACTCCTGTCCATACCTGACAAATGGGAGGTCGTGGCCATGCTGACACTTGGCTACCCTCGGAAGAAGATCGATCTTGGTGCAAAGATCATCGGTGCGAACCGCAGGAAGTCGCTGGATGAGATCACCAGCGGTGAACTATTTGGATCGCCTTTTTCCTGAACCCGATGATCCAGTTGGAAATTACCTCTCGTCCAATAGGTACTCCGCCAGGAGCAGCTTGGTGTCCTCGGATATCTCTCCCAGGACGCTGATGTCATAGGCCACCTGCATCCTGATCTTTGAGGGGGAGGATCTTAGAAGCTCCCTCAGTCGGCTCTCGGTCGGTTCAGGGCCGAAAGGATGCAGCAATCTGAGAGTCATCGAATATGTTGACCGGAGATCGTCCTCCTTCGGAATGGGATGGGATAGAACAATGTCCAGTACATCCTCACCAGGCAGTGTTTCCTCATTGAGCGCGATGTTGAATGTCCTCATAGCCGCAGATCTTCGAGATGGGGCTCTGCTGGAGAACTGTTCACGAAGCACACCCAATACCTTTTCTGGATCGCTTCTTGCGGCTCCCCCAAGAAGGGCGGATGCGAAAATGGCTGTCACCTCCTTCTCCTCGGAAAGGAGCTCGTTTGCTTGGACCAAGGCTTCATAGGGTTTCTTCTCTGCGCCATCGACTAGACCGCTCCAGAACATCTCCCCCGCTAGATTCTCGTTGACCTTCCGAGATAGTTCTTCGATCATGGGCATGAAGTCGGGACCGCCTATCTCTAACTCAAGCATGCGGCAGACAACCGGAAGCCAGAACCAGAAATCGGTCACCAGCATCATCGAGAAGGCGGCTGTCCTTTCTTCGCTGCTCATCTGGAGACTTCTCTCGTCCCAGTTGACGATCAGCGCCTCATGGCTCCCCGAATCCGCTCTGATGGCATTCAGAAGCTCTCTTATCTCCTCGTCGCCCCCGGTCATCGCTACCAGTAGGTTCCTTCCTGTCTATTATAATTCCCGCGTCTGCCTAGATGCCCTCAAGCACCAAGCTAAGGAAGTGGTCCGCGTCAACATGAAGGGACAGCTGGTCTTTTGGAGGCAGGGCGGCCGGTTGGAACTCTGCCCTATCGGAGAGAAGCGACATGTCGATCACCGCTTCCATCGAGCGGACGCCGTGCTTGTATCTCCTGACCTTGATAAGGGCCCTTAACACTCCCGGATCGATAAGCGCCTTCTCGTCCTTGTCGAATATATGTCCCGCCTTTGCCTTGAGGATGGATCGAAGTATCATTGCCCTCCTGATCATGTAGCATCTATCCACCTCGTTGGTCGGATTTATTGCCATGATGTTCACGTATCCCCGAAGCCGGCTGACAAAATCGGGCCCTTTGGCATCGCAGAACTGATCCCATTCCTCCCATGCTTGACGTGCCTCCTCCAAGTCATTGAACTGATTCTCCTCAGTGTACTCGGTGAAGAAGTCCTCGAAGGTGTGGCTGGTACCACCAGCGAATACGAAAATAGACTTGCCTATTGGGTGGAAGGTCTCCCCATCCCTGAAGATGCCGTCTTGCATCGGCGCCAGGAAGTACTTGAGCCAGCCCTTCCTCTGACCGTAGAAGCAGTCGAACTCGTCGAAGAAAACCAGAGGGATCTTCCCTTCAAGTCCAGTGCTCTGGACCTTGTGGAATGCGTTGACCAGGTCTTCCAAGGATCGGAATTGGGAGACGTTGAACTCCAGCTTCTCAATCTTTTCCGGTTGAAGGCTCTTAGATATCTGAGTGACGCCGTATGTCTTACCTGATCCAGGCGGCCCGAACACCGCGATGGATAAGGGGGTGGTCACATCCCTCTTGGAGAGGTACTCGTCAAGCAGGTTCATGATGCTCTTGTAGCTCTCTATCTCCGTGCGGTCCACGGTTCGAAGCTTCCCGAAGCTGGCCACAGGTACGCGGATCATGGGAGAGACAGCTCCCTCTATGACCAGCTTGTAGGCGATATCCTCAAGCTCCTCCCCTGCCAGCTCATCCAAAATCGTCCAGTGTTGCCCCTTTCCCACACCAAGAGATGGAATATCGATACTGGTGAACAAAGGGTCTGTAAGATGGGGTTCGAATATTTCCTTAAGGTGGTAATCCGGTTCGTCGGGTGGGCTTCCGTAACCGTGAAGGAAGAGCCTTCTTGCAGCGGCGAACCCGTCCCGCACGCCCTTGCCTATATGCTCCAATCCATCCTGGAACAGCCTTGCACTAAGAGCGGAAACGAAGGCTGAGGTAAGGCCCTGCATCTGGCCTGGCCAGTCGTCCTTATAGTCATCTTCCATCACCATTGGATCGTAGTAGAGGGTGTTCATCACCGTCCCCTTATTCTTATGACAGAGAATGGCTCCCTCTATCCCGAACAGCACTACCAGGTACCTCGATCTCATGAGCTGGGCGATCACCGGATCGTGATGAGCATGCCACTCGAAATCCTGGGCGGTACGCTCCCAGGAAAGCCTTCTGGAGATGTTGATTCCGCAAAGCCTGAGGCTGTCGGCATTCACCACCACGATCAGGTTCTCACCGTTCTTCTCGATCAGACGCTCCCAGAGAGCACCCTCGGCCAAGGGGCGGTTCATCTTCACAATTACCAAGGGTGTTGGATCTCCATCAAGGGCAGATGGCCACACCTCTGGGCGATCGCGGAAGCCGTTTCCACCATCGTCCAGAACGACCATTTCGACTTCGTCGATATCGTTGCTCATGGGCAGGGGATTGAGTACGCAGGTGCTCGGTCCAGAGTATCCCTCGAACTTCTCCACCCTGTAGATGGATTCTCCCTTTTCCTCATTGAGATGTGAGAGTGGGAAAACCGCCACCTCGGCCATTGAGTGCAGCACCTCCTCGGAGGATACGTCCGAGAGGTCATCCACCCCCTGCCCGAACACATGGGCATTGGTAGCGGCCTCAACCATCTTGGCAAGCAGAAGTGAACCTCCAGGCCTGGGAACCATCTTGAACACAGGACCAGCAAGCCAGTTCTGTACCCCCTGATCCTGACTGACCTGGCATTTCCATTGAAGCCAGTCTATTGCGGCATCACCCGTGACCACCAGCTTTCTGGATCGAGGTGATTGTATGGAATCCTGATGCATTAGATCGAATCTCCTAGGTTGCCCTCAATTCGTCTATGGGGGTTAAAAAGATATCTGAATGCCAGGGCCTTTATGCGCTGGATCAGTTCTTGCGGTCCACGTTGCGATGCTCGTCCTCCATGTAGGCTGAGCCGCATGCGGGACAAGTCTCCGATTTGATACCCTCTCTCCTGAGCCAGGAGTGACCACAACTCCCACAGCGGACCTTATTGAACTCTATGTCCTTCACACCGGCGTTGGATATCATTTCTCCATTCCTCTGAAAATCAACACACCGGGTTCCATATAAGAACTTCGGAGCTAATCCGTGCTCATGACGACCGGACGATTTTTGGAAATAATTGCGTATGTTCAATGAGAGAAAGAAGATATAACAGCCAAATGGTATCGACATATCGTCATCCACGCTTTTCGCAGGGGCACTTGAAGATAAGTTATTCAAATACCAAGAATTACAAACTTTATTGCCCATTAGCTCACTAGCTAGGGAGAATCAGGATGCTGGAGATCAACCCACGATCCGCGGTGGATTATCTGAAACGAATTGGAATGTTTCCGGAGGATGCCCAGCCGACCGCAAGATCACTTGGCGGTGGGATTTCCAATCAGGTCATAATGGTCGCATGGGATGATGGTTGTCTTGTTGTGAAGCAGCCACGGGAGAAGCTCAATGTGGAAATGGATTGGCCGGCTGACCTTCGAAGGATTCACATCGAGGCCGATGCGCTGAGAACGTATCGAAGGCTGCTGGAGGAATCCGATCTGGACTGGGCCAGTGCTCCGGAGGTACACCACGAGGATTTAGAGGAACACATCATTGCAATGGAATGCATACCTAGCGAAAAGACAGACATGTGGAAGACCGAGCTGCTAGGAGGTTATGTGGATCTCAAGGTGGCCGAAAGATTAGGAACTCTCTTAGGAAAGGTGCAGTTCCTGGCTTCGAAGGACCCCGATGTAAGGTCCAAGTTCTCCTTCAAGGAGCACTTCGATGAGCTTAGGATAGACCCATACCATCGCACCGCCGCTGGCAAGAATCCGGACATTGCTAAAATTATTCTTAAGGAAGCGAATCGGGTGTACTCGGAGGAGATGACCATCGTTCACGGAGATTACAGCCCCAAGAGCGTCCTGGTGAACCGCTCTGGACTTGGAGCCCAGCTCTGGTTATTCGACATGGAGGTGGCCCATTGGGGAGATCCATCCTTCGACACTGGATTCATGCTGAACCATCTTTTCATCAAGTCCATCCATATGCCAGAGCTGAGAGAGGAGTTCATAGAGGCAGCCATGAGATTTTGGGAAGCGTATGATAGATGCGTCGATTGGGATATTGAGGCAGAGACGGTGAGCGAGCTGGGATGTCTGATGCTGGCCCGCGTAGACGGCAAATCACCCATCGAATATCTCAATTCGGATGAAGAGGTCAGATCTCTCAAGCGAATTTCCAAGAGATCATTGAAGGAAGGTCTGAAATCGCTGCAGGAGTTCGCAGCTATCGCTAGATCGGAGGGAAATCAATGACCATCATCAGGAAGATCGATGCCTGGGAGGTACTCGACTCAAGGGGAAATCCAACGATCAGGACAATGGTCCGGACGGACAGTGGAGAAGGGATATTCACAGTTCCCTCTGGGGCATCCACGGGAGCCCACGAAGCGCTGGAGCTGAGAGATGGTGGATCCAGGATGGGCGGAAAAGGGGTGCGCAAAGCTGTCGAGAACATTCTGAAGGAACTTGCACCAGTGGTATTGGGCATGGATGCATCGGACCAGGAGGGCATAGATCTCGCCCTGGTCGAGAAGGATGGTACCGAGAACCTTTCCAAACTGGGAGCAAACGCCGTACTGGGCGTATCTGGCGCTTCAGCTCACGCCGCTGCTAATTCACTTGGGATACCGCTCTACGTCCATTTCTCTGGCGGGAGGCCAGGCAGAATTCCGATGTCCCTATTCCAGATGCTCAATGCTGGGGTTCATGCCAAGGGGGGCATCGAGATCCAGGATTTCTCGATCATCCCTGCGCGTGCCCATTCCCTCATGGAGGCGTACGAGATCGCCTGGACGATCTTCAATGAGATAAGGGGAATAATCATCGAATCGGATAACCAGCCTGTGGTGGGGGACGAAGGCGGCCTATCCCCACCTCTGGGAAGCATAGCGGAAGCATTCGAGCTCGTGGAGACGGGGATCCAGAGGGCAGGATACAGTCATTCGCGGAATGACGTGGCTCTCGCGTTGGACGTGGCGTCCTCACATTTCTGGGAACCTGCTACTGGCGATTACCTGTTGAAAAGTGAGGAAAAGAGGTACTCCAAAGAAGAGTGGATCGATCAGGTCAGAGAGTGGGTAAAGGACCATCACATCGTTTCCGTCGAAGACCCCTTGGGAGAGGATGACTGGGAAGGCTGGAGAGAACTCACATGCAGGATCGGTAACAGATGTCAGGTGCTAGGCGACGACCTTCTCGTCACAAACCTGGATAGATTGGAAAGGGCAATAGGGGAGGGGTCGGCCAATGCTATTCTTATCAAGCCCAACCAGGTTGGAACGATTACCGGGGCGGTGGTGGCCACAAGAAAAGCAAAGGAGGCGGGCTTCGGAACGGTCATATCGGCTAGGTCAGGTGAGACCTGCGACACGACCATATCCGACCTGGCAGTAGGTCTCGACGCTGGACAGTTGAAGCTCGGTTCTCACATTGGATCCGGGAGAACATCGAAGTACAATCGGCTCTTGGAGATTACCAAGGAATACGAAGCAGAATTTGCAGGATTCGCAGCTCTTCCATTTAACAATGATTAATGTTAACACCTATTGAATAATCCATTTGAAAAACTTGGAAGATAATCAATTGATATGAAAAAGGCGGATAATATTATTATTCTCAAAATAGATAATATATGATTTTACGATTGTTATTTAACGGAGTTGATATCGATTTTTCTAGGTAGTTTTGTATATAATTTTCTTGCTATTTCTCTTATTAATCCAGTAGAGAAGTACTTATAAGGTGGGAATGGTTCTCCGACCCAACGGCAACCGAACATTGGAAGGGATGGTTGGGCCAGATTCGATAGATAGGGGGCTTTTAGTGGGTATCATACCTTTTTGAAAGCTGCATCGAATCGAAAAATGCCGTGTGAACAAAAACCCTCCCACAATAGCAAGACGGAAGGGGGAGGAACATTTGAAACCACCGAACAGAATACCACAAATGCTAGCTACCATAATAGTGGTAGCTGTTGCGGCGATGTTCATCGGAACGGCGATTTCTGGGATGTCTAGCACTTCCGGTGATCATCAGGAGCAAATAGACATCTCCGTGGGGGCGGACAGTCCCCCAATCATGATGAGTATCGTCAATAACGATCTGAGTATCAGTTACCATAATCCGTCTCAAGAGGATTTAGCGGGTTTGAAGAGCGTCTGGGGTGTCAGAGATGAAGGCAGCACCTACAATGTGCTCACAGATAGCATGGGTACCGGTCTTGCCCCTCTGACCAGTAGTGAGTGGGACGCTTTATCCAGCAGTATCAACTTGGTAGATAGCGTATCCAGCCTCGGAAGTATACCGAGCTCTGTCGACATCTCCACTGAACCCTACTTCCCCAAGGTCGCTAGCCAGGGACTTCAAGGTTCATGCGCTTCATGGGCGATTACCTACTACGCATACGGGTATCTTGAGGCAAAGGACAATGGGTGGACCGGTGCCAGTACTGGCAACCCTGCCCACCTGATCTCACCCGCATGGACATACAACCGTGCGAATGGAGGAACGGATTCAGGGTCCTCAATCATCAGGAACGCCAACATCATCGAGGAGTGGGGTGTGGCAACATTGGCCACCATGCCTTACTCGGACACTGACTACTCTTCCTGGGGAAGCGAGAGTGCTATGAGAGAGGCTCCACTTCACAGATCTATTGATTTCTTCACCATGAACTTCAACGGCGATGCTACCGTCGTAGATGTGAAGGAACTCCTCGCTTCGGGGATTCCAGTGACGATCGCCTTCGATGCCAACATGTATCAGCCTGGATTCGCTGATGGCAACTGGAAGATCTCTTCACTTGAGTATGCGTCCTCCTACATCAATCACGCCCAGACCATAGTGGGATATGATGATTACGTCAGTGAGGACGGAGAGGTCGGAGCCTTCAGGATCGTGAACTCCTGGGGTGCCAATTTTGCTGATAATGGATACTACTGGCTCACTTATGGCGCATTCAAGGAGATCGGCAACCTTCTCTCTCCAGGATATTTCACGGATTCCAGCGACTACCAGCCTAGGTTACTGGCGACATGGAAGTTCTCCCAGTCACCAACCAGGAATGCCGACATAGCATTCGACATCTCGTTGAACGGACTGCAGCGGGACAGCAAACAGCTCTACTACGCCATGAACAGCGGTGGAAGCACTCTAAGATTTCCAAGTTTCATGTGCCTGGACATCACCGAGTTCAACGATGATCTACTGGCTGGCGCGAATCAGTTCTCTATGACCGTGGGTTCATCGACCTACTCGGGTCAGGTAAGCTCGTTCAAGGTGGAGAAGTACAATGGCTACACACCTGGAAATCCTGATGATGTATCCGCGCTTCCCGGAAACGTCCCGGCATACACGCCCTGCGAGCTTTCCACAAGCTTCGCATCTTCAGGGCCTACGGTACCTGGATCACCCAGGAACCTGCAGGCTTTGGCCGGTGATTCCCGGGTGACCCTAAGCTGGAGTGCGCCTCTGGATGATGGCGGTTCGTCGGTTACCCAGTACAGGATCTATAGGGGAACGAGCTCCTACAGCCTGTCTCTGATAACCTCGGTGACCTCTCTTTCCTACACCGACAGCTCGGTGACCAACGGCAACACCTACTAC
>DATKXF010000065.1:0-3685 GCA_035529155.1 Methanomassiliicoccales archaeon | reverse complement strand
GTGAACGTGACAGATGGGGCGTCATGGACGAACGAGACATTCACATTCACGACTATGGCAAATACCGCACCCATCGTATTTGATCCGAATCCACTCAATGAATCAACTGGAATTTCGATCTCTCTTTCATCATGGACCGTTACCATTCAAGACCCGAATGGAGACACCTTCGATTGGATAATCCTAATCTTTAATGGAGACTTCTATGATTCAAGTGGAAACGGAGCCAGCAATGGCTCAAAATCATGTCCAATAACTAGCTTGTTGATATATTCAACCGAATACACCGTTCAGGTCAATGTTACTGATTCCTATGAGGCACTTTCCAAATACTATTTCTATTTCACTACCGAGGAGGAGCCCGCCCCGACCTTCTTAACGATCTCGAACCCCGACCCCGCCAATGAAACAATTGATGTTGAGCTGTCCCTTTCGATGTGGAGCTGCACGATAGAGGAATCTGGTGGGCTTCCGTTCGACTGGTCCATAGAGGTCAGTAACGGTGATAGCAATCTAGACACCGAGGATATGAACGGAAGCAAATATGTTACGATAACTATCTTGAACTACAGCACCGAGTACACCGTCTGGGTGAATGCTACCAATGGGATAAGTTGGACGAATGAGACTTTCATCTTCACTACTGAGGATGCCCCAGAACTCCCACCGGTGGTAAGCACACCGAGCCCAGCCAACGGAAGCACTGGTATATCCATCGATTTGGCCGTTTGGTCCTGCATGATCACAGATCCTAATGGGGATACCTTCAACTGGAGCATTGAAATTAGTAATGGAGACAATGCAACCGGAGTTGATGCTACGAATGGCACGAAATCCATTAGTATATTGACACTGTTAGAGAACGATACGGAATACACCATCTGGGTCAATGTGACGGATGGAGTAAATTCAGCGAATTACATATTCACTTTCACTACTAATTCGCATGAGGATGAAAAAATAGAGGTTCCATGGTTCATGAATCTCATCTGGCTCATCCTCATAATACTGATACTCTTGGTCATAATGTCCATGTTCCAGGGTGGACAAAGAAAAACATAGACCACTCAATAAGAAACGGAAATGATTTTTTCGTGAGTTGCCTTCCACGGAAGCGATGACCCGTCATTCTATTTTCTATCGGGTGGGACGTTATACCAGATTACGATAATACCCAGGGCCGTCAATACGACACCGCCCCCCATCCCGAAGATCATCAATTTTACCACTTCGGGATTGGCGTAATATTGAATGATTTGCCCATCTCTATATTCCACCTTCCCATCCCAGCTCATCTGGTATTCATAGACGCAGAAGCAGAAAATGAGCACACACAAGCCGAATATTATTAATATGCTCCCGGCAGCTCTGGCTACTCCCATCTTTCACTCTCCATGTACTAATTATAAGAAATGAATTGCATATGCTTATATTGTACTTTCGTCCATGGAACATGGTCACCTATTTAACCCCTTAACAGATTATATTCCCTTATGTGGTGGGTATGGTGTGCAAGGTATTTTTGACGGTCATCGTAGAGAACTGCCCTGATGAACTGAGGCCGGAGATTGACCGCATCGTGAAAGAGTATAGGGATAAGCTGAAGGCCGATATCCTAGACCTGAAGGAAAAACATCGCTCGATCAACGCTCATCTCCAAATACTTCGATATTGAGTTTCTTTATCAATATCCCATCTGGATGCTCGAAGTATCCGATATAATCCCCCTCAGATACGTCCAAGATATCCGCTACTTTTTTCTTGAGGGTCACAACATTATTACGAAGGATCTGGGCCATGTCAAACATATCTGACAGGTCTGCCATAGAATCTCAGTATATAACAAGATACTTAAAAATTTATATTCTGTACATTTGTATTACCGTATTACGGAAACTTTAAATATTGATATTATGTTATAGTTTTTGATGTACCGCATTGGAGAGCGAAAATTGCAGATGCATAATACAGTCGTGATACCAAAGCGAGCCCTGGAAAAGATGAACGCGGAACCAGGGGATTATATTCTCTTTTATGAAAACGATGGGACGATCTTCTTGAGAGGGGGAAAACTGCGGGATGGAAACGAGACTCTATGATTCTACTTGTGAGATCTGCGGTGGCACCAAGGAGCTGAGACCGACCTATCCTGGTTCCAAGAAACTCCACCATGTATGTACTTCATGTGGATTAGTTTCTGACAACCTTCCTTCAAATTATGAGAAGATATCTGGCGAGTGGGTGGGCCAGTGCACTCTGGGGGTGCGGTTCTAATGATCTCCTGCCCTCCACCCTGGGAAATGATTAATTTCCTGGTAATGGAATATGGGAGGGTAGCAGATGCCACGGAAAGCACTCTTCAGAATCAAGACGGAAGAGTGGATCGAGGACTGTTCGGACAGGATGCTGAGGCGCACGACACTGAGGAGCTACGAATCCGGGATGAAGATGGCCTGGAGGTTCGGGGCCGGGAACGACTGGCCCACCGACCCCAGGAAGATCCAGCCCAAACACATCAGGGATTACCTGGATCATCTGGAGAACGAGTACCGGCCAGGGACTCAGAGGCAGTACATATCGGTACTGATGGAGTTCCTGAAGTGGGCCGGGAATGTCAACCTCGACAGGATACAGGTGAACATAACGCCAGCGCGCAATGTGGAATGGCACACCCCGGAGGAGATCGGGCTGCTGATAAACTCAGCACCGAACTTGAGGGTTCGGGCAATGGTCGTTATCCTCGCATATACAGCCATCAGGGTGGGCGGTTTGTCCAGATTGAAGTATTCGGACGTGGAATCCACCAGAATAACGGTGTTCGAGAAGGGACGGAAGGAACGAAGGATTCCAATCGACAGGGACTTCTGGGAGGAGATCCAGGGATATCTGGTCGAGAGGCAGATGATAGTCCAGGAATGGGGAGATCACCCCGCGTTCTTGATACACCGCCCCAACTCATCGATAGGCCGGAGCTCGTCATATTCCACAAGCTGGATATACCAGGCGGTCAAGCAGGTGGGTCGATCAGTGGGATTGGATACCTACCCGCACAAGATCAGGCGAACCACATTAAGGGAGATGTACTTCCTGGGCTGCCCTCCCGCACAGTTGCAGGCATGGGCGGGTCATGCCACCTGGGAGCAGACGCAGGACTATATCGGGATCAACGATTCGGATATGGCGAATGCAATCCTTTACAGGCCGGATTATCTGAACAAGAGGAAAACGTACCTTTCTCCGACTGTCCAGATCAGCTCCAGAGGATAGATTATATAAAACTGTCTGAAAGTCTGGCTTCGACCCGAAGGTACAGGAAACAGATCGATTCACTCATCAAGCAGGTGATGGTCGATACGATCATCATTAGCGATAGTTCTCAAATTGTCATGGAGGCGATGCCGTGACGCTCGCCTCATCACTGTCATGGGAGCAGGGGGAATGCAAAAACATCCATAGCCCCGCCATCCCTGCGCCCCTGGCTTCACAGTCATGGGGGAAGGGAGAAGAAGATTTCACCCCATCAAAATCCGGTCCTTCCCTCCTGGCATTACGGTCATTGGACCTGGACCTGTTGCTGAGTCCGGGCCTCCTGACCCCTGGGTCAATCCTCAGATGTGCTCACCTAGATGTATTTTCAGAGCCCAGGGAAACAAACGAGGGAGGGGAATTTTCACGGATGGGAGTT
>DATKXF010000064.1:0-28873 GCA_035529155.1 Methanomassiliicoccales archaeon | reverse complement strand
ACTGGCCAGCCAATTGTCAACCTTCAATCCGTCGACACCTCATACTATGTGATACAAAACGGCGAAACAATGGCCATTGATCAGTTCAACACTAGTGATTTCACGGGTGCTATTAGCAATGCCTATCTGATAATAATCTATAGTACCCAACCTGGATTCTCCGGAACTGATTACATTCAATATGGTCTTGAAGGCCAGTCTTTGCAGAACACCTCGATTGGCATCTCGAACTCAGGAACCCCAGTAACCGCTGAATTTAATCTATACGAGGCAGGTGTCGTTGACATAGAGGGCATATCAGATCTAAATGTCACACTTCTTAACACTGGTGGAGCCGACATCGATGTCCAGGCCCTCTGGATTGAGGTCGAAATATCCCCAACGGTGTACATCTACAGATGGTTGAATTTGACCGCAGTCGACTCTCAGAATCTACCAGTTGGGGGAGCCGTGGTGAACGCCACACTCCTTCCCGGAAGTGTACCTGCTTACTACTACACTCCTGATGGCGTTCAGGATGCCCCTCCAGATTCTATTCTGGAATATCTGGGTAAGAACGCCACATCATTCAAGGAGACCGGACCTGCTGGGGTTGCGTATATACCACTCCTCATTGAGATGGTGAGTGAGGCATCTTTACCAAACTCCATGATTATTGGAAGTTACGACCTCAACATCACCTATATAAATGGGACAGGTGTGAATTTCTACGCATCTGGCCAACCTACATTCAAGGTTTATCCCGCTATGGATGAGGCTGATGCGGAAGACGCCGTTCTGGTCGAACTATCCAACCTAATGCTCGATAAACCAGATCTGGTGGTTTCTTCGATCGTGCTCGATACTGATCCCGTTTATGACAACGACGATGTACAGATCAGCATTACCATTAACAACACCGGGCTTACAACGGCCACCAATTTCCCTGTGGTTCTCACGGACTTCCACCATGATGCCACAGTGGAGATATTCAACACAACGATAGGAACGCTCGAAGGAGGAGATTCTGTTGTGGTGGTGGCAGACTGGTCCAGTCCAGAAGCTGGATCTCACATTCTGACAGCTACTGCCGATCCAGATCATTTAGTTATAGAGGCAAGTGAGGACAACAACGAACTTTCTCACCAGGTTATCGTATTGGCTCAACTACCCGATCTCTCGATCACATCAGGCGGGATCAGCTTCACACCTCAACCTGCCTATACTGACACTGAGGTCATCCTTCGTTCCGTTATCAGCAATGTCAACGGAAGAGCCAGCGCCATCAATGCCAGCGTGGAGTTCTATGCCGGCAATCCCGATTCTGGAGGCACAAAGATAGGAACCGCTAGCGTAAATGTTCCAGTTGGGGGATCAAACTCAACCCAAGTCACATGGATCCCATCGCAGATAGGGGTCTTCCCCATCTACGTGGTGGTCAACGGTGACAGGCTCATTGAGGAGTACAGCTATGACAACAACACAGCCTACAGGGACATAACGGTTGATCTTTCGATCGGTCCACAGGACATCGTACTCGTTGATGACGACACACTGACCTTGAGCAGAACAACATTCAATCAAGTTGGGAACATCATCATCAGGGACAACGCAGAGCTGATCCTGAACGAAGCCGTTTTGAATGTTGTTCAGGAGTTCGATAACCAGTTCCAGGTGCTTCTGGAAGATTCAGGAATGCTCACATTGATCAACTCCACACTGACCTCGAACCACAAACTCAGGGTATATCTCTTCGACGATTCCTCGATTATTGTGGATCCATCCGAGATTGGTAACCAGATCACCCTGGAAATGAACAATAACTCATCTCTTGTCGTGACCGACTCGATAGTGAACGCGGATATCGTGGCAACACCAACTTCGAATGCCGTGATCACCGCAGTCAACTCAACATTCACAAGGGCCTGGTCTGGATTTGGAGGCAGTTCAGTAGCGTATCTCACAAGCATCAACGCTCCGGCACTTGTAGCGAAGGAGAACGCCGTCATCATTCACTATCGCTGGCTTGAGGTGCTGGTGCTCGATGGTACCGGAGCCCCACTTCCTGGTGCATTTGTCGAGGCAGATTTCCAGTATAATGGAACCTTCTACTCCTATGGAATCTCCAATGAGGAAGGTCTGCTTCTGCTCCAGAGCTTATGCGACCGCATAACATCTACTGGATTCCAGTTCTACGGCACATACAAGATCAATGCAACCTACTGGTATGATGGAGAGAGATATGATAGCGAGATCGACACCTCGGTCTCATTCGATCCCTACAGTCCACCAATATACAGAGACGACCTTGAAGTTGAAATTCAGATAAGTAGCGCTCTACCAGAACTTGATCTGCCGTTCCATGTCTCGGATCTGAATCCGGCGAGAGGAGCGGTGGTGGACCTGCAGGCGAACGTCAGTAACATCGGGGTCGTTCCCGCGAACTCCGTGCTTGTCAGGTTCAAAGACAACGACACCATCATTGAAGATGTTGTGGTCACGAGGATAAACCCTGGAGAGACAGCGTACATCAATATCACCTGGATAGCAGATTATCCACTTGGCTGGCACAACCTATCCGTGGTTGTGGATCCGTACGGCAACATTCCAGAGATCAATAAGACCAATAACATGAACTACACATGGGTTGACGTTCGGGGTATACCAGACATCATAATCGAGCCCGGTGACGTAACAATAAACCCATCCTCACCGACCACCAATACAAGCGCGGTAATCACAGTCAGGGTAACGAACGATGGTGATATTTCAGCGACGAACGTGAATGTCAGCGTCTATGATACGCCCCCAGAGGGACCGCAGACTTTGGTTGGTTATGCCATTATTCCCGAGATATTCGCCAACGCAACGACCCAGACAACCATCATATGGACGCCTGATATTCCAGGCAACCACACGATCACCGTAATCGCGGATGAAGCTGGGCTCATTGAGGAGGCCAGAGATGACAACAACCAGGTGACAGTCGCGGTTCAAGTCAAGAACTACGCCGATCTTTCTCCAGTGGATGTACAATTCTCTCCAGCTGCACAAGTCGAAGTCGGACACATGCTGGAGATTGAGGTTGACGTCAGGAACGATGGCGAGAGTACGGCCAATAATGTCGTTGTCAGATTCTGGGTAGGCGATCCAGCCACTGGCGAGATCATTGATGAAGTGGTCATCCCACAGATCATGTCGTCAGAGACTAAGGCGGCGATAGGTGTTTGGCAGGCAAACACCTCCTATTTCCAGAAAATGGAGACTCGCACCATATTCATACAGGTCAATCCAGACCGACTAATAAAGGAGACCAACTACTCGAACGACAACACATCGGCCACGATCAACGTGATCGATTATAGGCCAGATCTCCTATTCACCGAACCAGTTCGAATCCTGAGTGACGGCCAGGTAGCTGACAATGCCTCAGTAGGCGACATCGTGAACATCGTGACCGTAGTCAAGAACGATGGCCTTAACTCCGTTCTCGGGGTCGAGATATGGCTGTATGCGATCGACAACGATTCTTACATCGTGAACATCGCGAGAGTGTCAGTGGACATTTCGGCTGAGGGAACGGCCTTCATCAACCAGACATGGATAATCAACGCCACTGTGGGCTATAACGACATAGTAGCATGGGCCAATTTCGATAGGTCCATTGAGGAGAGGCGTTACGATAACAACAACATAAGTACTGGATTCAATGTAACACCACCCCAACCGCTTATCGTGATCGACCTGGGAGGCATCACCAACTACAAGCCAGATACTAATGTCTTCGTGAGGGGAACGATCACCAACGAGATCAGCGGTCAGCCACTGCCAGGACTTACAGTAACCACGAGCCTTACCGATGTTCTCGGAAATCAGATCGGTGATGCTAGCATAACTACAACCACCAACACGGGCTACTTCGAGACGCTGGTATACATCCCGCCGGGGCTTGAGAAAGGCGACTACATGATCAAGGTCCAGGTCGTGATCAGCGGAGCTGCTTATTTCGATACCCAGCAGATCTATGTTGAACAGATATTCGAGGAGTCTTCCATTCCCTGGTGGGTATGGTTGATCATCATCGCTGTCGTCGCAGGGGTCATCATTGGCTTCTCGATGTACCTGTACAAGTACGGTCTAGGCAAGATGGTTGAATGCGGAGAGTGCGGATCGCTCATACCCGAGAACTCCAAGAAGTGCCCCAAGTGCGGGGTCGAGTTCGAAACTGGAACCGCGAAATGTAGCGAATGCGGCGCTTGGATACCCGCTAGTGCGAGCGTGTGCCCAGAGTGCGGAGCCAAGTTCATTGGCGAAGTTATTGGCGAGGAGGAAGACGAGTATATCAAGAAAATGCGTGACCAGTACGACTCCATGCTCGAAGAGGAGAGGAGTCGGGCCAAGGAGGAGCTCGGTAAGAAGTTCTCTGAGGCAAAGTTCATCGCATGGTGGAAGAAGCAACCCAACTACGTCTCCTTTGAGAGCTGGCTCAGCGAGGAGGAGGAGAAGAGAAAGAGCGGAGCCTTCCCATGCCCAGTATGCAGCACTCTGAATCCGAGGGGCGCGTCCATCTGCCACAAGTGTGGTACTATCTTCGAGACCAAGATCGCCGAGAAGGAGGAGCCCAAGAAGAGGCCTCTGAGGAGAATTGTCAGGAGACCCGCAGGAAAGTCCAAGCCCGATCAGGCTGAGGACATTGAGGGCGGTGAGGCAAAGGAATTCTCTGAAGGGGAATCAGCGGAATCTGAAACAGAGGAACTAACGGACGCCGGTGAAGACTCCTCAGGCGAAAACGAGTGATGCGGATCGTAGCCCGATCCTAATCGAAACCCCTTAACCATCTTTTCATTTTTCATTCTTCAAGAATGTGATCTGTCGTTTCCAGTCGAAATTGAGAATCCACCTTGATTGAGGTATGGTCGTCGAACAATGTCGAATCTAAGTAGAGATCAGGACTGCCGATCTTCTATGTCCTCAAGCGTGTTCGTTACCTCTTCCATTATGCGTTTTGGATCCCTGTAGTATGCCGAGACTATCTTCGCGACCTTACGATAGTTGTCCACCTCGGTGGCCTTCATGTATTCCAGGATGTCCACGCGCCTTTTGATCTCTCTCTCCATCTCACGAGGAGACCAATTCCTGATGGTTCTTACCTTCTCGTATACATACGAGTGTCCACTGAAGTTGAAAGTGTCATCTGCTGGGTTCCAGGTGTAAACGGAATTGGTAATCAGCTCATTCGTCTCAGGGTCCATTCCCACGATCTCAGTGAGGGATTTAACCCTCCTTGTCATCTTTGTTCCGACCTTCACCTGCGCCTGGAGAAGGACTATATCAAGGGCCGTCATCAGAGCCCTTGGTAGGTTGATCGGGTCATTCTCCATCCTATGGACCATGGCCTGGACATCTTCCGCATGGAAGGTGGAATATGCGGTCTTCCCGGTAGCCATTGCCTGGAAGACAACATATGCCTCTTTGCCTCTGACCTCTCCCACCATTAGATATTGAGGCCTCTGTCTCAGGGACGCCGTCAGAAGATCGAACATGTCTATGGATCCTCCGCCGCCTCCAGTGGCTCTCCCTCCAAATCCTTCTCTTGTAAGGGCAGGTATCCAGTTCTCGTGTGGAAGGTTAAGTTCCCTTGTATCCTCGATGGAAACGATCTTCATCTGTGGGGGAATGAATAGCAGCACTGCGTTCAGGGTTGTGGTTTTTCCGCTTGCGGTCCCCCCGCAGACCAACATGGAGCTGCCGTACTCCGTGGCAGTCCAAAGGTATGCCATCATATCGGTGCTCATTGTCCTGAACTTCAAGAGATCGACCGGGGTGAAAGGATTCTCCCTGAACCTCCTGATCGTGAAGGAAGAACCTCTCTTGGTCACATGCTTGCCCAGGGTTGCGTTGAGCCTCGAACCGTCTGGTGTGGTCGCATCGAGCAGAGGATCTGCAACAGAGATGTGCTTTCCACTTTTCTGTGCGAGCCAGACGACGAAGGAATCAAGCTCTTCCTCCTTCTCGAAAATGATGTTGGATCGAATCGATCCGTACTTGCGATGGAAGATGTACAGAGGTATGTTCACACCATCACAGGACGCATCCTCCACATTGGGATCTATCATCATCACGTCGATGACCCCAAATCCAACGAAGTCCCTCCTCAGGTAGTAAAGGATCCTTTCTCTCGATAGGGGGTGAAGGGTGACACCGAAGTCCTTGAGGAGCAGGTCCATTGCAGATGCAAGGAGCTCACCTTTCTCCCCCTGGGTCTTGGTCTTCCCCCCAACAAGACTCAGGGTCATGACCAGTGCGCTTTTCAGTATCTCCAAGAGGTTCTGTTCATCAACTGTCAGGCTGGGTTCGATGACCTCGTAGAGGTACTCACCATCCATGTTGTCGTACTTGATCCTGACGTAGGAGTATGGATCAGTGACAGCACTCATCTCGACCTCATCCACGTTGGGATCGGATATCTTTGGAACGTCAGTCACGTTATCAATGCTGAGCGCCTCTAGGCCTGAAGGTATCCTGACCTTCATCGGTTTGTTACGGATCTTCAGCAGCAATGAGAGGTACTTGCTCGTGAAGCCAGCTTTTACTTTGTGTCCCTCTTCCTCTTCTTCTTTAAGGATCTCCTCGGATGTCTGCTCTACGGCTTCGACCATTTGAATCACCTCACAATAAACTCGTTCCGATCAACCCAACAAGCAACATGATGAAGCTGTGTCTCATTCCATTACTGATTCTTCCATCCTGGAGGACACCAGCGAGGATGCCATCTCCAAAGGCGTGTATCACCACCGCAGCTATGAAAATGAACTGAACCTGGGGGATGATATCAGTCTGAATGGTAGTGGGCATGTTTTCAATATTCATTCCCTCGGCTCCCTCCGCGACCTGAGAGCCGGCCTCCACCATCCTCGGAAGAAAAGTGGAGTTCAGGATGATTATGGTAGCGATGAAAACGAAGAATGCGATGTAAGTCACCACCATGTATGTGGACATGGCGATCTTCCTCTCCTCCTGGTTAAGCATGGTCTCCCTAGCGTCGTGGGCTACCATGGTGAGTACATCAGCGACATTGCCTCCTGCATCGTTGGCCTTGATGATTATGGACATCATTCGATTGACTAGGGGGGTGTTCACACGCATGGTGAACAGCCTCATAGCCTCGGCTGCAGGAACTCCCCAGTCGATCTGGGCGGCCATCCTGCGGATCTCGGGGGTCAGTTTTCCGTATCGTCCTCCGGATGCCACCACGACCGCTTCTGCGAGAGTCATTCCAAACCTACCTGCCTCAGCAACGTCCCTGAGGAAGTCAGGCAGCCTCATCTCTATCTCTTTTATTCTCTTGTGCTTCATTGACACGTAGAATCCGTAGGGTCCACATATCGCCATCAAGCCCAAGGCGACGAATTGAATCCAGTCTATGGGGGTCTCTATCCCCCCGATCGCGTCGAGGGCTCCCATCACGAACATCAGGATAGCGACCACTGCGCTGATGATGAGGATCGTCTTGGCGTAATCCCTCCTGGTAACCTTCAGCTGGCTTATGTCTATGATATCTTTATCCGCCATTACCAAACCTCCATTACATCTGCGACTCCTTGGTCATATTCCAAATAAAGAAGATGAAACCGAACTGCGAGACGGGAATCATCAGAAACACCACCAGATACAGTAGGGTTACCGTCATTTCCCCGCTGGCCCCACCACTTGGTACGATCGCCATGATGGCCATGATGACCACGAGGAATAGTGGGAAAGCCACCACCACGGTCACGAAGGACTCTGCCATGAGCCCCAATGTCTCCAGTTCAGATCTAATCTCGAGCTTGTACTCCTTCTCGAATTGTTGCGCCTTCTGCAGGAAGTAGGGCTTCAGCTGACCACCCGAGGTGGAGGTCGTGACCACACCCTGTAGGAACTCCTGGAATTTGGTCGAAGGAGTCCTCTGTGCCGCTTTGTTAATTGCAGTTAGGATGTCGGTACCTAGGAGCTCAGTGTCTCGGGCAATCCACTCGGCCTCATCCCTGATCTCGCCGTATATCTCCTGTCTCGACAGCTCCTTGAATATCACATCAACATTGACATCAGCCGAGGCCATCGCCGAGATGAAGCTCATGGCCGGCCCTATCCTCTTGTCGATGTCCCTGCCCCTCGACTTAGCCTTGGATCCGGGCGTACCCATCAGAATCACGTATGTGAGAACCGGAGGGATTACCACTAGCAGTACCGTCAGTGTGAGAACGAGGCTAGCATCGACTCCGATGAATCCCCAGATGATGCCCCCGGCCACAGTGGAAACGATGGCCATGGTGATCAACACCAGGATAGCGCTCGTCCAGACATACGTCTGGTACTCCTCGGGCCTCATCTTGATGTGCGCCCCAAGCAGCGACTGCTCGAGCTTGGGGCTGGGTTTAGCCTTCATTCTCACGAAACTGCCAAGTATCCTCCAACAGAACTCCTGGTACTTTGTCAGCTTGATGTAATTTGGTGTGGTGCCAGCAGGGAGGAGGATCTGGTGAGGGCCGTAGTCCATTCTCTTATCTTCCGTCCTCTTTGTCTTCAGGTACTCTGTCTTCGTGGACTCCATCCTGGAAAATATGTCGGAAATCTCAGGCGACAATGTCAAACCCCCCTTTCCCCATCTCCTCCTTTATCCTAGCCAATGTCCTTTCTGGATTTTTGTAGTAATTGTTGATCAGGGACCACAACGCCCGGTGATCGTTGATTTGTTTGAATACCATGTAGCGAATGATGTCAACCCTTCTCTCGAACTCCGTGGCCATCTCCTCATGGGTGAGGCTCTTCATCTCCATGATCTTGTCGAACAGGAAGCTGTGACCCTTGTAGATGAATTTGTCAGTGGCCTGGTCCCACTCGTAGACCGTGTTGCTGATCAGCTCATTCGTTTCCGGCTCAAAGCCCACGATCTCAATTACCTGCTTGATACGCCTGACGAGGTCCGTTCCAACCCTTGCATGACTCTGGATCACAACATTCCTCAATGCGGTCAGGAGAATCCTCGGACAGTTGATCGGTGGATTCTCAAGTCTGTTAACCATGGACTTGACCGAGTCGGCGTGCATGGTAGAATATGTAGTGTGGCCAGTTGCCATCGCCTGGAACATGATGTAGGTCTCGCGCCCTCTCACCTCACCGACGATGATGTAATTAGGCCTCTGTCTGAGCGAGGCGCGGACGAGATCGTACATGTCTATCTCGCCAGGGTGTTTTCCATCTGGACCCTTCTCTCCGGTCCCAGTCCTGGTGGTTCCCGGTATCCAGTTCTCATGTGGGAGGTTTATCTCCCGGGTATCCTCCATGGTGACAACCTTGGCACCAGGAGGGATGAACAGGGCGATCGAATTGAGCGTGGATGTCTTACCACACGCCGTACCGCCCGCGATTATCATTGATTCTCCATGCTCAACCCCTAACCAGAAATACGCCATCATCTCGGGGCTTGCCGTCCCAGAGGCAACCAGATCCACTGGGGTGAACGGTTTCTCCTTGAAGCGCCTGATGGTGAAGGTAGAGCCCCTAGTAGTGATCTCCCTTGCATAGGTGGCTTGGATCCTGTGCCCTTCGGGTGTTGTGCCGTCAAGTATTGGATTGGAGACCGATATCTGCTTTCCACACCTCTGGCCAAGGGCGACGACATAGGAGTTTAACTCTTCCTCCATGTTGAAGATAAGAGAGGTCTTGACGCTCTCATATTTTCTGTGGAATATGAATATGGGGACCTCTACACCGTCGCACGAGACGTCCTCCACACCCTCATCCTTGACGAAAACGTCTACTGCCCCATATCCCACGAAATCCCGGATGATATAATATTCGATCTTCTTCTTGGTTATGGGGTCCACCTTGGTTCCCCTGCTAGAGATATAGCTCTCAACACTCTTCGTCAGATACTCTTCCTTATCGAATTTCGAGAACTTGTCCCATTCATAACCCAGTGTGCGATGCAGGGTATCCTTGATAAGGTTTAGGAGCTTATCCTCCTTCTCGGAAAGTCTAGGCTCTATTGGCTCCACAAGGTACTCGTTATTCCTGTTGTTGAACATGACGCGGATGTATGAGTAAGGCTCAGTCACCGGGTAGACATCAATTGTCTCGATTTCGGGGTCATCGATCGTGGGAATGTCCGTGATCACCGAACCTCGTCCTTTGGACCATTCAATTCTCTGGGCCAGTTCGCCAACAGGAAGCCTTACTCGCGATGCCTTGTTGTAAGAGGCCTTTCTCAGGAACTTGAGATATGAGTCTCTGACCCTATCTTTGAAGGTCGTTCTACCCGAGAAGTACTCGAAGTCATCCTCGCTATCCTTGAAGGGTTCTGTTCCCCCGGTTCTCCCAGGGCCCATTGATTCTACTTCCTCCATCCTCACACCTTTCCTCAGGTCTGAATGGTGGCGGTCACATACGCACGATTATAGGTTAGTGAACCACAATCCAGTATGGTAAATTCGATACTGTGTATCTCATCGGTTATTTGCACATCCGTTAGGGTGTAATTGCCTGACGAACCCTCGATCAATCCAGCATTGGAACATATCCCGGTGAAATAATTCATCCATGATGAGTTGTAGAGCGTGTTTATCGTAACTCGAACCGCTCCCGATATAGTGGTATAATACTGGGTATCCAGATAGTCGAGCTCGATTATTACCCCCACGGATCCAGTTCCCGAGACCGTGGAGTTCAATCCTATCAGATCGATCTGGGTCAGGCTGAGATTGACCTGGCCCGCACTCATTTTGTGGACATTGATACTGGGATATGCTCTGATGGACTGACCATCTACTTGTCTAATGAAAATTGCTCCGTTCTCGTACGCCACCCACTGCTGAACATAGTATCTATTGGGAGCGTAGAGCTCCATCTTGCCTCCACCGGAGTTATTGACTTGGGTGGTTCCTGTTCCAGAGTCATAAGCGAAATCCACGTGGATCCCTGTTTCATTCGAAGAACCGCTCGGTTCGTAGCTCATTTGACCGATCGTAGGGGAAGCAAATACTGGTACGCCTTCAGCCCCTAGTGTAAATGGGGTATACATGGTAATGGAGCTGGACCCAGTTGTCTGGTGATTAACGATCAACGCATCTATCCTGGACTTGAATTCACCGAATTCGTTCATTACTTCGTTCATATGTCCCCGCTCGTTATCGAGCATCCAAATTGGAATATATGTGTTGGTGAAAAGGCCAAGGAATGCTAGGAACACCAGGAGAGCCATGATTGTACCGACAGTTGAGGCTACTCCTTCCCGATCCTTCTTGAGGAATCTCCGCCTCTTAGATTTCGGCATCTTGTTACGAATTGAAGAGCTCAGCATGAATACACCCTAGCCAGGCATTGGATTCTGGGATTCTAGCAATTTATGACTATTTATAACCTACTGGCCGCAGGCCAAATATTGAAAATTACTACTTGTTCGATTCATTGAAGGATGTGTTTTCCTTATTCATCGTCCAATCATATAACTATTTACTCTTGTGAGGAAGCCCTCGATGAAATTGCGCCCCCTGACCGTGCTCTCTATTTGGAATGGAATGCTAAACCGTTGTTCGTTGCAAGTCGAAGTTGTCGAGCATGGCGTCGTGAATCTCGTTCTAGATCCTCTTAAACTGCTGTCTCTGGCACCATGGCAAAGTTTATTACAACGATTCTCTTTTTCCCAAACCAGTAAGCCGCGGTAACTCAGTTGGGAGAGTGCAAGACTGAAGTTCTCCCTCGGAGAGATCCGAAATCTTGAAGTCGCTGGTTCGAGCCCGGCCCGCGGCACTTCACCTTCTTATTATTGACCTGTCGTAAATGTCTTAAGCTTCCTATACCAATTGGGGTCTGCCCTTTCCGGTGATTCCATGAAAGTCACTTCATTCGAGATCTTAACAATAGATGCCAAAAGGTTTGCCCAATCTGGTGAGAAAGCTCAGAATGTGAGGGTGGACCAGAACAGCTCCATTACCGAGATAACCAAGACTGGTGTTGATTCCGCCAACATCTTGTTCCGACTTCTCATCAATTATGCCAATAGAGGTTACATCAAGATCGAAGGGTCAGTTTTGGTGGGTGAGGGGATCGACCCACTTATCGATGAGTGGAGCAAGACGTCGACAATGCCGGTTGAGGAGGCTAACATAGTCCACAACGTGATCGTCAGTAACTGCCTCCCAACTGCTCTTCTGGTTTCCAGGGACGTCAAGCTACCTCCGCCCTTCCCCCTTCCAAGAATCGACATCCAGAAGAAAGGTGGAAAGCCTCACATAGGTGGTATTGAGGTTGCCTGATCACCTGATGTGATCGAGCGAGAACGACCCGATGCTGAGGGCAGACTTGGTGGCCGTATATCGGATATAGGAGCGAGACTGAACATCGGTGATTCCCTTCACTGCGAAGAAGGTCTTCAACTGATCTATCTTGAAATCGATCATGCCATCCATCACCGAACCTATCATTTGGATTTCCTGATCTCCATGCATACCCTTTTCCATGGCGAACATTGAAACAGCCTTGTCTCTCTTGCGTTTCCCGCAGAAAGGGCTCATGAATCTGAATGTTGATATCGGGTCGGAGTAGGCAATTAGTGTCGATAGAGATCTGAAAGCCAGGCGGTAGTACTGGTGTCCACCTTCCAGATACTCCTGGGTCTTCTTCTCGACGATATCCATGATCTTCTTGTGGTCGGTAGGGTCGTCTATGAAGACCGTGTATGGATCCTCAGTGGTCTGACCCATGCTCATCGAATAGGTATCGATGTACGAAACGAGGCCGAGTTTCTCATATTCCTCATAACCAGAGATAATGAATTTCATCTCCTCTCTGATGTCCGAGGGGGTCTTATCTGTGAGCACCCAGATGCAGGGAACACCTTTAATAAGTCCCTCGGTGACAAACTGCCCCATCATAACCTCCTTTCCGGTGAATGGTGGTCCATGGACCAGTATGTTTGAACCGAATGGAATGCCCCCCAACAGCAGGTCATCGAATCTGTGGTTACCAGTTTTAACCTTTGCCTGTTGGATCTCTACGGCTCTCTCTTCCTCACGGGCTTCGATCTCCTCGTTGATGAGGCGATGTTCCCTTCTTCTCAGCTCGCTCTCTTTGGAGGAAAGATACTTCTCCTTGTTTACGATTTCCTGTTCCTTGGCTTGTATCTCATCCTTCAAGGACTCGAGGCGCTTCCTCATCTCCAGCTCTTCAAGACCTGAAGCCTCCTTTTTTGCCTCTTCGAATCTGCGCCTCTCTTCCTCCATTTTCCTCTCTCTGAAAAGAAGATCCTCTTCCCTGTGACCGAACTCAGAATCCTTGAATTTGAGCAGCTCGTTGATTTTCTTCAACTCTTCCTCTTTCTGCACCATCTCCGCCCTGAGATTCTTCACCTCTTCCTCGAGACGGCTCACGAACTGCTCCTTCTTCCTTAATTCCTTCAATTTCTCTTCGAATTCCCTTTCAACTTCTGGCCCGTTCATCTTTGCCAGTCTGAGCTCCTCATCCCTCAACCGGATTTCAGATTCCGTCTCCTCAAGCTCCTTCTCAATTTGCTCGATCCTTTGGTTGAACTCTGTCTCTCTCTTCCTGAACTCATCATCTTTCTCTCTGAGCTCCTCTTGGAACCTTTCCTCCAATCCGGGTTCTTTGTTTGATGAGGTGATGATGGACTCCTCGATGCCCTTCTCCCTTTCCTGGAGGTTCTCCTCCCGGTCCATCAGCTCCATCTCCTTCTTCAGGATGCTGGCTTGATCATTCGGAAGTCCTTCTATCGCGATTTCCAATTGTTTTCTTAGTTCGGAATTTTGCCTGCGAAGTTCATTTATCCCCTCGAGTAAAGATGAATCCGAGACCGTGGCATGGATAATATCCACGTCATCATTGAGAACGTGGGATGCCGCTTCTGGTCCAACCATCGAATTTGTCAAATCGCCCAACCAGGATTCGGAGGATTCGTCATCCTCAAGGAGCCAGTTCTTCAGCCTTTCCATGCTGCCATGATCCGGGACTGGCTGCAAAAGTGGTCCTGGGTCTCCCGACACGGGGACGTCGGTGTCGGATCGCGGTCCGCCACTCGTTTCTTTGCGTTTATTGCTCAATCGAATTCACCTATCGGCTTCGCTAGTATTGGTCAAGCAGACTCCAGTACCTATTTTATGATTTCGCTCTGGCTCGTCTCTTGTGAATCGTTCACCTATTAGCACAAGTTCATGGCATATGTTCATGAAATATATTCGAATGTTGCCATTCAAGCCAATGATTGATATCAATTCTTCATCCAACAGGGACAAAAAGATATATACTGTCTATGCATCTAATTAGCAATCGGGCTAAGGCCAGGAGTTGTAAATGGAGAAGCGCGTCCATGTAAGGATCGATAAACACAGTGATCTTACACTCCGTGAGGTCCTCAAGAAGATTGAAGAGATCCAAGCGGAGCATCCAGACCTCGACGTCTTCTTTGATGGTGACGAGTATGCCATATGCAGCAGACCTAGAAAGGGTGGAGCGGACTAGATGGCCGGCCTCGGATCGAACTTTTATATTCTTTGTTAGGATGTATTCTTGAAAGAGGGAGTGAGTATGGGCTCTAGAGAGAACCTTCTGAATGAAAAGGTCAGGCCAATCGATTTCGAATCGATCAGTACGGTAGAGGATCTGGTTGAGGCGTTCAAGGACAGCTCGATTCAAAGCAGGGCTTTGGCGACCTGCGCTATCGCCTACGAGAAGGCTCTATTAGATGAATCACGGCCAACCATAATCATGGGTCTGGCAGGTCCTTTGGTGGCGGGCGGTCTAAGAAAGGTGATAGCGGACATGATTCGGTATGGTATCGTTGATGCCATAGTCTCTATCGGGGCGATACCCTATCAGGATTTCTATCAGGCAAGAGGATACAGTCACTTCAAGTGCTCACCCAACATCGACGATCTCCTCCTGCGAGAACACTTCATCGATCGCATTTATGACACCCTCGTTGATGAGGAGAAGTTCAGGGAGACCGACGCCTTCATCGGGGACATTGCCGACTCTTTGGAACCAAGGATCTATTCCAGTAGGGAATTCATGAGAATTCTGGGATCCAAGATCAATGATGAGAATTCCATACTGTACAACGCATACAAATTCGGTGTTCCTATCTTTGTTCCAGCCTTGAACGACTCCTCCATCGGAATCGGTCTGACAGGGGCTCATGTTCGGAATCGGGAAAAAGGCCAGGATTTCATGCGACTAGATCCGATCCGCGATAATTGGGAGCTTACCCAGATCAAGTTGAAATCGGAGAAGACCGGAGTCATATACATCGGTGGCGGGGTACCCAAGAACTTTATCCAGCAGATCGAGGTCATAGCCGAGACCATGGGTTACGACAAGGGAGGCCATCACTATGCCATCCAGATAACCACGGACGTGCCTTTCTGGGGCGGGCTCTCGGGCTGCACCTTCGAGGAGGCTCAATCATGGGGAAAGATCAACAGAGAGGCCACCAAGAGCGTAGCATATGTCGAGGCGACAATAGGTATGAGCCTTATGGTGGGCTACATCCTCCAGAAGGGAGTGTGGAAAGGAAGGGATCGACTGAGATTCCACTGGGAGGAGGATTCCCTGGTGAATGTTGAGAAGGTACCCCTTTTCGAATAGTTCAGGGTTAATACTATGAGAACCTTCTAGATGCCGTGGCAAGGTTAGGTAGGGCCACCATTGGTCTCTTCAATTCATACGATCCTCATAACTTCAGAGAGGCTCATCGAAGGGCGCTTGCCCGAGCCGGGGCACTAGCACTGGCTTTGGATCAGAATCTGGCCACCTTCGGCTTTCCCTTCCCCGAAGGGCCGTCTACCCCGAAGGAATTGGCCGATTGGGTGGCGGATACCACCACCATCGGGGATGACGGAAGCTATCTCAGGGAGTTGGCTTCGCAGGGTCGTTTCCAATCGTTCTCCTTCCCAGCCCGGGGGTTTCCCCCTCAGTTGGGGGAGGTGATACTTACAACCAGCAGGCCCGATGATAAGAAGAAGGTGAGCGTGCAGCAGGTGATAGACATGCTTTCCCGAGGCGAGGGCGTCTGTCTCATCTTTGGCTTGGGTCCGAGAGGTGTTCCCAAGAATGTTCACGAGATAACCAGAGCACATCTGGACATAAGCGAGAAGGGAATGTCGCTCGAAACCTGCACAGCGATGGGAGCGGTCTCCGCAGTGATCACCCACGGTGTGAGGCGTTCGATGCGCTGAATGATCAGTATGTCAGATAGGAGATGTTCATCTGGGGGACGGTGACGCCGTCCCCGTCGCAGACCCTGCCCGCAATTCTCGCATCGTTACCAAGAACTTCCAGTGCATTTTCGGACTCTGCTTCGGAGACGACGATTGCGAAACCCATTCCCATGTTGAATGTCTGGTACATTTCCCTATCCTCGACCGAACCCAGGTCCTGGAGATAGCTGAATATGGGCTTTGGATCCAAGGGCTCCTCGATTTCGAATCTCACGTCCCTCTTCAAGCGAAGGAAATTGCGAAGTCCTCCTCCAGTTATGTTCACCATGCCCTTCACTTGGCAAGCATCTAGAAGCTTTAGCACACTCCGAACGTATATCTCGGTGGGAAGAAGCAGCTCTTCCCCAACGGTTCTCTCCAGAATGGATGGCTTCTCTGAGTAGTCGACACCCTCAGAGGCGATTATCTTCCTGGCTAGGGTGAGTCCGTTGGAATGAATTCCCGAACTCGGCAGACCGATGATCAGATCACCCACCTTTATGCTCTCTGGATTCACCACCTTCTCTTTGGGAACGAATCCAAGGCAAGTTCCAGAAATGTCCACTCCGTTCACGACATCTGGCATCACCGCGATCTCCCCCCCTACGATGTCCATATTGGCGAGCTCCGCCCCGCGCTCAAGGCCGACTCCTATCTGCGAGGTCAACTCCTCGTCAGGGCGGTCTATGGCGATATAGTCGACGAATGCTATTGGCTCTGCACCCACCACGATGGTATCATTGACGTTCATGGCTATGCAGTCGATACCCACCGTATCCCAACGGCCCAGCGTCTCCGCCACGAGCAGCTTGGTTCCCACACCGTCAGTGCATAGGGTGAGTAGAACATCTCCGAAATCGATCATTCCGGTGAACTGTCCCTCTGCCCTGACCATGGTTCCCCTGCCTTTGCGCCTGTAGGCTAGCTGGGCTACCAGGGTACTTATTGCCTTTGACTTGCTGTCGATATCAACTCCCGATTGGGCGTAGGTCCAACCCCTGCGGCTCATCCAGGTACCTCATGGGATAATAGACCCCCGGCTGAAAAATGCTTCTGTTGCCGGAGACCAAAGGTTTATCACTTTCTCATGTGAATCAGAGTGGGATGACCAAGCGCTGGCTCCATACACGGAGGAGCGATTACTACTACAAGAAGGCCAAGCAGATGGATTACAGGAGCCGAGCTGCCTTCAAACTCAAGCAGATAGACTCCAGATTCCATCTGTTCAGGAAAGGTTACAGGGTCGCAGACCTCGGTGCTGCCCCGGGGGGTTGGCTCCAGATAGCCAAAGAGGCCGTTGGTCCCAGCGGAAAGGTCGTTGGCGTTGATCTCCAAACCATTCCTCCAATCGATGGGGTGGAGACCATCAGGGGCGATCTTAGGAAGGAGGAGACCGTTGGAAGGCTTCTCCAGGTTCTTGGGGGGGAGGCAGATGTGGTGCTCTCCGACATGTCACCCAACATAAGTGGGAACTACTCGACCGATCACGCGAGGTCGGTCGGTCTGGTAGAAACCGCTCTTGGCATCGCCAAGGTAACCCTTCGTCCGGGTGGAAGCTTCGTGGCAAAGGTATTCGAGGGCGATATGATAGGAGATCTCCGTCGAGTTGTAGAGTCATGTTTCAAGGAAGTCAGACTTCACTCCCCCAAGGCTTCGAGGTCCAGCAGCTCCGAGATCTACATCGTAGCTCGCGGGTTCCAACCAGAAAAACTCGCAGGTCTAGACGATGAGATGCCGACTCATGGTTGATAGGTTTTTATCCACGTTCGCGGAATATGATAAATAGATGCTCACGTACCTGACCATAACCTTCAGCTCCGAGGGGGAAAGACCCTCCAAGGTCATCGAAGCCCTTCACAATCTGGGTTTCGAGGCAACAACGGGTAATTACGATAGCGTATACAGGTGGGACGATAAGGCTACAATAGAGGACGCGCTATACCTCGCTGACAAGGTCCAATTCACATTGAAAGGAATGGGCGTGATGTTCAAGCTGGAGACAGTAAACGATTGATCCCCAACACTTTGAGATGTTTCTGCGGTCGGCAGGGGAATACTCTTCTGATAATGTCTTCGGGCTACGAACGTATGGTTGAAACGGACAGTAATTCTTTGAAATATGCAGGTCGAAGGCATGGAAAAACTCTGGCCAGTCTTATCTCTAAGATATTGTTAAATATGTTCCTTAACATCAAGAAAAATACAATATTTGGTATTGTGCTTACGATATGCACAATCCGATATGGTCGAAACCACAAGTAGGATGGTATTAGGAATGAAAGATGATTCAAGATGGAAGAATGATTCATGGTGGGTATCACCGTACAATTTCATCGAAGAGACATTCGTGGATTTTCCCAAAGACATTGAATTTGAGGACATAACGCTTAGAGACGGTGAACAACAGGCCGGCGTCGTGCTTAGAAAAGAAGACAAAATGGCAATAGCCCTGAAACTGGCCGAGGTCGGAGTTGAACGCATCGAGGCAGGAATGCCCGCTGTATCGGAGGATGACAAGGCAGCCGTTAAGGAGATTGCCAAGGAGGTGGACGCCAAGGTCTTCGCCTTCACTCGGTGTATGAAGGGTGATGTTGAACTGGCTCTTGAATGCGATGTCGACGGAGTCATCATGGAGATCCCTAGTTCAACCCACATTATCGAGTATGCTTATGGTTGGACCATGGAAACTGCGATGAGAAAATCGATCGAGGCAACTGCATATGCTGGCGAACATGGTCTCTACACTTGCTTCTTCTGCATCGATTCCACCCGGGCAGATATCAATTGGTATCTCGATCTGATGGAGAAGGTCAGCACAGAAGGTCATGCAGATTCCTTTGCGCTCGTCGATACCTTCGGTGTTTGCACTCCAGAAGCCATCAGATACATGACAAAGAAGATCATCGAGCGACTTGGGAAACCAGTTGAGATGCACATGCACAATGATTTTGGCCTTGCCGTGGCCAACTCCATCGCTGGATTGCAGGCCGGAGGTCAAGTGGTACATACCACAGTCAACGCAATAGGAGAGAGACTTGGAAACTGTTCCCTCGAAGAGATCCTATGTGCTCTGCAAATGTTGTATGGAGTCGATCTTTCACATATCAAATTCGACAAACTCTATGAACTATCCAAATTGGTACAGGAAAGGACCAATGTAATCATGCCAGACAACAAGCCGATAGTTGGAGACAACTTCTATGCCAGCGAATCTGGGATCGTCATAGGCTGGTGGGAGCGGCTCAAGAAGCTTGGAATGCCGCTGGTCATGTTCCCCATTCATCCTAAGACGATCGGGCAGGATGATGTGCATATCGTGCTCGGAAAGAAATCAGGGATCTCATCCATCCGGATGAAAGCTGAGGAGCTTGGATTCCCGGAACCAACCGATGATCAGGCGATGGATATCCTGGCCAAAGTAAAAGAATTCGCGATAGAGAATAAGCGGAAACTGACGAACGAAGAGTTTGAGGAGATAGCAAAGGGAGTTCTTCCGTTCTGATAGAACCCGGCCTATAACTGTGATCAATCCCAGAATCGCTTGGTCCTGGCATAGTTGATCTCCGCGCTGAGGATGTCCCTCAGGAACTCGTCCTCATTGTCATAGAATCCAGAGAGGATTCTGGCGGCAGTGTCAGGACCGACCCCTCTCCCGGCAAGCGCCAGGAGAGCCCGTCTTCCATTTTCCTTGACGAGGTTCGCGTTCTTGAACATGCGGCGAACCTCACGCCTCTCTTCTTCGTTTGGCTCCTTCTTACGAAGGAGTTTGACATCCTCCTTGTTATACCCATGAAGTGCGGCCAGCATATATCCCCCGCAGTGGGGACACACTATTTTCTTCTCAGCGTCCAAGGGGGTGGTCCTCCACTGCTTGTGGCAGTTGAGACAGGTCAAGTACAGAGGCTCTGCCTCCAGCCGCTTCTTGAGGGCCATAAGTATGGAGTGGTCAGCCCTCTGGGGCATTATCATATCCCTTGAGTGCTGCAGTCCAGCCATGCCAAAGGGAGAGATCCCGCATACCTGGAACTCTATCTCCCCTTCTTCGATCTTCCTGCATACCTCCCGAGTGGATTCCAGGTCCAGATCTTCCCAGAGTACCTTATCAATAGCCTCCTGGACCAGCACGGTATCCTCGAAGGCTTCCACCAGCCTCTGGAAGCGTATTGTCCTATGGTCCGCATCCCTCTCAATGACTCCAAACTTCTTCGCAACGTACACGAATCTCCACTTGAGATAACTCGAGTTCCTGAGGACGAGCTTCATGAGGGACTCGATGCTGTCCGCCCTGATGGACTTCATAGTATCAACGATGATCTGGGGTTTCAGATCTCTCGGTAATTCCAATATGATCCTGTAAGGGTCGGTATGGATTCCTACACTCTCTCCCAATCTTGCCGTAAGCAGCACTGACAGTATCTTGGAGAGTGTCTCATTTACACGGGTTCCGAAACACGCGTTGATGATGACCAGCTTCCTGCCTACCTCAATCGTGATAAGCTTGTCTGTGGGCACGGGGAAATCCTCGTTCCCTTTCTCGACGTACTCACGGAACACGGTCAGCGATTCCTCGTCACCTGGATATCCCTCCAGATCAATGGTCCTGCGCAGCCTGCCCACTTCCATGGCAACCTCCATGGGCACGGGGATATCCTCCCCCACCCAGGAAGGGACAGAGCCCATCTCGTTCACCTGTTCCACAAGCAGCTCTTCCTCTCCGATCTCCACGATCCTCCAGCTTCTTCCCCGGGTGATGAATGTGGCGAAGGGTTCGGCGAAGGTTATCACGAAGCTCTCGTCCAGGGTGCCCACAATCTTCCTGGTGCCAATATCCCTGATCTTGAAGGTGCGCTCATCTGGAATCATGGAGATGTTGTCGTAGAAGTACTTCATCCCCCTTCGTGATCGACGGTAACTCTCGCTACCTACGAAGATCAGCCCGATGCGGGAGAGCTGGTCCAAAACCTCATCAAATCGCTCCCTTGTCAGATTCCTGAAGGGGTACGCCCTCGTGATGGTCTCATAGGCCCACTCCGTTTCCACCTCGCCAATCATCGCCATTGATATCAGCTGGTTCGCCACCACTGTAAGTGGATTCTCTCGGACCCTCAGGGGTTCGATCTCTCCTGCCATCGCTCTCCTGGATATGACAAGGCCCTCCCCGACCTCATCGGGATTGGATGCCACTATCGCACCCTCAGACAGAAGTCCGACCTTGTGACCGGCTCTGCCCATCCTTTGTATCAATCTGGTAACTTGCCGTGGGGAGTTGTATTGGATCGCAAAGTCCGCAGAGCCAATGTCAATCCCCATCTCCAAAGAGGAGGTGGATATGAGTCCCCTCAATCTCTCCTCCTTGAAATCATCCTCCATCTGGATACGTATGTCCTTGGATAATGAGCCGTGGTGAACCCCGATCGGGAAATTCTCATCCCAGATATGGTAGCGGGCGGCGAGAGCTTCGGCCGTGTCACGGGTGTTCACGAATAAGAGCGTGGATCTGTGATCCTCCACCAGTTCACGGCAGCGCCTCATGCAGGAGATCAGCTGAGCATCGCTCTGTAGGACACCCGCCAGATCCCTGTCAGCATCGGTTGTTCCAGGGCTCTGCACCTGCACTAGCATCTCCTTGGTGACGTCGCCTCTGACGATGGACACCTTCCTGCCATTACCTCCAAGGAACCGCGCCACCTCCTCGATGGTTCCCACAGTGGCGGAGAGGCCGACACGCTGATACTCCCCAGCCAGGCTCACCAGGCGCTCCATGCTCACTGATAATTGAGCGCCCCTCTCATCATTAGCCAGCTCGTGAATCTCGTCAACCACAAGATATCTGATGTTGACCAAATGCTCTCTCAGCCTCTTTCCAGTGAACAAAATCTGGAGGGTCTCGGGCGTGGTGATGAGGACATCCGGCGGTTTCCTAGACTGCCTGTTCCTCTCCGACTGTGTGGTATCTCCGTGTCTGACAGCCACGCTGAGTCCCAGTTGCTGTCCAAACTCCTCAAGTCGACGAAGCATATCCCGGTTGAGGGCTCTCAGTGGAGTGATGTAGAGGCACTTGATGCCTTTTCCCTCCATTCTCAGAAGATTGTGCAGTATGGGCAGCATAGCCGCTTCGGTCTTTCCGATTCCAGTGGGGGCGACCAGGAGGACATTCTTTCCGTTTAGTATCACTGGTATAGCAGCGCGCTGGGGGCCGGTGGGCTCCTCAATCCCCTTTCCATCCAGGACCCTCTGGATCCGCTCATCGAGAAGTTCGAACACCATGGCCAGCACTTCGAGCCAGGGCCTTGGGATATTTCAATCTATCGGGACTACCGGAGGACATCAATACTCGTGGTGCCTCTCATCGAGATGCTCCATAATGTTCAGGACGTCGTACCTTGTTATGGTCCCCACCACCCTTCTTTGGTCCTCAGGATCGACCACTATCATACGTGAGATCTGCTTCTCGTTCATGATCTCGAAGGCCGTGAGGACCTCCTTGTCGGAGTCCACGGACTCGAAGTGGGTCTGGAGGACCTGCATCACGGAGGAGTCCGGGAGCCTTTGATGGACCTCGTCTATCCTCTCCCTGGGGGCCACCCCCAGGATCCTTCCGTTGTCATCGACCACGGGGTAGAGGTAGTGTGGATTGTCCCTCGCGATGCGGTAGGCCTCATCGATCGACACGTCGAAGGGTATGGTGACGACCCTGTCGTTCATGGCCTCGCTTACCTTGACCATGCTGAGGCAGGACACGTCCATCGAGAACGATTTCTGGGCGATTTGCTTCTCGTAGATGGTGTATCTTCCAGTGATGATGTAGCTTATCACCGAGCCTATCATGATAGGGATGAGGGCCATGTATCCCCCCACCATCTCCGTGATCATGATAGAAGTGGAGACAGGGGTTTTGGTCACCCCGGCCATCATGGCGCCCATTCCCACCAGCACGCAGAGAGGGAGATATTCCATTCCGAACAGGGAGGCCACCGCCCCTCCCAGGGCTCCACCTATGAGCAACGAGGGAAAGAACACACCCCCGCTCCCCCCGGAGCCGATGCTGAACGAGGTGGCGACCATCTTACCCACCACGATCGCCAGTAGGAATGTGATCGAGGTGTATGATCCGTTCAGGATGCCCTGAATAGTACTGGATCCAAGGCCGAGCACCTCGGGCAGGGCCAGGGCCAGGACGCCCACCATCAGCCCCCCGAAACCGGTCTTGAGAAAGAATGGCATGTCCAAGGATCGGAAGAAGTTCCTGGCCCCGAAGAACACCTTGACGAAGATGATGCCCACCACTCCCACCAGTATCCCCACTAGGAACACGAAGAAGATGTTGCTGCTGGATATCGCCAGCTCCGAGGTCGGCACGTTGAAGATGGGTTTCGTCCCGTAGAACGGTATGAACGTGAGGTAGGCAACCACGCTTGAGATCATGGAGGGGATCACGGCGTTCGTCTCCAGGTCGTTCTTGTAGGGGACCTCCATGGCGAAGATGGCTGAGCCCAAGGGAGCCTTGAATATGGCCGAGAATCCAGCGGCCATCCCGCTGACCACGAATATCCTTAGGTCGGAACGGCTCAGCTTGAGTTTGGTCCCCAGCCAGGATGCTAGTCCGGCACCGATCTGGGCTATGGGCCCCTCCCTGCCAGCGCTGCCACCGGTACCGATGGTTATGGCGCTGGCGATGATCTTGACCGGAACCACCTGTATCCTCATCTTCCCGGCCTTGTGGTGCAGGGCGTCGATCACCGAATCGGTACCATGTCCAGCGGCCTCGGGGGCGAACCTGTGTATGATCAACCCCACGATCAGGCCGCCAGCGGCGGGAAAAACGAGGATCAGGTACCACGGCACCGTACCCTGGCCGTAGCAGAGCGTCCACACAAGATCGAGAAGGATCTGGAATATGATGGCCCCCATCCCACCCACGATGCCTATGAAGATGCTGAGTGGAATCCATTTCCTGAGATACTCCCGGACATTGAGGGTCAGGAGCTGGGTGAGTCTGCTCTCGATGATGTGGATTGGACTCCTATCTGTCCCCGGATTAGCGCTCATCTCCCAACCCGCTGTATATTGGGGCAGGAGATATGTTCATAATACTTCTTTCTCTTCTTTCGCTTCCAACGACCTGGTAAGCTCTTCGATAAGCTCAGCGATATCCACAATCTGGATGTCAGAGCCTATCTGATTCGCACCATGTTGAAGGTTCAGAACACAGAAGGGACATGCAGTGGCTATGACCTCAGCTCCAACGGAGAGGGCTTCCTCGACCCTGTCGGCGGCGATGTTGGTTGCATAGGCATTGTAACCGGATTTGTATCCACCGCCAGCACCGCAGCACCTCGAGTCCATGCGGTTGTGGGGCATCTCCACCAGATCCACCCCTGGCATTCGCTTCAAAACCTCTCTGGGGGGTTCGAAGACTCCACCGTGTCGACCAAGGTGGCATGGGTCATGGTAGGTCACCTTCTTGTTGAACTCACCCGAGAACTTGAGCTTCTTCTCCTTGAGCAACTTCAGGACATACTCTGTGAAGTGCATCACTTCGAATGTCGGCCTGGAATAGAAACGTTCGAAGTCATGGGAAATGGTCTTGAAGCACCCAGCACAAGCCGTAACCATGGTTTTTGCACCCATCTTCTCTGTGGTGCTCACAATGCTCTCTGCACAATCGTAGGCGTTCCCAGTCTGTCCGGTTCTCAGCGAAGGGGAAGTGCAGCAGTATTCTGCTTCTCCAAGGACGTTGACACCTACCCCTGCCCTGTGCAGGACCCTGACACTCGCCTGGGCGATATCCTGCTCCCTGTAGGAGGCGGTGCACCCGGCAAAGAAGATGACGTCCGGTATCTCGGTTCTTGGGACATCAGACGGCCACCATGCATCCCTTTTCTCCATCGGCTCCCCGTATGGGTTCCTGACGCGGGCTATCCTCTCGTCGATCTTGCGGTGCACAGGTTTGGGGCCTGCGCCCTGATCGACTATCCACTCCCTGACCTTCTCCCAGAACTCGGCGAACTCGATCCCGACGTGGCATACAGTGTGGCATCTTGCGCATCCGGTGCATTGGTACACTGCATCCACGAATTCCTCATCGACCTCCACCTTCCGTCCCAGCCACTTGTCCATTGGAGATCTGTTGGCCAGTTGATTCAGGTAGTAGACCTTACCTCTAGGTGTCACTGACTCCCAGGGCGTCTGGCTGTAGGCAGGACATACCTTGATACAATAACCACACTGGAGACAGGCAAGCAACTCCCTGTTTATATCTGGCATCTTAACCATTTCAATACCCCGTCGGGAACATTTCAGACTCGGTGCCGTAACGTCAATTCGATACTGATGTTAATGCGGGCTAATGGATGGAAATCGCATATTTATGCTTTCTGCACCAACCTTTCCGATTTTCGTGGTTTCTGGGGGGCCAGATACCAAGTTTGAAGCACATGACAACAGGAAGATCTATCTTTTTCGCACCGTGAAGCTCTATCCTCTGATATTTTCGAACCGAGAGTGCGATGTTCCTATGTGATTTGAAAAAAGGAGCAAATCTATCCCTTTTCCTGCAATCTTATCGTTTCCTGTGATCTATGGACCAGGCGACGCCTCATAAATTTCATTCATTCGGGTTGAACTTTTTATTTGTTCTTTCGAATACAGTGGCTCCGATCTATAGGTGGCGAGCTAGGCCCATAATATCAATCGAAACGTTTAATATCGCACACGAAATCTAATTTAAACTAAGACATGTCCATTTGAAGGAGCTACTGGGGGACATTTGCAGTTTAGTGCATATCGAATCAAGGGGGACGTGCGCTAGAGGGGACACTATTCACCCGATCGCTCTAAAGATGGATGTCAAGTGTCTGGTTTGATCCAGACATCTAGGAGGAATTGAAAAATGTATGGATACTGGGGAAAGATACTTTGGGTGGACCTGTCCACCAAAAAAATTTCCACCCAGGAATTCGACGAGGCTTTCGCAAGGAAGTGGCTCGGCGGAGCCGGATTCGGAGTGAAACTCCTTTACGATAACGTTCCGGCCGGTGCCGATCCGCTAGGTCCTGACAACATCTTCTTCCTTGGCGTTGGTCCCATTCAGGGGAAGACGGGTATTTTGGGCTCTGGCCGATTCACCATTTGCTTCAAATCCCCTCTGACCGGATTCTGGGGTAACTCCACCGGTGGAGGCCATCTGGCAGAGGCTGTCAAGAAGGCAGGATGGGATGGAATCGCGGTGAAGGGGGCGGCCAAAAAGCCGGTATATATCCACATAAACGAAGACAAGGTGGAAATCAAGGACGCGTCGGCCCTCTGGGGGAAAGACATTCGCGAGACCCAGGAAGCACTCCGCAAAGAGGTCGGTGACCCCAAGGCGCAGGTAGTACCCATTGGCCAGGGTGCCGAGAACCTTGTAAGGTACGCGGCGCTCACCATCGAAGATGGACATGGAAACGCCGGCCGAATGGGCGGCGGAGCGGTCATGGGGTCAAAGAAGCTGAAGGCTATCGTTATCCAGGGCGATAAGGCCATTGGAGTCAAGGATTCCGAGAAGCTCAAGGCCATCAAGAAGAATGTGGCCGAGGCGGTCAAAGTCAACGACTTTGCCAAGGCCAACCGCGAGCAAGGCCAGGCCATGGCCGTAATCGACAGGGAGAAGCTCAGTCTGCTTCCCATGAAGAACTTCGTTCTTGGAACCTGGGCAGATGGCGCCAAGAAGATCGGCTCCGCGGGCGGAGATTTCAATCCCACGCTGAATCCGAAGCCAGATACTTGCTCCAACTGCGTAATGGGTTGCCACCGTCGCGTAACCATCAAGGAGGGAACAGCATACGACATGGACGGTTACGGTCCGGAGTATGAGACCCTGGGAATGATGGGCAGTAACTGTCTGGTCGATGATCTAAAAGCCATCAACTACGCTGGGCATCTCTGCAACATGTGGAGCATCGACACCATCGATTTCGGTGGAGTAGTCGGATTCGCCATGGAGGCCTACGAGAAGGGGTTCATCAAGGAAGAGGACCTCGGCTTTACCCTTGAGTGGGGAGACGGCGAGGGAATGGTGAAGCTCCTCGAGCTCATCGTCTTCAGGAAGAACGAGATGGGCAAGCTGCTTGGAGAGGGCGTTGGAATAGCCGCCGAGAAGCTTGGATGTCCAGAGATCGCCGTTACCGTGAACAACGCGATCATTCCTGCTCACGATGGAAGGGCGTTCTATTCCATGGCTGTCAACTACGCCACTGGACCTCGCGGACCTTGCCACGTGACCGGTTTCTCAGAGGGTTCCGAACTTGGAGTGCCCTTCCCAGAATATGACCTTCCGGGGATGGACAGGTTCAGTCATGAACTGAAGGGAAAGGCCGCGGTGGCCTGGCAGGACGTGGCGATGTTCGATAACTCGCTGACCTACTGTCTGTTCTATGACTTTGCCGGTTATTCCCACCAGTGGAAGGCAGACATAATCAACGCCATAACCGGCTGGGACACAGACACCAAGGAGCTCATCGTTGAGATCGGAGGAAGGGTCTCCCAGATGTGCAGGATGTTCGGTCTTAAGCATGGACTGATCCCCACAAAGAACGACGTCATTCCACCCAGGATGTATCAGCCTCTTGCTGAGGGTGGTGCGGCCGGTAAGGTCCCACCCTTTACCAAGATGCTGGCCGAGTACTACGAGGCCCGGGGTTGGGTGAACGGCGTTCCCACCATCAAGACGCTAAAGAAGTTCGGCATCGGTGATACCGCAAAGGACATTAAGACCTTCCCGGTCGTCGATGGTCTCTTCTAGGCAGTAAAAACTCAAATGGGTTGAGCCCCTCACGGGGCCAACACTTTTCATTTTTCTATTCTTCAACCAGATTCACAATTTGAATCCAAAAGGATAATTTTTATAGTAGCTCTCAGGGATAGCAGCGACTCGTGAACGGGCATGTGAGAGATCTATCCATCTTGGACTTCGATTCCACCTTGGAATCTGCGGACAAGCTGGTCGTAGTCGAGTTCTACCTGACCACATGTCCTCACTGCCAGGCTGTCGCCCCCGTATATGAACAGGTGGCCGAAGAGATGATCGATGAAGCCCTGTTCTTCAGGGTCGACGTCGATCAGAACCCTCTCCTCACTAAGAGATTTAACGTGGCTGGAACGCCAACGTTCAAGTTCTTCTGTCAGGTTCGTTCAGTGGGCGAGAGCGTGGGCTTTCAGAATGCCACCGCTCTAAGGAACACCATAGGGGATATGATGCTCCGAAGGAAGGACTGTATATCGAAATCCTCGCCTCTTCGATATGATATCGGCATGTATGGCTAGACCAACCTCGATCTAGTATCCTAGATCCTTCAACTCGCGCCTCAGTTTCTTCTTTTCAACTTGGTTCAAGCCCCTGATTGGTGTTCGAGGTGGTCCCAGATCAAGGCCTACAAGTCTTGATGCCTCCTTGAATCCTGCGGGGAAGACTCCGTTTCCTATGCATGCCTGGAATAGGGGTCCTAGGTCCTTCATTTGAATGTCCTTCGCTTTTACGATATCCCCCTCCCGGTATGCATTGAAAAGATCAACGGCCAGCCTTGGAACAATGTTCGGTGTGCCCACCATCCCTCCTGAGCAGCCCATGATCAGACTTGGAAGTAGCAGGGTATCGAATCCTTGGA
>DATKXF010000063.1:0-4340 GCA_035529155.1 Methanomassiliicoccales archaeon | reverse complement strand
CTGACTGTTGACCGGACATTCTGACCCTCCACCCCAATGATCCGCAGGACCTTGAGCGCCATTCCACAATCGATGTGATCGATTACCGTTCCATTGCGAATCGGCGTTACCCTAAATTCCTTCATCGATCTCACCTCCTAGCAAGAGAAGCAGCAGGGCCATCCTGACCGGTAGGCCGTTGAAGGCCTGCTGGAAGTACTTCGAGTGCTGGGTATAATCCACCTCTGGTGCTATCTCGTCTACTCTGGGTAGCGGATGCATCACTATCAGATCCTTCTTGGCCTCTCTGAGGAGAGCTTTGTCGACACGGTAGGAGCCTGCAACCCTAATGTACTCCTCAGGATCTGGGAACCGCTCCTTCTGGATGCGGGTGACGTACAGCACATCAATGTCAGGAATGACATCCTCCAGATCGAAGCTGATCTCAGGCTCGATCCCTCTGGACCTCACCTCATTGATGGTTTCTTTTGGCATCTGGAGCTGCTCAGGTGCCACGAAAGTCAGCTCCACACCGAACATCGCCAATGCCTCAGCCAGAGAGTGGACCGTTCTCCCGTATTTGAGGTCTCCAATGATCGCGGTCCTCAATCCATTTAAACTGCCTTTCTCCCTTCTGATGGTAAACAGATCAAGAAGGGTCTGCGTGGGGTGCTGACCCGCACCATCCCCTGCGTTGATCACTGGGCGTGAGGAGAAGTGGGCAGCCAAACGGGAAGCTCCTTCGTGCGGGTGCCTTAGTACAATCACATCGGCGTAGTACTCAAACATCCTTACCGTATCTGCCAGGGTCTCCCCTTTCACGATCGAGGTTGTGGATATGTGGCCTATTTCCAGCACCCTTCCTCCCAACCTGAGCATGGCACTCTCGAAAGAAAGCCTAGTTCGGGTGGAAGGTTCAAAGAACAAATTGGCAAGTAGGCGACCGTCCAGAGCCTTGGTGAACTTCTCACCCTTGGCATAGGGGATCATCTTCTCCGCCAAACTCAGGATCTCCAGTATCTGATCCTTTGAGAGGTCCCTTATAGAAACGATGTCCGCGCCTTTGAAACTCATGTCCGCTCAAATGGGTAATAGCGTGCCAGTCTATAAGACCCCTTCGATTTCATGGCGGATTAGAAGTCCTCACCGAACTTGGTTAGCATGCTCAGCATACGCTGGTGCCATTCATCCACGCATCTTTCCAGTTTTTCCTTCATCATCTGCTTGCTGATGGGAATGTAAACATGGTAGTAGCCCCCTCTCTCAATGCTCCTGGTCTCTCGAAAAACCATACCGCATGACATGAGCTTCTGTAGTGATCTGTAGACCGTGCTCCTGTCCCGCCCGATCTCTTCAGCGATCTCGTCTGCCCGGGATGGACCGACCTCGACCAACTTTCTGTATATCGTGATCTCGAACTCGCTAAGGCTAAATGCGCACTGGACTAGATCCTCGCATGTTGGTGCATTCATGAGTTTGTTCGGGAGCATAGCTAACTTCCCTCGCCTCGAGTTATCAGAAAACCTTATTAAGTAGCGGTTATATATAATTATTGCACAACCGTGCATAACCGTAAAATAATGAGGGATTGGCAATGACTGATAATACCCTTGACTGCACTGGACTCATGTGCCCCATGCCCATCGTCAAGCTGGCGAAGAAGATGAAAGAGATGAAATCTGGGGAGGTCCTGGAGTTGGTCGCTGACGACGTCGGCTCGAAGGAGGACGTGCCCGCCTGGTGCAACAGGACTGGCAATGAACTTGTCGACCAGAAGGAAGAGGGTGGCAAGTTCTACTATTACGTGAAGAAGAATTAAGGTGATTATGTGGAGAAGCTCGTGATAATCGGCACTCATGGAGAGGAGAACCCTGAGAAGGCGATCCTCCCGTTTGTCATGGCCTGCACCGCCACTGCATCAAATATGGACCCGGTAATGATCTTGCAGGGTCCAGGAGTGTGGCTGGCAAGGAAGGGCTATGCGAAGACCATAAGTGTGTCTAGTTTTCCCCCACTGGATGAATTACTGGAGGCCTTCCAGGAGAGCAAGGGTCGCATTCTCGTATGCGCCCCCTGCCTCAAGAAGAGGAACATTCAACCAGAGGATCTCGTTGAGGGCGCTGTAGTGATCAATGCCCCCACGGTGATCAAGGAGATCGGTGAAGCTAAAGCTGTTCTCTCCTACTAAGAGAGAGATAAGAATGAGGTGAAAGTGTGAGTTCTAATAGCGAAGAGACTACAAAGAAGTTGGCAATCGTGGTTTCGGAGGGAACGTTTGACAAGGCTTTGATGTCCATGATGCTGGCCAATACCGGAGCGTCATTGGGCATGGAGGTACACGTTTTCTTTACATTCTTCGGCCTGAATCTGCTGAAGAAGGACGCGAACCCCAAGTTATCTGGAATGTACCGCCTGTTCACAGGCGTGTTCAAGAAGCGCATGAAGAAGATCGGTGTAGAGGATTTCAAAGCCCAGAGGGAAATGGCAATAGACCTGGGAGCGAATCTCTATGCCTGCAGCACAACAATGAACCTAATGGGTCTTGGTATTGAGCAGATGGTGGATGGAATCAAGGTGCTCGGTGCCGCTGCCTTCTTGGATATCGCGGCCGATTCGGGCATTCAGCTGTTCATCGGGTGAGGGAATGAAATCGACTCTTTTTGTCATGGTCAAAGGGCCTCACGAATCATGTGATCTCGATCTAATATCGAAGATTGGTGGTGAGGACCGGAAGGCCGTAATCCTATTCGAGGATGCGGTCTACTTCTCTGCGATCGGCAAGAAGGCAGATGACCTCCTGGAAAGGGTTGACGAAGCTTACGTGATATCTGATGATCTCAGGGCCAGAGGCGTGGCGGATAGGCTCATCCAAGGATTCGAGGAGATCGATTACTCGAGGGTCGTTGACCTCATCATGGAGGAGTACGACCAGACGGTGACACTGTAGGTGATGATATGGGTACGCTAACGATACAAATCCGTTCCGGAACGATGATGAACATGGACACCAACGTGATGGTCAAACTGGCCGCTGCCGCGGTAGAGAAGGGACACAAGGTCAAGATATTCGGATACGGCGAGGGGATCATGTCCATCAAGGAGGGACAGGAGCCCAAGCGTTTCCCCAATGTAGGGAAGATCCTGAACGATCTGGCCGAGAAGGGTGTGGAGATCGCGGTCTGCGAAACCTGCGCCTATGCCAGAGGGATCAAGCGCGGGGAAGAGATATCGGGCGCCGCCATAGGATCGCTGACCAACAACCTTTCGGTAATGGTCTCCGAGAGCGACAGGATGATTACCCTGGCGAGGTGATAGAATGGCCGAAAGCATTGTGGTACTGATAAGCAAACCTCCCTACGGCATAGAGGAAGCCTTCGCCGGTCTCAGACTTTCCTTGGCAATGATGGTCAGTGGAGTGGTGGAAAGGTCCACCGTGATACTCATTGGGGACGGGACACTCAACGCGGTGGCGTCTCAGAATCCTATCGCCATTGGAATGCCCTCAAACGCGGAGGCCATTACCGACCTTGATGATTTCGAGGGTGAGATCTACTGCGTGGAGGAGGACCTCAGAGAACGGCTAGGTGACATCGAGGTCGTGGGAAATGTCCAGATGGTCAATTGGGACCGTGCAAGGGAGATCATCAAGGAACACGATCTGGTGACCACCTTCTGACCGCCAATGATTTCTATAGGGATGTAGATAGCAGGGTATGCTTGAGGTGCTGGATAGGGCCTTCAGGGGCCGGACGACTCAATGGACAGAGGAAGAGGTCTCCCTGAGCACCCCTGATATTATTTTTCTTGACACGGAACATTATCCAGCACCAGACTTCGCCAGGAGTCTTCTACTAGAATCTGAAGATGGCAGGAGACTAGTGACTCGCGGGTCCAAGGGCAAGGGGCCCCTGTTCACCTCCAGCTGCAAGGTCCCCCTCTCTCACCTGAGGTCCAAGAATATGGGGCTGGTGGCCCAAGGAGAGGGAACGATAGGGGTAAGATCAAGACCGGAGTTGATCCCGGATTTACTATTCGGCTCGAAACAGGAAATCATTTCTATCGAGGACGCCTTTGAACTGAGGCGGGATGCTCGAAATCTGGTAAGGACGATAGTGAATCTGAGGAGAACGGTCGGACACTCGAAACTGATCTACGCACCAGGGATAATGGATCCGGGCAACCTTGCACTCCTATGCTACCTTGGCATCGATCTCTTTGACTCCTCACTTCTCATCTATCAGTCGGCAAAGGACAGACTAATTCTCCCAGATATCACAGTGGATGTCAAGGATGCTGACTGGCTTCTCACCGATTCGTCACCAGGGGGCATACTTTCCTTCAATCTGGAGACTGCCTGGAAG
>DATKXF010000062.1:0-6684 GCA_035529155.1 Methanomassiliicoccales archaeon | reverse complement strand
TGGAATGGAGGGTGCACTAGCCTCTGTGGTTTCAAGCCTGGTGGACATCCCAGTAATTGGCGTCCCTTCAAGCGTGGGTTACGGCCGGGGAGGAAAGGGCGAGGCAGCTCTACTATCCATGTTACAGTCTTGCTCTCCCGGACTCGTGGTAGTCAACATCGATAATGGAGTCAACGCTGGGGCTACCGCCGCACTGATCAGCAAGAGGCGTCGACCGTTCAAGAAATGATGTACCGATTCTGAATTGCGAAAATTGCATTTTCTTAAGGGATAACTTATTCTAACTATAATCGTCCTATCCATAGATACTGGACTATCAGATCAAGAGGTGTGGAAGTGAAGGTACTCTCCAGATTCAAGGGTAATACCATCGAAATAAGGCCAATGCGTGAGATTGATATTCCTGAATCTAGAAGGGTGGGTCAAGAGGCATGGTCAGATTTGGTATCCCGGGATATTGGCAGAAAGATCCGTTATCCGATCCGCCCAAGGAGGATTGTGGAAACCTACATGTGGAAGGAACCTAAGGGTTGCCTTGTGGTGTACGAGAATGATATACTGGTAGGTTCAGCGTTCTCCCATGTTTGGGGGAATGTCGGATGGGTAGGACCTATTGAGATACTTCCGGAGAGTCAGAACAAAGGTATCGGAAGGATGCTCCTTAATGCAAGCGAAGAATATCTAAGAAACAGGGGATGTCAAGTAATCGGTGTGGAGACCATGCCCAACATGCCCAAAAATCTCCACTTTTACATCATGGGGGGATATGTACCAAGACAACTGACCCTCATAACGGAGAAACCTGTCAGGGTCTCAGAGTCCAAGCCGATTCCGCCCTCTACAAGGGAACTCGATGGGGGAGAACTTGATGACTTGCTGCCCAAGGTCGTCGATCTGTCGAAGCAAGTCAACCCTCTTCTCGATTACTCCATCGAATTCAAGGCCATGTTCAAGAAACAACTCGGTCAGTGCATGGTCTTGGAGCATGAGGGGAAGATTGAAGGGGCGGCGCTTCTCCATTCGTACACCCGATCCGGAGATTCCAACTTCTGCTCGATCAAACTGGTGCTTGTAAACAACAATCTACCGAATCCCTGGGAGGCATTCATTGATCTTATTTTCGCCTGCGAGACCAAGGCCCTTGAACTCGGTAGGAAGAGAATTTACTCCCGTTTCTCCGGTGACAATCCTAAGACGTACTCGGTAATGACCGATTGCGGATTCCGACTCGCCAACTCCAACATCCGAGTGGTAAAGGATGGGGATTATGTCGAGAATACAGATTTTCACATCTCTTCTTGGGCAGGATGACACTTTCAGCCCGGGTCCGATAAAAGTATTATACTCCCTCCGCGGTTCGAAGTAAGGGATGGTCACGGGAGGCAGCTCCACTACTAAGGGATTCTTCAATGTACCAGATACGGTGAGCACCTCAACACCCAATGGCAGCCTGTGCGCCCTTTGCAAGGGTTCGAAGAAGTTGTGTGGTAAGGAGCGCTGTCCCCTAATGGTCAAATTCTATTCGATATCGAAGACCAAGAGGATCTACGATTCCCTGGACCTCTTTGGAAGCAGCCCCCCAGGTGTTTTTGTGGGTAGATATGGATACCCCAAGGTGGACATTGGACCCCTCGTCCCCCCAGAGCTGGGGGACACCTCGATAATGGACACACCCGAGATGTGGGCGGGCATATCAATCGATGAGATCGTTGATTTCAGATTCTCTCTGGTAAGGGGGAAGCACAGGATCGATGTGAAGGAATTCCAGAAAGGTGGAAGGATAGTCGATTTTACCAGAGAGCTGGCGCTGGCGGTCAATCCACTAGAGGTAGAGGCCAGTTTCCAGAATCGCCCATCTGGGAGGATAGTGCTGGATGATGAGGTACAGCCATTTGGCCCTTCGGCCAGGTTGAGGGAGTTGGACATAGGGAATCCAAAGTACGATCACAAGATCGAGAAGGCATTCTATGACACTGATCTAAGGGCTGCCGAGGCTGTAGGCAACCTCTACCGCAACGGAGTAATAGTCTCCAAACTGCAGAAGGCGTTCAGCGTTGGAGTGTTCGGGGTGGAGAAGAACAGACGCTTCGTGCCCACAAGGTGGAGCATAACGGCCGTCGATGATATCCTGGGGAAATCCTTACTCCACTATACCAAGACATTCCCTACCATTGACGAATTCAGGGTTTACCAATGGACCGAACTTGACAACCGTTGGTCCATCTTGCTCATGCCGACATCATGGCGCTACGAGCTCATAGAAGCCTGGTATCCCAACACAGCTTGGAATCCAGCTGGGCGGCAGATCGAGATACTGAGCAGCCATGAGCACTATAACGGTCGCAAGACGTATGCCGAGATCGGAGGATGTTACTATGCCGCTAGGCTCGCCGTCAATGAGCTGCTCACCAGGGAGAGGAGACAGGCTGGAGCGGTGATCTTCAGAGAGGCGCATCCTGGATACATCATGCCTGTGGGGGTCTGGAATGTCCGTGAAAACGTAAGGAGGACCCTGGAACAGATCCCCTTCAAATTTGACACTTTGGACAAGGCGTTGGATCAGGTCCAAATCATGATGGATATTCCTATGATGAGTTGGATCAATAACAGTGCCATTCTCAAGGATGTCATGCAGCAGAGGAGGATTGAGGATTACCTTTGATCTCTATTGTTTCAATGATGGTGAGCCCCTTCGATCCAATGGTATCTGCAGATATCTCGAGACGGGTTGCTCAAGGGCGCTTTCCCCTTCCCGCCTTCCAGGATTGGATTGGGCTCTCAATCCTTACCTGGGATGCGAACATGGCTGCGCATACTGCTATGTTCCCTCGATGATCAACGTAGACAGAAGGGAATGGGGCAGCTTCGTGAAGATCAAGAGGCGAATCCCAAACCTGTTGTCAAAGGAACTGAAGCGGACAGCAGGGGTCATTGGAGTGGGCACCGTTACCGATCCATATCAGCCAGTGGAGGAGAGACTGCAGATAACCAGAAAATGCCTGGAATTGATATCGCGTTCTCGTTGCACGGTCAGTGTGCATACCAAGTCCAATCTCGTAGTGAGGGACAAGGACATACTCAGCACGATATCGGGGAGCGAGATTGGTATCACCATCACGACCCTTGACCGAAGGATGGCAAAGTATCTAGAGCCAAATGCTCCGCCACCAAAAAGCCGGCTGGAAGCAATGGAAGAGCTGGTGGATTCCGGGTTGGACACCTACGCGCTCATCGCTCCCATGATTCCTATGGTCACGAACATTGATCTTGGGGGGCTTATTGAATCAATTGGCCGTGCAGGAGTGAGAAAGGTAATGATTGACCCCTTCAGGTTGAGAAGCGGAATGTTGGAGAACCTCATATCCATTCTTCAGCCCGTTGAAGAGATCGATTCGGGACTTTTCAAAGAGATGATCTCCTCCAAGTCTTACTTCAAGAACCTGGAGGATCGGATCATACAGATTTGTCAGGATATCGGCATAAAGTGCGTGAGCGCGTTCTGACCGCACTCAATAGTTGCGTTGGGATACCAGTTTGAAGAGCAGGTCCGCCAGATTCGAGATTCGGTTTCGATCCTGAACATGAGCTGACCATTTTGAAGGTATATTCTCGTATCCGTATTTTGCACCAAGTATCCCTCCAGTCATCGCACCGATAGAATCGGTATCTCCACCCGCATTCACGGCCTCAATGATGCCCTCCTGGAATGATGATGATTGGGATGCTATGAATAGGGAGGCGTTCACCGTTTCCACGACGTAGCCGCTCGTCCCGATACGGCTCAGTGCCTTCTGGATGTTCATGCCGTCGTACTTCATAGCGTTTGAAAGGGCTTCGTAGAATTCGGTGCTCGTGTGGCCAACGAAGTCTCTAATCCTCTGCAGCATCTCCTTTCCGCCAATCTTCGATTCCCTTACCGCGAGCGAGGTGGCATAAGCAATGGCTATGGTACCAGCTACCGCTCTGGAATCAGTATGTGTTATGAGAGACGATTCCTCGGCATCGCGTTTGAGCTTCTTCGGCTGAAAGATATCGAGCAGACCGATCGGATAGGCCCTCATAGCGCTTCCGCACCCGGCTGATCCAAGCCCGCTTGCTCTCCAGTCCACTCCCTGAGAGAGACGGATCGCTGCGTACATGCAGGTGAACCCCGCACCAACGGCGTAGTCCTTCCACTCTGCGATTCTCTTCGCATAATTTCCAGGATAGAAGTCGCCGCATTGGATGACGCTCTCAGCAAGGGCAATGGTAAGCTGGGTGTCATCCGTGTAACTACCAGCAGACAGACCTCTGCCGGGAAAGAACTCCCGTATCTCACCATAGGTGCTAAGGATCTCCTCTCTAGACATGCCCTCGACGGGCATTCCAAGGGAATCACCTATTGTACAGCCTAGAAGGCATCCCACGAACCTGCTTCGCATTTCTTCACAACCAAATGGATAAATGCAATGAGATGTATGTTGAGGAATCCAAATTAAGATATTCCCCACGTGGAAGGGACTAGCATGCTTTCCATGTATGGGTGACTCTTTTATCTAGGCAATGTTTATATAGAAGGACTAAAATACCGGACGGAAGGAGGCTATTCCAAATGGCGTACGCAATGGGAGGCTCTCAGCCTGTTATAGTCCTAAAGGAAGGAACTGAAAGATCAAAGAACAGGGAGGCACAGTCTAACAACATTGCCGCCGCGAAAGCCGTTGCTGATTCTGTACGATCCACCCTGGGTCCAAAGGGCATGGACAAGATGCTCGTGGACTCTGTGGGGGACATAGTCATCACCAATGATGGTGTCACGATTCTCAAGGAGATTGACGTGCAGCATCCAGCGGCTAAGATGGTGGTAGAGGTCGCCAAGACCCAGGATACCGAGTGCGGAGACGGAACCACGACCGCAGTTATCCTGGCTGGCGAGTTGCTCAAGAAGGCGGAATCCCTGATTGAGTCAAATGTGCACCCCACGATAATAGCAAATGGTTACAAGATGGCAGCCGCTGAGGCAGTTAAGATCTTAGAGAACATGGCGTTCGATGTTACAAAGAAGCAGAGTGAGATCCTCAAGAAGGTCGCAATCACTGCCATGACCGGCAAGAGCGTTGGTGGTCATCGCGAGTACCTCGCTGACATGGCCGTCCAGGCCGTTATCTCCGTCGCGGAGGAAAGGGATGGAAAGTACTTGGTGGACGTCGATAACATCAAGGTGGAGAAGAGGATGGGCGCTTCCATAGCCGAGACTGAAGTCATCAAAGGCTTGGTCATTGACAAGGAGCGTGTTCACCCAAGGATGCCCAAGAAGATCGAGGGCGCCAAGATCGTTCTGCTTAAGCCCGCCATGGAGATCAAGAAGACAGAGATCGATGCTAAGATATCGATCAAGGACCCCGAGTCCATGGCACGCTTCCTCGACGAAGAGGAATCCACCCTGAAGAAAATGGTGGAGTCAGTAAAGGCGGCCGGTGCAAACGTCGTATTCTGCCAGAAGGGTATCGACGATCTTGTGCAGCACTACATGGCCAAGGAAGGCATATATGCCATCCGCAGGATTAAAGCCTCGGACATGGAGAAGCTCGCAAAGGCCACTGGAGCTAAGTTTGTGGGCAGCATCGATGAGATCAGCAAAGACGATCTGGGTTACGCTGAGTTTGTGGAGCAGAGGAAGGTCGGTGAGGAAGGCATGACCTTCATCACTGGATGCGAGAATCCAAAGGCCGTCACTGGTGGAGGCTCTGTCGAAATCGAGCTCTCACTCAGGTTGGACAACTATGCTGCCAGCATCGGTGGTAGGGAACAACTGGCCATCGAGGCTTTTGCTGAGGCCATGGAATCCATTCCGTGGGTCCTTGCCGAGAATGCTGGTCTCGACGCTATTGACGTTGTTATCAAGCTCAAGAGCGCTCACGAGAAGAAGAATAAGAATGCCAAAGTCATGGGCGTGAACCTCGCCAACGGGGAGCCCATCAACATGCTGGATGAGAATGTCATCGAACCTCTAAGGTGCAAGACCCAGGCAGTGAAAGCAGCCACAGAGGTCGCCAACATGATCCTTAGGATCGATGATGTCATCGCTTCCAGGTCAGCACCTCCCATGCCTCCGGGTGGCGGAGGAATGCCCGGAATGGGAATGGGCGGAATGCCCGGCATGATGTGAGCTTGACAAGTTCAAAAACCATTTCCAAACACCCCTTCTATTCCTTTATTTCCTCATTTTTATTTTTAATATAATTATAGGCCATTATTCAGATTTGGTATTCTGCTCGAAAGTTTTAAAAGTGAAAATACGGAATGGATTTTAGCCAAAGTAACTTAGGAGTGAACTCAGATGAATCTGAAAGTAACCATTCCAACAGCAGTTCTTGCTAGCATCATGGTCCTTTCAATTTTCGCCTGCTGCTCCAGTGCGTCAGCTGAAGCAACCTCGCCCAGCTGGGTAGAGGGTGACGCATGGGCAATGGGCTTCGCCAAGGACCTTGGAGCAGAATATGCTGATGAAATCTTAGATTTTGAAGAAGAATTAGAGTACTTAACTGAGCCTATGGGACTAGAGGTCGATAAGTTTGACGCAGATGGCAACGTTGAGTTCTACCTAGTGTTCGAGGTGACGGAGGATACTGGAACTTACTACACGCTAACAGCAGACATGGGCCAGAAACTTCTGTTCAGCCTTGATGTCGAGGTCACTGGAGA
>DATKXF010000061.1:0-3152 GCA_035529155.1 Methanomassiliicoccales archaeon | reverse complement strand
AATATCAGGGACAGGATACTGGAGCTGGAGGACTTCTTGCATGTTGGAGATTTCGATGACCATCCTGTACTGCGCTTCAAAGATCTGGTAATGGTGACCATTCACGATCTCCATATATATGCGGAGGACATCGATCTGGCGATCTCTGAGAAGCTCGATATCGAGCTCGAGGCAATAGTATTCCTATCGCGGCACAGGGCTGCCTCAGGCATCCCCACCCTCACTGTGCACCCGATCGGGAATCATGGAAATGCGGACTTTGGTGGAAGGTCCCGGACCCTTGTACCCGCTTCACCTCATCTAATGACATCCATGCTCCGCAGCCTTGCCAAGGAAGCCGCTTGTCTTGATTATCGGGTCTCTTTCGAGGTGACGCATCATGGCCCGCATCTCAGCTCACCTGCGATCTACATCGAGATCGGGAGTGATGAGTCGATGTGGGATGACAAGGAGGCCGCCGCCGCCATAGCCAGGACCGTGCTTCACACTGAGATCGAGGTGTGCCCTACCGTGATAGGGATTGGTGGAGGACACTATGCCCCCCGGTTCACCGAGATCGCTCTCACCAGGAAGGTGTCATTCGGACACATGGTCCCCAACTACGCGCTCAAAGGATCCGATTCCAGCCCGGCCAATGAGATCATCTTGCGGGCTCTAGAAAAGAGCGAGGGCGCATCCATGGCGTACATTCACAAGAAGTCGATGAAGCGGTCTGAGGCGACATCCATGAGGAACATTCTTTCCGACATTGGGGTGGAGGTGATCGAGGGTAAGGACCTCGATCCCCTTTGATCAGAGTGAGGTTCCCTTGAGTTTGCTTCCGCACACAGGGCAGACATCCCAGTTGTCGTCGACCGGTGTTCTGCAACCCGGACATTTGAACTGCCCTGTAGGTTGAGGCATTTCTTCCACCTGGAACCTCTGTCTGGAGAACCTTGGACTTGACGTTGTCGGGACATTATGGTCCTGGACCTCGTGTAAGGTGTTCAGGGTGAGCACCGAACCTCCGGCAAGGGTCAGGACACAGCCAAAGACCCCTATAAAGGGCGCAGGTCCCAATGCCGCTGCCTCTGAGATGGCGGCAAGGTCCCCGTTGATCCAGAAGATGGTCACTACGACCACCACGGTAGTGGTGAAAGCGGTCACGATGGCCGCTATGGGCCAGGTCTCATTCTTGTGGGTCTCCTCTGTCAGCAAACAGACAATGGATAGCCCAACGACCATCAGACCTCCAACCAAAGCTCCAATGAATAGATTGTACGAAGCGTTCATTGCTACGAGGTCCGTCAAGTACAACGAACCGGCATCCACGATCCAGCTTAGCATGCCGGAGAGAACGATGAGGGTGCCGCCAAGCATGCAGAACATTACAGAGATAAGAAGAACGCAATGTGGCGTAGGTGGATCGAATTCGTCATGGTGAGGCTGTCCAATACCTTGATTGCTTAAGCTCTCCACAAACATCCCTTCTGACAGATGTCAGACATGCGTCTTACAATTTAACTTTACCGCTTGCTCTGTCGGTATCTCTAATGAAAATCAAAGCTGGTAGTTTGGTCCCCTTTCAAAATCAGAGAACGGTGGTTCCTTTGATCTCCCCACCACATATGGCGGAGCGGATCTCATCGAGGTCTCGCCCGTGGACGATATAGACCGGTATCCTCTCCTGCATTGCTATCAATGCTCCCTTGTGATCGAACACTGCGGTCTGCCCAGCATCGTGACTCCCCCTGTTGACGATTCGGTAGAAATCCTCGAAGCTGAGCCGGGAGTAGCGTTTGGCGTTCTTAACCTTCTTCGGATCATCAGAGTACACGGCGTCCACAGAGGTCGCGTTGACGATCCTGTCGGCCTTCCAGGCTTTGGCCACAAAGGCCGCGACGGCATCGGTAGTGTGACCAGGTTCCGTGCCTCCCATGGTGACGATCCTTCCGCCACTCTTCATTTCCACGGCCTGTTCAGGTGTCTTTGGGATACCGTGCTCAGCCTTTTCGCCGAGTGCGATCTGAAGGAGGCGGGCGTTGAGTCTCGTGACCTCGATCCCCAATTCATCCAGTTTCTCCTCGGAAGCGCCTAGCCGTCTACCGTTGCGAATGTAGTAACGAGCTATTCTGCCACCACCGCACACAGCTATGATATCGTGGTCCTTGGATACTGATGATAGAAGCAAGGCGATTTCCTTCAGGAACTCGATATCGTTCTCGTCGGGGATGAGCACAGACCCTCCCAGGGAAACGACCACCTTATCCATTTGGACACCAACAGCTTTAATAGGGTAGTAACTTTTGCCTAAAAAACTAATGGGTTGACAGCGCATGGAAGGTGTTGAGGATCTCACCGATAGGCAGAGATACGATTTCAAGAAAGCTCTTGAGGAGATAAAGGACCTTCACGGCAGGGGAACCGAGCTCATTTCGGTCTATGTCCCGCCCGATCGTCAGATCTCCGATGTAGCATCCTACCTCCGGAACGAGTATTCCCAATCCTCCAACATCAAGTCCAAGAGCACCCGCAAGAACGTCATGGGTGCCATTGACTCCATAATGTCCAGGTTGAAGTACTTCCGTCAGCCGCCGGTGAATGGGCTTGTATTCTTCGTCGGGGAGGTAGCCGCTCAAGGTGATCAGACCCGGATGGTGCAATACGTCCTTGAGCCCCCTGAGGCTATTACCACCTTCATCTACCGGTGCGACTCCGATTTCTACATAGAGCCACTCTGGGAGATACTGGCCGAGAAGAAGTCCTACGGTCTCATCGTGATCGACCGGAGCGAGGCCACCCTTGGTCTGCTGAGAGGCAAGAGGATCCAGGTGATCAAGAACATCCCATCTCTTGTTCCCAGCAAGCACGGAAAGGGCGGTCAGTCCGCCCAGAGGTTTGAGAGACTTATCGAGATTGCCGCGCACGAGTTCTACGTGAAGGTTGCCGACATCGGTACCGAGGCGTTCCTCTACGAGAAAGACCTGCAGGGCATTCTTGTCGGAGGGCCAGGTCCCACCAAGGACTTCTTCGTCGAGAAGAACTTCCTCCACCACGAGCTCCAGAAGAAGGTGATCGACACCTTCGACACCGGCTACACGGATGAATATGGCCTGCGGGAGCTGGTGGAGAAGGCCCAGGACAAACTCCAGGACATGGACCTCATGAGGGAG
>DATKXF010000060.1:0-30522 GCA_035529155.1 Methanomassiliicoccales archaeon | reverse complement strand
AATATCAGTAAAAGATTTGCTAGGATGGGTCCTTCTTCATCCCGTATTTTTCTTTACAGTGTCGGTGAGGACATACATCGTCCTCAGGAGATTTCGAGGAGTTGATTTGAATTAATTTTTCGCTGAAAGCTGTTGATCGATATGCCAATATATATCTCAAAATGGAGTTGCCGGAACAAAATACACTGAAAATTCCATGTCTTTAGAGACTTCCATGGCATTCTCCTCGGCCTCTGTCCTGGTTGTTCCGGTCGCTATGATCCTGCAATCGATGACCGCTATCCACTCCTTGGGGTGCTCCTCCATAAGAACGAGAAGATTCTCCTTGAACCATTCATCGTTCCTCAGGTCCTCTTCGGACTCGACCACATCGTCTTCCCATTCGGTCATTTTCGCCCAACTCTCAGTATCTATTGCCTCCCAAAATATTTGAATATGATGCTATCCGAATACTCGCCCAGCATTATTTTCCTTTTCAATACATCGCCAATTTCCTGCATATATCGAATCCAGATTTCCTAAATAGCGTCTTGAACATACCCTTTTACTAGGGACTCTGATGACCTTAGAGAAGAAGCTGAGAGTGCCATCGGACAACGTCGAGTGGGGAGATAAGGCCGAAGATCACTGGCGGATCCTCTTTTCCGAGAATCTATGTACTGTAATGGGAGAAGAAGTGCTCAACGATCTCGTCCCGGATTTCGATCCTGATGAGGAATATACCGAAGAAGAGAATATCGAATGGACAGCCGAAACCATGGAAAGGCTGGATGAATGCTTGGAGGAAGCTGACAGAATCGAGATACTCACGAGATGTTCACATCAGATTCCTGACGAATTTCTTGACGATCTCCGTAGGGTGTGGAAGGAGACGGAGAGTGTTGATGAACTCCATCGGTACTGGCAACGTCGATTTCTTCACAATCTCGAGAAGTGGGCTGGCGCCATTCCCAAAGAGTGGAAAGAGATCATTGCCGAGAACTGCTGGGGAGAGGCAGGTCGAAAAGAGGGCAACGTAGTAATTGCAACCAAGATTCCTTCCAATATGAAGGGGTACTTTGAATCGGCTGATCCTAGGGAGAAAAGATACCACTACTGTCACTGTCCAAGGATACGATCGGTCATCCTGAGCGATGAAAAGAAAATATCCTCCACTTACTGCTACTGCGGTGGAGGATTCTACAAGTCGAACTGGGAGCGGGTCATCGGAAGACCCGTCAGGGTCGAGCTCATTGAATCGGTCCTCAAGGGGAACGAAGTGTGCAGATTCAGGATCATTCTTCCTGAAGATCTTTGAGGTTCATTGAAGACTAAGAAAAAGATGAGGGGGGTAGAGAAGTGGAAAAGGTAAAATTGGGTAGGGTTCTTCCCACCATGCCCCTTCCCATATGCTTGGTAGGTGCAACCAACGAGGGTAAGGCCAACTTCAACACCATAGCGTGGCTTACCATGCTCAGCGGGAAGCCGCCCATGATGGGCGTGGTTATGGGCGGGAAGAGGTACACCAAGGACGGCATCAGGGAGAATGGCACCTTCAGTGTCAACATCCCGTCGGTGGAAATGATGAAGATTGTGGATTACTGTGGGATGACCTCCGGCTACAGGACGGATAAGTCTGATCTCTTCAAGGTGTTCCATGGTGCACTGGAAACCGCACCCATGATCGACGAGTGTCCCATCAACATCGAATGCAGGTTTGTGAGGGAGATTCCCTTTCCCGGTACCGACATGGTGGTGGGTGAGATAGCCGAGGTCTATGTCAGCGAGGAGCTGAGCTGTGAGGGGGTTCTGGACCTTACCAAGCTGCATCTACCCATATTCCTCATGCCCGATGGGCCGTACCACGAGGTGGGCAGGGTCCTTTCCCAGGCATACAAGGTCAAGAAGAAACCCATGTGAGATCCATCCTCACGAAGGCGGTACTCCTTTATTGCCCATCAGATATCCGCCGAAGCCTGCCGCCCAAAGCATGACCGGATAGAAAATCATTCGCTCCATACCGCCCACGCCGATTCCAAGATAGACACCGGCTCCTTGCAGTATCAGTGCGATAATGCTGATAGTCCCGAGGATCATCGAAAGCAGGGCAAAGGGGCCCTTCACTATCTTGAATGTGAATATGGCAGATAGCCCTCCAAAGAAGAACGCAAGGAACGCCATTAAGACATGAATTGCCCCCAGGTCCTCGTGGAATAGGCCTACACCCACCGCTCCGATGCCAGCTATGGTCAGTAGAATCGCGTTCAACCGCTTTCCGAACAAGGTGTCAACTAGGTAAGCGGAGTAAATGGCCAAAAGGCCAAAGATGAACACAGAGATGTTGAATATCCAGTATGCTGGTGAGGGACCCACCCCCAGGTCGCTAATATAATTCTCGGAGATGCTATAACCAGGGTAGGTCGCTTCCGCCAGCATCAGAAATATGATGAGTTGAGTGCTCGCTATGAACATCATCAATCCAGGACTGCGATACCATCGCATGTACCCGTCAAAGCCGGTCCAGCATAAAGGTTCTCCCTTTCAATTGTCAAGGATTGAATAGCTTTGTTGTTTCGCGGCACCAACAGATTAATAAAGACCGGTAGCAAGAATAACGAATGGTATGGAGAGGGAGTTCGAAGATCGTGTATTCGCCAACAACATAGACCTTATCAACGAGGCTTTGGCATGGTCATTGACCCTTTTCATAGGATTACTTGTAGGTCTTCTCCTCTATTGGACCATGGAACCAGGTTGGGTCTATCTGGCAATCGTATTATCATTGACCCTATTCATCTCAATCATATTATGGTGGAAATGGTTCCATGGAATACCTTCACACGTTGGTTTGAGTAGAAACTCGGTTGACATTTACCTCGGGTCAAGAAAGCACTTCCAGATATCATGGGATGACCTTCAGAGGGTCAAGATGGTAGTTGAAGAGGAACCTGGCGTTCTTCTCGATCCTTTGCTTGTGGCGATGGTCCACAAGAGAAAAATGAAGCAAAGGGCAAAGCTGTATCTGAAGGATGGAAGAATGTACGAAATAACTGGACAGATAGGGGAAGCTCTCCAGAAGGCACATTATTCCCTGACTGGTAGATGGGCTCTCTGACCAATTTTTCCAGAATTCCACGAGTTCCTATGATCTAGTGAATGGGGTTCCCTTGAATGAATTCGTGGACCTGCATATTGAGCAATTCGGGCTTCTCCACGGGAAGCATATGGGTCGTGCCTGGGACGATGCTTAGCTCTCCCTCGGGAACATTATTGAAATAATCTACGAAATGGTCCAACTTGATGATATCCCTGTCAGCAGCTATGATAAGAGTAGGCACCCTCAATCTCCTGAGATCCTCCTTGGTATAGTCGGGGTGAGTTGCTGCTTGTGCCTTGATCTTCTCAAAGAACTCTGGAAAATGGTCCGCACCATCAGGTGAGTTGCGTCTGTAGATCTCAACCATGACCTTTCCTAATGACTTGGGAGTCGAACTCTCAAACCATCTGAGGAAGCGTTCATGGTACCCATTCCTGTGGAAGGTTCCACTGATAGGGATGAAGCTCGAGAATAGTCCTGGATTCTTCATGGCCATCATCAGGCCAATAATCGCACCGGCGCTCCATCCCAAGAGATGTGCCCTTTCTATTCCTAGCTCGTGAATAAGGGAGAGCATATCCTCGGCGCCTTGTGCATAGCTGTAAGGTCCGGGCGTGTCCGCGCTTCGACCATGCCCTCTCCTCTCAGGAATGATGATTCGATAGTGGGCGCAGAACTCCCCCGCCTGGTTGAGAAAGGATTCCACGGAAGACCACGCACCATGGAGAAGTATCAGCGGTTCGCCTTCTCCATGTTCCTCGTAATAGATATTTGCCCCATTGATCCCCGCGAAGTTTCCCCCTTTACCAAGAGTACTGCCATCGGACAGCTGCATGAGATTACCAGCCTTCTTCATATTCCCTCCATTGAGCCGAATAGCGGCACCTACTCTTCCTGATAGATAAGATGGGAACTGGTACTAATTCAAATTCGCCCTGGATTGATATCTCTAAAATTGAAGAAAAGGGGTTTAGACCACCCCCATCGACCGGGATCAGTATTTCAGGGTTTTTCGGGCACCGTCGTCGGTGCACCTTTGGCGCAACTCTTTCATCGTCTTCTTCCAGTACTTGGAATGCTTGTCCACAATCATCCCGCCCTCGAAATCAAACAGGATGTCCTCATCGGAGTTCGTTCCATTTCTGTGAGACACATGGTTGGTTCTGTGACCCTTTCTTCCCATGGTAATCCCAAGAATATATTGTTCCAAAAAGAAGATAAACCTATGCATACCAGTCACTAAAAAGATAATATTCGCATTCTAAACGATAATTAAAGATTAAATCGTTATTCAATTAGCCATATTCGTAAGAATGATAATAAAAATGTACTGAGGTCATGTCGAAGTGTGAAGGAAATCGGAATCCATTATAAGTAACCAGTCAATCACCCTGCGAATGGCAGAAGCGGACCCCGCGGGAGATAACTACAATCTAAGGGCGATAATTGCTATCAGTTTCTTCGCCCATCTCTTGGTGCACACCTACATGGTCATCTTCCCCGTGTTGATACCATTCGTCGTAGAGGAGTTCGGCGTGGACTATCTTGTGGTTGGAGTGATATACACCATATCCAACATCGCTTTCGGATTCGGGGCCATTGGAGCCGGGTTCCTTGCCGATAAGATAGGGTCCAAGAAACTGATCGTCGCCTGCGCTCTAGGAATGGGTTTCTCATCCCTGCTGGTTGGAATGACCTCTAGTCTTGAGGGCTTGACTATCACCCTTTTCTTGCTCGGACTCTCGGCCAGCTTGTATCATCCAGCGAGCTTCAGCCTTATATCCAAGGCCACCGCGGCAAGAGGAAAAGCATTCGGCGTCCATGGTGTGGGCGGGACCTTAGGACTCGCGATCGCTCCACTGATCGGGGTTCCAGTCGCATTGGAATGGGGCTGGAGGGCTTCGTTCATCGTCCTTGCAGTTCCCGGGATAATCCTGGGAATCATCACGATCGCGAGCAGGTTGGGCGAGGAGATCACCAGGATCAAGAGATCCATTCCCGCATTCCGCACCTTGTTCACGCGCGCCTTCATAATAACACTGGCTATATACGCATGTTACGGCCTCTGCTTCCAGGGTGTAATCGGATTCCTACCCGCATTCCTGACGGAGATCGGAGGCATCGTTCTGGGCGGAATACTTGCCAGCACGATCACGTTGGCGATGGGGGCTCCCGGTCAGCTCGTGGGGGGAATGCTCACAGACAGGAGCGGTACAATCAAGTTCCTAAGCATGACTTTCGCGCTGCTGGGAGTGGTCCTAGTGATAATGGCGATCGTTCCAGGGGCGCTTGCTGTCCTGATAGGCTTCGCCGCAGGTTTCCTGATATTCTCTTCCCAACCTGGAACCGGAACCCTGCTTGCAGAACAGACCTCTGCTCAGGTAAGGGGCCTCGCCTATGGTCTTGCATTCATGGCGAACTTCGGGGTAGGCGCCTTCGGGACTTCCCTTGCAGGATTCATTGCCGATGAGACCGGCAGTCTTTCTTACATCTTTCCCGCCATGGCCTGCTTCATGGGATTGGCGCTTATCCTTCTAGCCGTACTTAGATGGAAGGGTGGGCAAGCTTTGAACAAGGTATAGACTCGCAAGAGAAGGTCGTCTATATCGGTAAAAAATATAGTCGATAAGAAATTTGAAGTAGTGGAAAGTAGGGAACTTGAGCCATTACCCTTTTTGCGGTGCATTCGTTGAGAGTCACTGGGACTACTGTCAGAAGTGCGGCAAGTATCTAAGAGGTTTGCCTAATGTCTCAGAGACGCCGGTCAATGCTTGGAGGAAAAAGAACCCGATGATCGCCCTTCTTCTCGCCCTCATACCTGGTCTTTCTGGAATATGGGGTATCGGTCACTTCTATGTGGGTGAATTCGGAAAAGGCATTCTGCTCCTTTTTCTGGGAATAATCCTCGCCTTCATCATGATCCTCAATGTCATCTGTGGTTTGGTCATACTCATCATAGGTTTCTTCATCTGGCTCTGGCAAGGATACGATGCCTACAGCATAGCCAAGGATACGCAGACATCATACCGGTATTATTGATTTAGTAGGATCATCGAACGGTTTCGATTGGAACGATTGCTGAATTTCATCAATTCCTGACCGTAAGAAGGTGAGAATTCGTTTTTTCGCTATGCAGATTATGCTGTGGTTTCAAAAGTATTAAACTACCTAAAATGCTGAATGGTTCTTAATGAGTCCGATACCGAACTCAGGCTCGGAATCTGCGGAACGCGAGGGATGGAATTGGCAGACAGTGAGTTGCTCATCAGGATCACGGAACTGAGCGGGGAGAACCTCAGGTCATGCTATCAGTGCGGGAAGTGCTCGGCCTCCTGCCCAATGACTGACTTCATGGACCTATTCCCACGAGATGTCATCAAACAGATCATAGAGGGAAAGGAGAAGGTTCTCTTCAGCGAGACACCGTGGGTCTGCGCATCATGCTTCTCCTGCACGGCAAGATGCCCCAACGACATCGATATCGCTGGGGTGATGGAGGCCGTGAGGCAGATCAGGCTAAGGGGGAAGTACGACAGGTTCCACCCTTCGAGAATTCCCTTGGATGAGCTTGAAGGGCTACCGCAGATCGCCCTTATCGGATGTTTCAGGAAGATGACTGGATGAAGAGTATCACATACTTCCCGGGTTGCACCCATCAAACCAACGGACGAAACATGGAATCCAGCGGAAAGGCCGTTCTGGAGACCCTCGGTTACCAACTTGAGGAGATGCCAGAATGGATATGCTGCGGAACGGTCTTTGGGTTGAGCGAGGATGACCTGTTCCATCAATTGGCTCCCATCAGGAACCTGGCACGTGTGGAGAAGGCGGGCGATGAAAAGCTCGTCACCATGTGCGCAATGTGCTACAACACCCTTGGAAGGGCCAATCTCCTTGTGAGAAAGGACGAGGTAGCCCTCGAAGCGTTGAACAGGTTCATGGATGACGAGCCTGACTACCACGGCAGGGTCGATGTGGTCCACCTCACCCAGTTCCTGAAGGACGAGGTGGGATTGGATAAGATATCCAGTAAGGTGAAGCGTCCACTGGAAGGTCTCAAGGTGATGCCTTACTATGGTTGCCTCTTGCTCCGACCGGAGGAGGTCTCCATCGACAGCATGGAGGATCCGACGATCATCTGTAACATACTGGAAGCAGTGGGTATCAAATCCATCAAAGGCTCACACATCTCACAGTGCTGCGGATCATACCACACGGTTGATAAGAAGGAGGCCGTGGCCCGAAGGTCGTCAGAGATCATATCATCTGCCAGGAAAAAGGGAGCGGACATGATCGCTCTTGCCTGCCCTCTTTGCGAGTTCAATCTTGATGACAGGCAGCGTCTACTGAGCAAAAACGGAATGCCTGTCCTCTACTTCACAGAGCTATTGGCCATAGCCTTCGGGCTGGAGGATAGCTGCGACTTCGATGAACATTACGTTGACCCACGTCCCTTGCTCAGGGAGAAGGGGTTGTTGGGGGGATCCAATGGGCAAGAATAAAATCAGCGTGTACATCATGGGAAAGGAACATCGGGTGCCTGAAGGGCTGACCATCATGAAGGCACTGGAGTACGCAGGATACCGATTGGTAAGGGGATGCGGCTGCAGAGCGGGCTTCTGCGGAGCCTGCGCCACGATATACCGGAAGAAGGGCGACTACAAGCTGTACACCGCGCTGGCCTGCCAGACCACGGCGGAGAGCGGCATGTATCTCACCCAGCTTCCATTCATACCGGCCAACAAATCCGAGTATGATATTGAGAAGATCAAAGCTGGGCCCAATACCATACTGTCAATATACCCTGAAGTGGCAAGATGCGTGGCATGCAACACCTGCACCAAAGCATGCCCTCAGGACATCCAGGTCATGGACTACATTCAGGCGGTCAAGAGGGGCGATATCACCAGGGCGGCTGAGCTCTCGTTCAACTGCCTACAGTGCGGACTCTGCACCGCCCGATGTCCGTCAGAGATCAAGCATTATCATGTGGCTCAATTGGCTCGAAGGCTTCACGGCAGATACCTCGCAACGAAATCGGAACCACTTTCAAAGAGGAACAGAGAGCTGGAAGAGGGGTGTTTTGAGAACGAGATCGACGAGATGATCGAACTGAAGCCCGAGGACCTCAAGAAGAGGTACTTCGAAAGGGAGATCAAGGTCTCGGAGTGATTGGCATGGAATTCATTGACGGCTACCCGGAATACATGAGACGATCGATAAAGAAGGTCGAGGCAACCCGTGAGGAAAGGATCTCATTGGTCATGGAGCCGATGTCGGCCGAGGAGCGGGAGAAGGTTCTTTCAACCTATCATCCCGACTACATGAAAGAGGGAAAACGTCCTCTGAAGGTAGGGGCAAGCAAAGGCGAGATAGTCCATCACGAGACCGCCAATATCCTTGAGGCTAGGCCACAGGTGATCCCCGATGAAATCGATCTCAGCTGCATCAACCACGATGTTGATATCCTCATCATTGGAGGTGGAGGGGCTGGAACCGTCGCCGCCCTTCATGCCGTGTACGAAGGCATCCTTCCCGAGAATGTCCTAGTGACCACCAAGCTGAGACACGGGGACGCCAACAGCATGATGGCCCAGGGAGGCATACAGGCGGCAGACAGCCTGGATGACGAGCCGTCCCTTCATTTCCTTGATGCCATGGGCGGGGGGCACTTCGCAAACAAGCCAGACCTGGTCAAGGCCTTGGTAATGGATGCCCCCAAGATCATCGAATGGCATCAAAGGTTAGGCGTAATGTACGATAGGGAGGCAGACGGCCATTTCGTGGAGAGGCCGGGTGGAGGCACTAGTAGGCCTCGGCTACACAGCGCCAAGGACTACACCGGCATGGAGATAATGAGGGTCATCCGCGACGAGGCCCGCAATCTCGGTCTGGAAGTGGAGGAATTCTCACCGGCAGTAGAATTGCTCACGGACGGCGACACCGTGACCGGGGCGGTACTCATGGACCTTGAGACCCGCGAGTATAGCATTATCAGGGCCAAATCGGTCATACTGGCGACCGGCGGTTACGGGAGACTTCACATCCAGGGATATCCCACCACCAACCATTACGGAGCTACTGCGGACGGTCTGGTTCTCGCCTACCGTGTGGGGGCGAAGATCACGGACATGGATAGCGCGCAGTACCATCCCACCGGAGCTGCTTTTCCGGAACCTATATTGGGGCAGCTTATCACCGAGAAGGTCAGGGGGATGGGCGCGATACCCGTCAACGCCGACGGAGAGACCTTTGTATTCCCGCTGGAGCCAAGGGATGTGGAAAGCGCATCGTTCATCAGGGAATGCCAGGCCAGAGGAAAGGGCATAGAGACGCCCACCGGAATGGTCGGAGTATGGCTCGACAGCCCCATGATCGAGGAGATCCACGGTCCGGGAACCATCAAGAAGGAGCTCATTGCCATGTGGCGCATGGAGCACCAGTTCGGGATCGACATGTCGCAGGACCCCATTCTGGTGTTCCCCACCCTGCACTACCAGAACGGCGGTGTAGAGATCGATGTGAACGGCTGGACAGGGATACCCGGCCTCTACGCAGGAGGCGAAGTGGCTGGAGGCGTCCACGGAAAGAATAGACTTATGGGCAACAGTCTGCTGGATTACAATGTATTTGGTAGAAGGGCGGGCATATCCGCCGCAATACACGCTAAGAAAACATCACCTGGCAAGATCACTCTCGACCACGTGATCGAATTCAATTCACTGCTTGATGAGGCCGGGATCGATACCGAGAGGAGATCTCCCATGGTACTCCCTGACTACAGGGGAGAAAGGGCCATCGCGAGGGCTCTCAACATCTCTATCTAAGGGGGCATCAGAACGGGAGATAGGATAGGAGTCTTCATCTGTCAATGCGGCAACAACATCGCTGGTGAGGTGGACATCAAGGCCCTCAAGAAGGACGTCGGTCAATGGAAGGACATATACGTGGACGACGAGCTCTTCCTTTGCTCCGAGAGCGGCCAGGAGAAAATCAGGAGATCCATCGACGAACAGGGACTGGACAAGGTGGTGATAGCGGCATGCAGCCCGGGCCATCATTATCATGTCTTTCGGGACTGCATTGGGGAGAAGATCAATCCATTCCTATGGGAGTTCGTCAACATCAGGGAGCAGTGCAGCTGGGTGCACAAAGGGCAGGCGGCCACCGACAAGGCCCTAGCGCTCATCAAGGGCGGGGTGGAGAAGGCCAGACTCCTTGATCCTATTGGGACGGCAAGGGTTCCAGTAAGCAAAGACATATTGGTGGTGGGAGGAGGCATCGCTGGAATACAGGCCGCCATCGAACTGGACTCCAAGGACCACAAGGTCTACTTGGTAGAGAAGGAGCCGACCATCGGAGGCAACATGGTCAAGCTGGACAAGACCTTTCCCACCGACGACTGCTCAATGTGTACCATCTCCCCGAAGCTGAGCGATGTCGCCAGGAGGAAGAATGTCGAACTGCTCACATATTCCGAGGTGGAGGAGGTCTCCGGACGACCCGGTGAATATCACGTGAAGATCAGGAGAAAGCCCAGGTACGTGGACGAGAAGAAGTGCACGGGCTGCGGCGCATGCGATCAGACCTCCTACCGGAAGCTGGTCGTCCCTAAAGGGATGGAACTGGTGGACAGGCTCTCTATAGACGAGGAGTTGTGTATCAACTGCGGGACCTGTGCCAAGGCCTGCAAGAAAGCGGGTCATGAAGCGATGAGAAAGGGTGATGACCTTCCATCTTATGATAGCAGTAAATGCGTGGGATGCTTCCAATGCGTGGAGAAGTGTCCCAAGGACGCCATCACGATCATCAATCCCTGCCCGGTCAGGGTCAGATCGGAGTTCGACCACGGTATCGGTTCCAGGGCGGCGATATTCGTCCCGTTCGCTCAAGCCCTGCCAGCCACCAGGACCAGGGATCCAGTCACCTGTCTCAGGCTCAATGGTACCATGCCAGACTGCGTTGGCTGCGAGACCATTTGCCCTGCTGAAGCCATCGTCCACGAGGATGTGGATATATTTAAGGAAGTGACGGTGGGAGCCATTGTAGTGGCCACGGGATACGAGCTCAAGGACATGTCGGGAACTGAGTACAATCTCGTTCATCCCGATGTCATCACCGGACTTCAACTGGAGCGACTTCTGAACGCTTCTGGTCCAACCGGAGGAGAGCTCAAGAGACCAAGCAACGGTGAGCTACCGAAAACTGTGACATTCATACAGTGCGTGGGCAGTAGGGACCTGAGGTACAACCCATACTGTTCCAAGATCTGCTGCATGTACGCCATCAAGCAGGCACGCCTCATCAAGCAGAGGTGGCCGGAGGTCGATGTGAACATTTGCTATATGGACCTCAGGGCTGCGGGAAGGTGGTATGAGGAGTACTACAAGACCGTGAGAGAGATGGGTGTGACCTTCATTCGCGGTAACGCAGCTGACGTTCTGGACAACGGAGAGAACAACATAGTGAGGGTGGAGGACACCCTTGATTATGAAAGAAAGATCCAGTTGATTGAATCGGACCTGGTCGTCCTGAGCGTGTCTATGAACCCTTCGGAAGGGACATTGGATATCGCCAAGATACTGGGTGCCAAGATGGGAGAGGACTCCTTCCTCAATCCGCTGCATCCAAAGATCGAGCCCGTGGACACCATGCTTGATGGCATCTTCATCGCGGGCACTTGCTCCGGCCCAAAGCCCATCCAGGAGTCCATTGCTGAAGCTAATGCCGTGGCGAGCAGGGCTAGCACATTCCTCCACAATGACGAGATAGAAGTGGATCTGACGACCGCCTGCATCGACCCCTTGCTATGCATCGGTTGCGATGTCTGCAAGGAAGGCTGCAACTATTCCGCGGTGGTTAGGGAAGATGACCGGATGACCGTGGGTGAGATAAGCTGCAAATCATGCGGCAAATGCGCTTCCTCCTGTCCCAGCGGCGCCCTCCAGTTGAGGGGTTTGACCGACGAGCAGATCGAGGCTCAGGTCAAGGGAATCCTGGAAGAGGCTCCGGGTTCCATCATCGCACTCTGCTGCCAACATTGCAGCTACAACGCAGCTGATCTTGCGGGACTTGCCAAGCGCAAGTACACTTCTAAGGTCAAGATCGTCAGAACACCCTGCACCGGCAGGATCTCCATGAATCACATTCTCACAGCCTTTGTCAACGGCGCCTCGGGCGTAATGGTGGCGGGTTGCATGGAAGAGGACTGCCACTACGTTGACGGTAACTACGCGGCCAAGGAGAAGGTCAAGAAGATCAGGGAGATGCTTGAGCTGATGGGCATCGGCGGTGAAAGGGTGGAGATGTTCAACATGTCCTCATCCATGGGAGGAAAGTGGATCGAGTGCGTCAACGAGATGGAGGGGAGATGCCAATGAAGAAGCGCATAGGCAACCAAGAGGCGGATTGTACTTCATGCAGGCGGTGCGAGGCAGAATGCCCCAGCGATATCAAACTCGACCGCTTGGTCAGGCTTCACCGATACCTCGAGGACAAGAGGGGAAGCCACGGCTCCATGTTCCTTACCATGGGGCTGCTTTCACGCAACTCTTCATGGGAATATGAGGAAGGTGAGACATCAGAAGGTTCAGACATCGTCTACTTCCCTGGTTGCACCCCTCTATACGATATTGCGTTCAAGACGGTGGACGAGCAACCCTACGGCAACTACTCAACCATGGGGAGGGAGAGGAAGTACTCACAGATCGGCCTGTCCGGACTGAAGCTCCTCAACAAGCTCGGTATCAAGCCCCGAATGGTGACCGTGTGCTGCGGCCACGACCAGTACTACGCCGGCATGCTGGACGAGGTGGAGGTCCAATCCTCCAGATTGAAGGAGGCGATTGGTGACGCGAAGATCATAGTGACGCCTTGCGCCGAATGCAGACACATGCTTGCTGATGTGCATGGTCTCCCTGCAGTCCACATCTCAGAGTTCCTGGCTGAAAAGGCCGAGCACCTTGGCCTCGAGAGAACAGGGCTGAAGGTCATGTACCACGACCCCTGCCGGTTGGGAAGGGTCTCGGGGGTGTTCGACGCTCCCCGGGAGCTAATATCCAAGGCGGCCGACCTACTCGAGTTCGAGAACAACCGCGAGGAGACGATATGCTGTGGCGTCTCCAGCTGGATGAACTGCAATCGCACCTCGAAGGAGCAGCGCGAGCGCAAGGTCCAGGAATTCGAGGATTCCGGAGCGGACTACCTGGTGGTCTCATGCCCGAAATGCGCTATGCACCTCGACTGCCTTTACTTCGAGGAAGGTGAGGAAGGAAGGAAAAGGGACGGCCCCAACATCATCGATCTCTCGGAGCTTCTGGCAATCTCGGCTGGCATCTACTCCGTCCAGGAGATGGGAGAGAGTCATTTCAAGGCGCTTGGAAAAGCGTATGGTCCCATAGAGTCAAAGAGTGTGAACAGGAACCCGATCAAGCACATTGACGACGATTTGACTAACGATCTCTTCAACTGCTCCACCTGTTTCCAGTGCGTGGAGGTCTGCGAGACCGGCCACCTCACCACACATCTGGTGGAAGAACTAAGATCGTTCTTCATCTCTAAGGAGATGAATCCCGACAAGCACAGGAAAATGCTTTCCAGCATCGCTTCAACAGGCAATCCATTCGGTGAAGAGGAGGAATACTCCCAAGTCAGGGAAGATGCGGAGTTCATCTACTTCCCAGGCTGCACCGGGGTCTACAGAATGAAGGGGATATTCGACGGAACCAAGGAACTTCTTGAAGAGATGGAAGTGAGTTATTCCATACCGGAAGGGATGGTTTGCTGCGGGTCCCCTCTCATGAGGGTGGGATACGACGCTGAGGACGTCAGGAGCAGGAATGCCGAATTGCTCGATCGTAAGGTCCTGGTATCGTGCGCGGGGTGCCACGCCGCTCTTGCCAACGACTACGATGGGGTGGAGGTGGAGCACATCGTCGTATTCCTGGCCAGAAAAGTGAAGGAGATGGACCTCAAGCCTCTGAATATGAAGGTCGCCTATCACGATCCATGCCATCTGGGAAGAGAGTTCGGCATCTACGATGAGCCCCGAGAGGTGATCAAAGCGATTCCCGGAGTGGAGCTCATCGAATTCTCCAAGAACAGGGAGAACAGCAGGTGCTGCGGAGGCGGAGGCGGACTAAGATCTTGGAATCCCGAGAAGGCCGCTGAGCTCGCCAGAGAAAGAATGAGCGAGGCGGAGGAGAAGAATGTGGACGCGGTGGTTTCAGCCTGTCCCTTCTGTAAACTGAATCTTCAAGCGGTGACGGACATCGAGGTTCTGGACATAACCGAGCTTCTATCCAGGTCTCTTCAATCGGAAGAATGAGATGGATCACATTCCATGTCGAAGCTACCGCTCTTTCGGAGAACTCCCAAGAAGAAATCAAGCTTCTCGCTGTCGGCGGCGTAGATGAACCCCTTGATAGGCTCCTGGGTCTGTGACTTGACCTTCACGATCTGAATGACGCCGCCCTCACCGTTGGCATCCTTGATGAGTCTTACCTTGAGTGCCATATCATCACCTCGGCAGGACCGTAATACTGGCCCCTCCCCTCTTGAGTGCGTCCAGGAAGAACTCCTTCTCGTCCTGATTGTCGTATTCTATCATTCCCAAGCGGACCATGCAGGTGATGGTCTTCCTCTCAAGGATCTCCATCACGCCTGGAGATCCCCCGTCCTTCTCAATGAAGCGCACCATTAGGAACATGTGGATTCCCACCGGGCTTAATGCGGATTGCAATGATAATGTTAACTATGGTGAGTGGACAGGCGGGCGATAAATTATCCTCTTGTCCCTCTATGGACATTCGAACCCGTCCAGGAATTCATTCAGGAGGTCCTCGAATAGGCCCTCCTTATCGACCTGAAGATAGTGACCGGCTCCATCCAGCACGGCGAAGGTTGCCCTCGGATAATTGTCCAATATGTCCCAGGCGTCCTGGAAACCCACCATGCGATCCTGCCTTCCAGTAAGGAACAGGACCGGCCTCTGAAATGGTTCTTCTAGCTCATCAACGTCGAATGAAAAGGCGTATGAGTCCCTCCTGAATTTCTGGATGAAATCACTCTGTATTTCAAGTGCGATCTTGATCTCCTTCTTGTACCTCTCTATCACCCTATCATTCACTTTCTGAGAGAGCGTCGAGAGTACCTGCGAGTCATCTTCGAGCTCGTTGAAGGGTTTGGGAGGAGAATCCGGCTCATCCCTGGGAGGAAGGTTCCTGAGATCGTCCTTGGCGATGATGAGAGGACATATGAATGCCGCCCCCATGATCCTTTCCGCCTGGTGCTTGACCAGGCCCCTACCGATGTAGCATCCGTACGAATAACCCATCAGAAGGTATCTGTCTTCTGAGACCCTTATTTCGATGAAGCGCTCGATCACATCCAGCATGTCTTCCGAATCGCGTACCCGGTCGCCAGGGGTGGATTTTCCCATTCCTGGCATGTCGAGATATATGCGCCGGTACCCCGGTCTTCGACAGAATATCGGCTCCATGCATCCCTTCATCACCTCCCTGTCCAGCGGAAAGCCGTGCAGCATGATGACCGGCGTACCCTCTCCTATCTCCTCGAAATCTATCTCGGCCCCTTCAATTGTGATTCTCATGGACAGATCCCATGGCGGTGAATGATCATCTCACCAAAACGAATATCTCGGTCATCCATTTGGAAGGATCGGGTTCACTGGTCGGATCTGTGAGATAGTACTCCCACATGCCTTCCACCAGGTCGAGGTCCATCTCTTTTGCGTAGGCCATCATTTCGTTGTATGTCTCTTCCAATCTTTCATAGGGACCCAAGTGGACCGCGCGAAGTGCCTTCCCCGATGGAAGTTTACCCACCTTGACGCGACCCTCACTACCTGTCGACTTTGAGACGGGGACTCCGCACTCCATGTCCGTCCTCTCCAGAGAAAATGAGTAGTAGTAAGCGAACGGCGGACCGGCTGGCTTGACGCCCATCTTTCTAATGAAACCGAACAGTTCGCGGAACAACTCCTCCATCTTGGCGGGTATGGCGGAAACCTCCACGGCTTCCCGAATCCCCATGTAGTCCTGTTCCTTGATCTCCACAACTCCAATTTCCAGGCTCATCCAAAATAATAGGTATTCGTTACTATAGAAGAACTGCGATATGGAGTTCATTCCTCTTTTGAATCTTCGGCTTCTGCAACCTTTTTCTCCTCCTCGCGGCGCTTTCGCGCATCCTCCTCAAGTTTCTTTGCCAATCGGTACTGCGCGAGGAGACCGTACTGCGCTCCGATCATATTGATCGATTTTCATTTCAGAGCTTCTAAGATTTGAATCTTGCCTTATTAAAGGGACAGCGTGACCATGGGATACAGTTCAATACCTGGCAATGCGTTCACATTTCCCTCCTGCACTGAAAAAGTGATTGCCATGACCTGGATCCTGCACATTAGTGATCTCCACATCGGCTACCCGGGTACCCTTGATCGTTTCAGGCGGATGGTGAGAGGGCTTTCCACCAACCCTCAACTCGAGCCGGAGAAGACCGTGGTAGTAATCACTGGCGATCTGGTCAACAGGATCAGCAGCCGGAAGGACTTCAAGATAGTCAAAGGCGAGCTGAAAGCCCTTGCCTTAGCAGGATACCAGAAGATACTGGTCATACCTGGAAATCATGATTACGGTAGCGGGAGCCGGGGTAGCAAACAATACGTGTCCATCTTCAAGGACGTGTTCTACGGAAAGGAAAGGACCTATCCTATCCTGGATATTGTTGAGGACATAGCTTTCATCGGCCTTGACTCCATGGCGGAGGAACTAAACTGGTACGATCGCCAGTGGGCAGAAGGGGAGATCGGAACAAGCCAGTTAGAAAGGTTCCGAACGATCCTACAGATGGAGGAGGTTCGGCAATGTGGCAGGAGAGTGATCTATCTGCACCACCATCCATTTGACTGGCAGCCATTACATCAGCTAAAGGACTCCCTCCAGTTGGGTGAAATCATAGAATCGACCATGGGCGAGGGCACCTCCATCGACGCGATCCTCTACGGCCACCATCACCGCGGGAGATCTTCTAATGGGCACTGGGGAGTGAAGAGATGCTACGATGCTGGAACAGCCACTCTGAAGCCGAGACAGAAGGTTCAGAAGATGCTCCCCTGGTTTTGGGAGGTTCAGAACGCGACACGCCTCTTTGATTTGGACAAGCCCACCAGCGAGGACAGGTTGATCACGATCAAACCGGAAAGCGTTGGGGAACCTACCCGAGGGTTGTAAGGACCAACAAGGATACAAATCTGATTGATGCGGTTATCGGATACAATGATCACCATCAGGTGCGCCAGGTGCAGGCGAAGGATTTTTCGCTATGCCAAGATGAAGAAGGTAAAGGTCCTTCATTGCTGGAAGGACAGGATAGAGCGGGATGACAGCATCAGAGATGGTGAGAAGGTGCTCTGCCCTTGCGGCAACCAGATAGGGGTGGATGAGGGAAAATGGATAAAGTTGAGGCAGGGCTCATTCACCTACTCCGGTACGGTCATGAATCAATGAGCAATGGCTCCTGAAATGAAGGAACAGAAACCTTCATTTTCCCAAACAATCCGAGAAGACGCCGTCGTTTAAAGATTGAATTCGAAATCATGTAAAGGTTGGCGCCTCATTCCTCGAACTCTATAGTGTTCCTCTCCTGCCTAATGGCCAGGTTCTTGGACCAAAGACCGGCCTCCATCCAGCCTGCGGAAAGAATGCCGTGAGGAACCAAGCAGGTCGCGCTCATCTGTGAGTTCCTCATTCTGTCAAAGATCCTACTCGTGTACTTCGCGACCAGATCGTCCATGGTGATTCGATTCATGCCCTTAATGAAGGATCGCACGTTGGGGCAGTCAGACTCCACTTCCAGGCTGAAGTTGTTCTTTCCTATGGTATCCACGATAATGATGTGCTCCTTCCCACACATGTTCATTTTGACCTTTACACGAGACACCATACTTTCACCTTCGGTGAGGCTATGATCTTCACTCCCTCAGCATTTCGGCTATCTCATCGACGCTTGGAACCCGTCCCATGGCCTTTGGTTCACCGTCGATGAAGAGGGCCGGAGTGATCATCACTCCCCTGTCGGTGATCTCCTGAATGTCCTGAACCTTGACCACTTGCGCGTCAATGCCTGTCTTGGAGACAGCCTTGTTGACATTCCTTTCCAGTCTCTTGCACTTGGCACATCCTGATCCGAACACCTCGATTCTCAGTTCTCATACCTCCTCTCATACTCCTCAATAAGGGCCTTCTCATACTCCGAACTTGCGCCTGAAGGTACGTAGTTGAATATCTTGACCCTCCTGAGCAATTCCATTCCGATCTTATTCCGCTCTAGGCCCATCGAATTCACCTCTTCCATGATCTGATCGAGCTGGGCGATTCCGACGCTTGTCTCGCCAACTGTCATCCTCTTGATCTTGCGCGCCTTATCAGTCATGCAAGGACATGATTCGTCTTTCATCACATCACCCCACCAAAGCCCCGTAAATCATTCCGGAAATCGTCGCGAGAATCAGTGTTAAAAGAACGTAGACCAGTGTCTTCTTCCCACCCATTATTCGGTTAAGGACTATGATGCTGGGAAGACTTACCGTCGGACCGGAAAGAAGCAGGGCCAGGGCCGGACCGTTGGCCATGATGCCCGAGGTGAAGCCGAAGGTGGTGCCTATGATCGGGACCTCGAGAAGCGTTGGCATGTAGAGGATTACTCCCAGTAAGGAGGCTAGAAAGACAGAGGGCAGAGAGTTGTCGCCAAGATAGGGCTGGAAGGTCTCGGGAGGCAGAAAGTAGGCAATGACACCGACAATGAATGTACCGATGATCAGTATGGGAAGGATCTTCTTGGTAAGGTCCCATGTCTCGTAACCCCAATCAGTGACCTCGACCTTCTTGAAGAAGTATATCAGGAGGAGGGCCAGAGCCACGGTCAGAGAGTATATTATTATCAGCTTGATGACGGGATCGAGGTCCGAGGCTCCGAATATCATTATGCCTATCAGCAGTATGAAGAAGAATGGTACAACCCACCTGGGCCTTTCGCTTGGTCGTGTCGGCATCCTCGGACCGTTCAACCTATCCTTTTCCACCAGGTCCCGATCGTGCTTCTTGAAGATCATTGACATGATCAGCCCAAGGAATATGGCACTGAAGATCGCGGCCACAGCCCTGGCTAGACCCAGTTCGTATCCCAACACCTGGGCGGTGTAGATGATCGCGAGAACGTTGATGGCTGGTCCCGCGAAGAGAAATGTCGTCGCGGGCCCTATACCGCTTCCCTTCTTGTATATGCCCGCAAAGAGCGGCAGGATTGTGCAACTGCACACGGCGAGAACGGAGCCCGAGATGGAAGCCAAGCCAAAGGAGATCCATCGCTTGGTGGTCGGCCCGAAGTACTTCAGTATTGCCTCCTTCTTGATGAAGACCCCTATCGCACCCGCAATGAAGAAGGCGGGAACCAAGCAGGTCAGGACATGCGCAGAGAGGTACTCTAGAACGCTGTCGATGCCGCTGACGAGTGCTGCTATTATGGCCTCTAGCAATGCCTTCCCTACCTATTTCAAATTTTCTTGAATGGTAATGTCCAGTAAGGATATAAAGGTTATGAATTCAAAAATATTTGAAATATCATACAATTTGACCAGCTTTGAAATATTATATTCGCAATATGAGAATTGTGAAAGGGGAAAAAAAAGCTGAGAAGCGCATCTGCTTGGGTGATGTGAACGTTTTGGCGCCTGGAGAGGTTGTTGAGAACGTCGAGATCCTGGGTGGATTGGATTCTCTGAAATCGAAGCTACCTTCAGACGATAAAGTGGAAAGGATGGCTAATTCCTACAAGGCTTTGGCAGATCCCATCCGAATGAAGATTCTATTCTCACTCTCCCTGAGTGATCTCTGCCCTTGCATTCTCAAGGAGATACTTGGCCTCTCGGATTCAAAGCTCTCATACCACCTGAATATCCTTGAGAGCGCTGATTACATTGCCAGTCGCAAGGAGAAGAACTGGAGGATCTATTTCCTTACGGAAAGGGGGACTTCTATCCTCTCACCAGACTGAAGTGATAGTGGTCAACTTTTTATCTAGATTCCGCCATAACCCGGCGATAGCATGGCCATGACTTACAGGTTCAAAGTGAGTGAGGGACCCAGTGATAAGCTGAAGAAGATACGCGATACCATGGGTCCCAAGGGGATTAGGTTCACATGCAATCCAGATGGAACTGGTTCCTTTGGAGGAATGGGGCTTGCGGGCAATTACTACCGGGAGGGAGACGAGATCGTCCTTACCCTGATCACAGTGCCGCCCTTCACCACCTTCGAGACAGTTGCCGAGAGCATTCGCAAATCCGTCGAGGGAGACAATACAGAATGATCTAATCGGACTGCATCATTTGAATAGGAATAGGAGTCAAAACTGGACTTTAAACCAGGTGAAAATTGGCATCCCAATCATTTTTCTCTTGGTATTTTCACCGGTCATCCTATTTCAGTACCGAGCTCCTCAAGAAAATCGTTAGGCCCCCATCATCCATTGGCTTACCATCTCACTGTCAAGTAATGTGATCTCGTTTCCATCTGGATCCTCGACTCTTGCGATTATCCCTCTCCAGGGCTGCCTATGAGGTGGAAGGATGAATTTCGCCCCCTTCTCCTTTGCAATCTTGAAAAGTGAATGGATGTCCTCGACCAGAAGAACGATCCCTGTAGGTCCGCCTGGCTCCCTCATTCCATCCTTCTTCTGAGTTAGTGCAAGCCTGCCGAGAGATTCCTCTGGGCCCAACTCCACCCAGTTGTACCGCCTTTCGTCCACCCTGACAACCATTCCCAGGATTCGTGTGTAGAAATCGATTGCCCTGTCAAGGTCGGTGACCACGATCGAGGAAGCTCTTAAACCTACTGCCCTCCCTCCAGTCTCGTGTCTCTCTCCTTTCGTCATCGAACATGGAATCCGAGAGCAAGGTAATTATTCTTACTCATCAGAAATATGATCGGTGTCGCCATTGTTATCCTTTGTCCGCCCATTGTCGATCAGGCTCCTTGCCGCGCCCACACCTATCCCGATAGCAAAACCCAAGGGAATCAGCATGACGTATACCTGATCCTGGGTGACCGTGAAGAGGGCCGTGGCGAGTACGACGCCTAAGCAGGTGCCAGAGAACATACCGTAAAGGAAATGGCGCCGATTCCAGGACTTCCTTTCCATATTGATCGGATTGGCTGTATCGGAAATAAAATCTCTGCTTGGAGGTTGTCCACCTGAGACCTTCTTCAGATCAGCGTATCCTCTCTAGGTTGCCCACTAGCGTGTTTATCAGAGCAACATGCTTCCTCTCATCCACGATTATGTGATCAAGTAGTGAGAAGAACTCGTCCTGGTCTCCCTCATTGACGAAGATTGAAGAGCCGGATTCCCTGATAGACTCCTTGATACCAATGTAGAGATCGAGGGCAAGCTTGTCGTATTTGAGAAGCTGGTTCAGGATCTCCCTTTCTTCCATGTTGGCGAAGTTGAACCTTCTATCCTGGAGTGGAAGGGATTTGCGTCCCGACTCGATCTTGATCATCTCCAGCATTCTCTCTACCATCTTGGTGTGTTCATGCGATTCTGAGCTGAGGGTGAAAAGGAGATCCCGCATCTCTGTTGTCTTCATCTCGATGTAACCTTCCCAGATGGAGGTAGATTCAAAACCAGTCTCGATCTGAAGCGCTTTGTCGAGTATGTCTGCCAGTTCGTCACCGGATTTTACCGCGATCAATGAACCACCACACTGCTATTGAAGTTGGTGGATAATAATGATTGCACCCAGTCTTCCATCTGATTTAATATCCTATATGTCCTAACCTCGATATCATGGAGAAGCAGAATCTGGTGAGATATCTGGCAGTTGTAGGCCTTCTTGGCGCCATACTCTTCGCTCTGCTTTGGATATCGGCGGTGATCGTCGATGGAAATTGGATCCTGGGCGAGGAGACCCTCAGCGAACTTGGTGGAGACCGACCCGGGAGGCTCTACTTCAATACTGGCGTCATTGCAATGGGAGTAATGGGACTGTTCTTCGCCTTTGGCCTTTTCCTCATGTTCAAGAAGGATCTTCTGGGACGAATAGGCACGGTTGTTCTGATCATCGGGGCCTTTGCCCTGATCGGAGTTGGAGTATTCCCCATTACCACTGGTGTCTACCACACATTCTTCTCCTACGCTTTCTTCGGCCTGATGCTGATAACGCTGCTTCTTCTGACAATACCGATCTGGCGCGAGTCAAGGCTTGGCCCAGTGGGAGGATTGGTGACCGCTGGAGGTCTAGCCGTCTCACTGATGTTCCTCTTCACAACCTCGATCCCCTTGACTGAGGCTGTGGCAGTGATATGTCTCCTTATATGGACAGTGACCATCTCTTCCCTGATCCTGACATTGCCCCTAAGGAAAAAGAACCTCTTTACCAGAGCTTGATCGAAGAAGAAGCTCACTTCATTCTGTATCGGAACTTGATGTTGCAGCTTCCTTCCATGGACACCATGCAAGGACCCATGGGTTGCATGGGGGAACAGCCTTTCCCGAAGGCAGGACATTCCTGCGATTCGATGATACCTCTAAGGACCTCTCCGCACCTGCATCCCTTGAGCTCCTCCTCTACGGGCGGGAGGTCAGACAGTATCTCTTCGTAAACCAGGCGGGCATTGTGAGCGTCGAAATCCTTCCTCAACTCAAGCGCGCTTCCCTCAATGACCGGGAAACCTCTCCACTCCTTGTCGACCGCCTTGAATACCTGGGCTATAGCCTCTATCGCTTTGGGATTACCCTCATCCCTCACCACCCTCGAGTATTCATTCTCGACTTCATGTCTGCCTTCCCTTATTTGTCTAGCCAGCATGTAGACGGACATCAGTAGGTCAAGTGGTTCGAATCCAGATACCACCTGAGGTATACGATGGTTCTCGGAGAACTGCTTGAAGGGTTCAAGGCCTATGATGGTGGCCACGTGCCCTGGCTGGATGAAGCCATCGATACGGATCTCACCCATAGAGAAAAGCGCCTGCAGGGCGGGAGGGATCTGCCTATGACAGCTGTATATCGAGAAGTTCTCGGGAACACCATCCAGAAGGGGGAAGGCGGTCGTTGGTATGGTGGTTTCAAAACCTATCGCCATGAACACCACCTTCTCCGCCTTCTCGGCCATTCGAACTGCGTCCTCGATGGAGTAGACGATCCTGACATCGGCTCCGGAGGCTTTCACCTCAGCCAGCGATCCCAGGGGAGTCGGGACCTTGAGCATGTCGCCGAAGACGGTGAGGGTCACTCCCGCCTCCGCCAGTGTCATCATGTCGACGATCTCTCGAGATGTGGTAACGCACACCGGACATCCAGGCCCCTGCCTGATCTCCACCCCGGCATTCAACAATGGTTCTTCAAGCCCGAACCTTACCAGCGTGTCCTGATGCGTTCCACATACATGCATGAACCGAAGGTCCAGGTCCATCCTGCTCAGCGTATCAAAGATTTTCCGCGCAGTGGACTCGTTCCTGTACTTGAAGCTCATTTTTCCACCACTTTGATGGATGTGACCCCGCATCTCTTTCCCTTGGCGATAAGCACCTTCCCACCGCATTTTGGACACTGGAGAACTGGTATGGACATGTGATACTCCTCTCCTTCAAGGTATTCTGTTGCGCCTGAGTAGCCGCAGGAGGAGCAATCTACCTCCAATTTCTCGGTCACTATCTTTAGCTCCGCCCCCTCCAGTAGTGTATCCCTAGTCATGATCTCATAAGCGAACATCAGCTGTTCGTAACCCAGGAATGTCAGTTCCCCTACCACGAGCTCGACCTCTTCCACCTTCTCGACTTCGTGTTTATCCAACTCTTTCAAGACCTGCTCTAAAATGCTGGACATGACCGAGATCTCGTGCATCATGCTGTCTATCCCCTACGATTATATATTTTCTTGCAGGAAACGATGCATGTTAGCTGATGCTCGGAAAGATTGGAGCAACCTGACTCATAATGGCCTCCAGAAAGTACTGGAGGTGTCAGGATAAGTTTCTTATACGGATATCCAGATATGAAGCCCGGGTCCAAATGCCAGATGATGGAGAGCGTTCCAAGAAAGAAATGACCCTGGAGGCAATCGTCGAGGGCAGGAAGATGAATGCCTACGTTGAGCACAGGACCAAAGAGATGCACACCTGCTGGGTTTGTGGGTCGGTGGGTTACAAGAAACTCCCCATGAGATCGGTCGGTGAAAGATGGATCTGCATCAACTGCCTGAGGGGGCTCAAGGAAACATTGGACTCTTTGGACCAGTGGGAGATCGAGCTGGAACTAGAGGAAGAGATGTCCAAGACCATTGACGAGAGCCTCAACCTCTAAGCCCATCACTTTTTTTCCGATGAAATATAATAATCGCAATCAGAACTAACTGGACATACCTCGCATTTTGGATTCCTGGGGCGGCAAATTTCCTGACCAAAGACGACAAGGAGCCTGTTGATATCTCTCCACAGCGAGCGGGGAACGACTTCCCTAAGGGCCATCTCCGTTCGGTCAGGATCATTGGTCTCCACCAGGCCCAACCGATTGGAAATTCGGTGGACATGGGTATCGACGCAAATTGCGTCCTCGCCGAAAGCATATGCCAGCACGCAGTTCGCTGTCTTTCTGCCCACCATCGGGAACGTCAATAGAATCTCGATATCCCTGGGCACTTCATCGCGGTGCTGATCGTGGACCATTCGGGCGATCTCCTTAATGGCGGAAGCCTTTGCCTTGGGAAATCCCGCGGGTCGCACCAGCTTTTCCAGCTCCTCCAATGGCGCTGCGGCGATGTCCGATGGAGTGTCGTATTTGGCAAAGAGCATCTCCGAGGCGTTGAAGGTATTCTCATCCTTGGTCCTTTGGGAGAGGACCGTGGCGATGAGGACGTGGAATGGATCCCTTCTCCAACCGGGCCTCCTTCCTCTGTTCCTTCCCGGGTAGGCCTCCCCGTATCCCGCATCCCTTATCCTCTCGAGAATCAGTTCAGCATCCTTTATTGGCATCCCACCACCTCTTCGCCTCTCCTATGGTGTACAACGATCCGGTCACCAGGATTGTATCTTTGGGGTCAGAGATCTCTAGCGCATGATGGAGCGCATTTCCAACATCATCCATCCTCTCCACCAAGGGACAATGAGGAAGAAGCGCCTCCTCCACACTATTCGCGGAAAAAGAGCGTTTCGATCGTGGGGAGGTGGCTATCGCCCTTTTTGATAGGCTTCCAAAGGCCCTCGCCATCTCATCGAGATCCTTGTCCCCCAGCACGCCCATCACCAGGATCATGTCCCCTTCCAGCAGTTTGCTCAGCTCGGCAGCCACCACCCTGGCTCCGTCTCCAGTATGTGACGCATCGAGTATCACACGCGGTGAAGTGTGTATCGTCTCCAGCCTGCCCGGCCATTTCGCATTTCTCATCCCTCTGGCAATCGCTTCATCATTCAGCTCTGGGAGGTGCAGCTCTTTCAAAGCCATATAGGCAAGGGCCATGTTCGCTGCCTGGTAGCCGCCAGCGAGCATGGAGGACAGCCGCGGTCCTCCGACGATCTCCATATCAGTCCCTTCAAGCGAAGTTTGAAGAAGTCGATATTTAAGATCCTCGTCAAGAACCTTTATGGGTGCGTCCAGTTCCTGAGCAATTTTCACGATCGTCTCCAGCCCGTTCCCCGGGGAGGCTCCGGTCACCAAGGGAACTCCCCTCTTTAGTATGCCCGCCTTCTCGTAGGCTATCTGATCTATTCCATTCCCCAGGAATTCCGTGTGCTCGATCGCCAGTCTGGTTATCACAGTGCATTCCGGAATCATGATGTTGGTGGCGTCCAATCTCCCCCCCATTCCCACCTCGATCACTGCCCAATCGACCTGCATCTCCGCAAAGCGGGTGAATGCCATTGCCGTTGTCAGTTCAAAGAATGTCATCCTCTTTTCCGGGGATTCCTCAGCCATTGACTCGGAGATCTCTCTGATCTCTTCGGCCAGACGCAGCATATCCTTCTCCGGGAGGAGAACTCCATCGATCTGTATCCTCTCTCCAAAATCGACAATATGCGGCGAGGTGTACATCCCGACGCTGTATCTGGCTTCCATGAGAGCTGATGCGGTAAGAGCACAGACCGACCCTTTTCCATTGGTACCTCCCACATGGATCGTACGGTAGCTTTCCTGTGGATCTCCCATCCTGTGCATGAGCTCGGTGATGTTCTTCAGACCGAACTTGATACCTCTGGCCTCAAGGCCAAAGAGCCAATCCAATGTCTCCTGGTAGTTCATCGACATCCTGGAATCACATAACTAGTCTATGGCATTTCCCCTTCCCGTGCCAGGACCCTTATGAAAGCCCGCACAGTCATGCCGTTTCTCTTAGCGGCGTGCCTGAGGGTCTTCATTATACCAGACCCGTACTGGGCGGCCTTCTTCTTCCTATCTGCGATCTCCCCCAGTTCGAGAAGTCTTGCCACATCTCTCAGAACGGCCTTGCGCTCGCTCCCTCTGAACTCCTCGGTGAGCGGGATCGACCGGACGACGTCCAAGACCAATGGGTGCACATAAGGGCAGTGAAGCTCCTTATTGTGATGATTGACCAGATCCTTCTCATAGTTAAGTCCCTGCTCCAATAATCTGATCAGGTCATCATGTATGGTCTGCTCCCTCTCCTCATCGGTCATCTCCACATATTTTGCATATCCGGCGAACAGCTCATCGGCACCCTGGCCACTGTATATATGACGTTCTTTGATCCTGGAGGCCACCAGAAACAGGGGCATCTCGAAGGATATGGTGACGGGATTTGTGGTTGGAATTATCTTCACGATTTCGAAAATGGCGTCTATCAGATCCTGCTCTTCAACCACGATACCCTCCCACGGAAGTCCAAGCATCTCGGCGGTCTGCTCTCCTATTAACAGGTCGAAGGACCCCTCTATGCCTACGGTATATAATTTGGGTGGAGAATAACTCGCCAAGAGCGTGGAAATTATGGTGCTGTCCAGTCCGCCGGAGAAGGCGACGGCGATGTCTCCATTGCCCGCACCCTCTGCTGTCGCCTGCTCAAGCGCTCCCAGCACCTTCTGAGCATATTCGGATATCTGTCCCCTGTTCATCGCCAATCCGGCTATGTAGGTTGTGTATAAACAATTTCCCATGGTAGATAAGTTTTGAGACGAACCTGGTCTATGGAAGGGGCTAAATATCTCGTAACCCCTCAGAATTGATGACGCCAATGTCGCTTGGCAAGCTCTTGAAACCATCGAGCATTGCTGTGGTCGGTGCCTCTGACCAACCGGGAAAGGTGGGGAACGTCATCCTGGAGAACCTGCGTGCTAGCGGTGCGAAGCTTTTCGCGGTCAACCCCTACGATGATTATGTCGGGGGCATGGTTAGCTATCCCACGGTCATGGACATTCCCGAAATGCCCGACCTCGCGGTCATCGCAATCCCCGCAAAATACACTGTGGAAGTGGTAGCTGAATGCGTTGAAAAAGGCATCCCGTTCATAATTCCCGTAGCCAGCGGTTTCTCGGAGATCGGTGGAGAGGGAGTGGAGCTGCAGAAGCAGCTCTCCAAGGCCATTGAAGGGACGAAAACGAGGATACTGGGCCCCAACACCCTCGGCATCCTGGTACCCCGGAATCGGATCGATACCTTCTTCACTCCGCCTGATAAAAGCCCCAGGCCCCATGATGGCTCGATAGCCGTGATCAGTCAGAGCGGCTCCGTTTTAACAGGTGTCTTCGAGATGGCGGAGAATGAAGGGGTAGGCGTCTCGGTCTGCGTTGGTCTTGGCAACAAGGTGGACTTGGATGAGAACGATTTCCTCGAGTATCTCTTAGACGATGAAAGTACCAAATGCATTGCACTATACCTCGAGTCTTTTGAGGACGGGGGGAAATTCATAGACCTCGCAAGAAAGGTCACTCCCGTCAAACCGGTGGTCGCCATCAAGGCCGGAAGAACGGAGAGGGGGATTCGGGCCGCCCAATCCCATACCGGGGCGTTGGCCAGCTCATCTGACGTGCTTGTCGATGGTATCTTCAGGCAATTCGGGATATCCCGGGCTTACGATGTCACCGAGCTGCTTGACATGGCGAAGGGCATGGCATGGCTCGACCATATCAAAGGATCGAGAATCGCCGTGGTCTCCTCCACGGGCGGGTTCGGGATCATTGCTGCCGATTATATTGAATCGTCGGTGAGAGGAGTCAACATGAAATTGGCAGAGTTGAGCGAGGAGACCAAGAAACGGATAATCGACTCCTCGGTCTACTTCGCCACAGCTGAGAACCCTATCGATCTCACGGGGGCGGTCACCGACCGCATGTTCGATGCTGTGCTGGCCACCCTCCAGGAGGACGAAAGTGTGGATGCCATTCTTCTTCTGGTTCAATTGCAGGCTCCAGGCACCACAGAGAGCATGGTGGGGATCACCCAGAAGTGGAGCAGAGAGGGCAGAAGACCCATTGTGGTGTGCTCCATCGGAGGAAGTTACTCATGGGAGGTGCTGAAGAGGTTCGAGGAGAGTTGCATTCCGGCGTACAATTCCTTGAAGAGGGCGATTTTGGTCCTGAAAGGGCTCTATGACAGGGGTATCTATCTGAAAAGAATTGGCTCTATCGATTAATCACTGAGAAATTTTATAGGAGAGTAATTTGCTTTCTGTGTGGGTAGAGATGGAAAATGTAACAAGAATTGGGGTATCGCTTGAGCCAGAACTACTGAAGAAGTTCGACCACATGATAGAAAAGAAGGGTTACACTACTCGGTCCGAGGCTATAAGGGACCTCATCAGAAGGGCGCTGAATGAGGAAGGATGGAAACACGAAGGCCTGGAGATCATTGGTACGATAACCCTTGCATACGACCATCACTCAGGCGGAGTTCAGGAGAAGTTGATGGAGATCCAGCACGAGCACTATCCCAAGATCACATCTGCCCTGCATATCCATCTGGATCAGGAAAAGTGTCTTGAGGTGCTTCTGGTTCGCGGAATGGCCAATGAGGTGAAACAACTGGCGGATGAACTGATCTCGGTGAGAGGTGTCCTCCATGGAAAGATGACCATGACCTCGGTACGGTCACTCTCGCTTGAGGGGGACGAAGAACAGGGGCGCTTCCATTAAGCTAGAGCGTGTCCAATCTGAAACAACTAGAAGATTATCGGCACCCCACATTTTTTATAATCAATCATCTTTGCTCCGACCTGATGAGTAGTCTCATAATCTCTGAGAAGTCAAATGCAGCCGCAAGGATCGCTACCATCCTCTCGAACGGGAAGCTAAGGAAACGCAACGTACAGGGCATCCCTGTCTTCGAATTCGACCGTGATGGGGACGAATTCAGCGTGGTAGGTCTCAGGGGACATATCGTTCAACTTGATTATCCAAAGGAGATGAGAGACTGGGGCAGGACGGATCCCAAGAAACTGGCACTTACCGAGCCCGTTAAGAAGGTCACCATGGGAAAACTCATTAATGTATTGAGAGACCTTGCCCATGACAGCGACCAGATCATTATGGCCACCGACTATGACAGGGAAGGTGAGCTGATCGGTCTCGAGACTATCAGGATGCTGGGCGTTGATGACAAGACGATAAGGAGGGCCAAGTTCAGCGCCCTTACCAAGCAGGAGATAGAAGAGGCGTTCTCTAATCTTACCGTTCCGGATGAGAGGCTGGCGGACTCTGCAGAGACCCGTCAACTGATCGACCTTGCCTGGGGGGCATCACTCACAAGGCTGATCTCGTTAGCTTCGGGCCAGACTGGCCACAACTTTCTATCGGTCGGGCGAGTGCAGAGCCCTACCCTTAGTTTGATCGTTGACGGGCATCTTGAGATAGAGAATTTCGTACCTGAACCATACTGGCTGGCCAGTGCCAAATTCAACAAGGTACGAAATTTCATGGGGGACCACGTGGACAATCCCTTCCGTGACCGGGAAGTTGCCGAGGCCGTTATGGAAAGGATCAAGGACGCTACCCAGGGCGAGGTGACAAAATTCGATTTGAAAGAGAAGGATGAACTTCCACCTCCCCCCTTCAACACCACCATGCTTCTGGCGGAAGCGAACAAGATCGGACTTCCGGCTTCGAGGACTATGAAGGTTGCCGAGGACCTCTACACTGATGGTTTCATATCATATCCCAGAACTGACAACACCGTTTACCCCAAATCCCTGTCGCTCAAGTTCATACTGGAGAGACTCAGGGAGTCTGAGTTCAAGGAGGAGGCGGAAGAACTCCTTTCCCAGGAAAGGATCAGGGCTTCCAGGGGCAGAGTTCAGACCACCGACCATCCGCCCATTCACCCAGTGGCACCTGCGACAAAGAGAAACCTCAAGGGAGATCGCTGGACCCTGTATGAGCTGATTACCCGAAGGTTCCTGGCAACAGTAGCACCGGCAGCAAA
>DATKXF010000059.1:0-6961 GCA_035529155.1 Methanomassiliicoccales archaeon | reverse complement strand
TATATTCCGATGTTCATGGCCTTGTCAACAGTAATTGTATTCTATCTTCTTATCTCCAACGAGATGGATGTCCTAAGGTCCTCCATCCTCTGCGTTGGCCTTCTTGTTCTATTGATAGCGATTTCTTACGCAATCTCATTCGCTATCGATCTTGAATGGCAGGGGATATTCACCTCGATCGAGGGTCACACACCCACCATACGGCCCATGGAAGCGATAATCATCCCGGGAATAGCCTTCGTACTGTCGGCCATTATATGGGCAATCGGGAAAGTGGCGCCAAACAAAGTAGGGGTCCTGGCTGCCCCCACCAGCTTCCTCATGTTCCTGGCTCATTTCCTCGATGGAACCGCGACTTTCAGGGGGATAGATCTCTACGGATATGGAGAGAAGCATGTCCTTCCTACGGTACTTATCGACCTGGCCGATACTGCAGCGGTGATGCTTCTTTTCAAGTTTTTCCTGGTCCTAGCCATCATCCTCCTCATCGATGTCCTTTTCAAGGAAGATCTGAAATCTTATCAGGGGTTAGGCAACATCATGAAGTTCGCAGTGATATTCCTGGGAATGGCCCCTGGGACAAGGGATCTAGTGAGGATATCATTGGGAGTCTGAAAGAACTACCTTGCCTGGACCAGTATTCTATGTTTCAGCGTGATTCCCAGGCTTCCTTAGGCTAGATATTAAGCTTTAATGGTGATTCTGGGGTGACAAAAGATAAAAGACGCTCGGGAAGGCGATTGCAAGGCGTAACTGAGTACGACCAATTAGGAGGAGAATAGGGGGGGTGAGCCTTCACCGAGCGCTCCGAAAATTGGGAATGACGATTTCATATTTAATAATTCCTACGATAATGAAAATTTATCAATTTTTCTATCATTCACTCAATCCCGCATGCAGTAAAAAGGCGAATTCTTAATATAAAAATAGAAATTATTATATATTGATTGATACTCCCACACGCCGATAATTGTCATTTCTTCAGTATGAATTTATGAGAAAAAACGATGCTTCGTAGTGAAATATTAATTGTATGCAAGTAAAGATGCTGTTGATAGCATCTACTAAAATGCAGAGTTTGGTTTTCAGCCCTTCAATCCTTATATAGTGGCTGAATATTAACAATTGCATCGGGACGCTGCCATATCGCTTCAAGGTGAATCAGGGGGAAGGTTCACCGACCAACAAAGGGTGATTCCCATTGAGGGCTATTGAGTATTTCATCGTTATCGTAGATATCGACGGAAAATTAACCTGGATGGATCGAAATTCAAAGTCTCTGATCCCAGATGGGATCCAGGGAACTCCTTCACTATTGCATATCATTCAGGAGGATGATCATTCAACCGTTGAGAGGGCCCTCGCCGCAGCGATGGACAGCGGGAGGGGAGAGAGGATCTCAGCCAGGCTCGTGAAAGCTTCGTCTGGTTTAACTGATGTAACTCTCTGGATGGATCCTCTGGAAGGCAATTATGATGTGTGTACGGTGGTTATATCCAGGCCTACTTCAGAAACCGATGTGGCTTTCATGGATCTTCACTCATTCGTTCTTACTGTTGACAAGGCCATGGACAAGGTCCAATCCCCTGTGATATCTGCCGACCAGCATTCTAGACTGCTGATGTTGAACCTGGCCGCAGAGGAGCTCTCAGGATTCACTACCCGTGAGGTTCTGGGAAAGAATATGGAAACTCTTCTCGCTCTTGAAGGGGAATCTTTGAGCGAATTCAAGAAAGTGCTTGAAGATGTGATGAGGGGGAAGGTCATGAACATCAATGCCCCCATTCAAACCAAAGCCGGAAAGATGGTGGATCAATCCTGGAGAATCACATATGCTGTAATCGGGGATGAGGGTGAAGGAATACTGATGGCCTTTGGCTATGATCCTCTAAAGGTTCCTAAGAGCGTTGATTCGGTTGAAGAATTCGATGATAATCTTTCCCTGCTTGTTTCCAGGTCGGCGGATCTGGCAGGAGCTCTCGATCCCTCAGGTAAGGTGGATGAGGACCTCATGCGACTGGTGGAAGCCCAGTCACTCAAATTTGGGATACTGTACATTAAGGATTCGGATACCGTCATCACGATCTTCCACGCAGGTGTGGACAGGGCTCGAGCCGATGGCATACTCTCCTCACCATTGCTGGATCTGAAAAAACTTGCCGGAGTGGAGAACCCGGTCGTTGTCGAGTTGGATCCATGGGTTCACAGGGGAAAGATACCTCAGGATGTCAATTCGATTCTGTACATTCCAATTGGTTCCGGCGCTTCATCAGGTGGATTCTCGATATTTGGGACGGAAGGTTCTGTGAGGCGTTGGGCCTCTCGAACACCCATCCTTCAGATATTCTGCAATCAGACCTTGGCATCACTGAGGCATTCGGGACTCATCAAGATGCTGGCCAGCCGGACCATGGAGCTTCAAAGCCTCTATGAGGTATCCCACATTCTTACCTCGACTCTGGATCTTGAGACACTCCTGGAAAAAGTGGTAGAGAAGGGTGGCACTCTGGCCAACGCTGACAGATGTGATGTTTATGGCATTGACAATAGAACCGGGCTCCCAGAATTGTTGAAGAGCCACATCTCTAAGGAAGAATTCCCAACATTGGAGGTGGGAGATCAAGCCATTATGGAAGTATTGAGGACAGGTAAGAGCATCATTGTCAATGATGTGGAGGAAAAGAATGGCTCCCCCAGCGAGAAGCATTCTCTGATCGGTGTTGCTCTTATCGTAGCGGGAGAGGTGGCCGGGGCTATGGCCTTATACAGATGTGGTTCCCAGTTCACCGAAAGAGACCTCAAGTTAATGGAATTATTTGCCACTACTACTGCCATGTCACTTCGAAATGCGAGCCTTTACGAGAAATTGAACGGCACAGCTTTGGAACTTCAAGCATACAACGATTTCCTTGCCCATGACGTAGCCAATTACAATGTGCCCATTCATGGTTATCTTGAGATGCTCCTTTCCAATCCCTGCCTCGATGAGAAGTACAAAGGGTATGTCTGGAAGGCCTTGAAGCAGTCGGACAACATCACCTCTCTCGTTTCAAATGTGAGAAGGCTGGTAGAAATCAGGTCGAGGGAGGGGAGTAGGGAGAAGGAGCCAGTGAATATCGTCCCCATCATCTCCCAGATGACAGCTGATCATTCGAACACCATATGCGAGGGCACGGTCATCCGATTCGAGCCATCGATCGAAAGAGCAATGGTGAATGCTGACACAGAAGTAAGGGACATCTTCTTGAACCTCCTCAAGAACGCCTGTCAGTATGGGGGAGGTAAAATCGTTGAAATATCGATTTCTGATTACCTGGAAGAGGGAAGGACCTACTGGAAGATCGACTTCACCGACCAGGGCAGGGGGATTCCTGATGAATGGAAGGAAAGGATTTTCCAAAGGTTCTGGGAAACCGACTCTGATCGCCGGGCTGAGACCAAGGGTTTGGGATTATGTGTCGTTCAGGCATTGTGCCACTACTATGCGGGAAGGGTTTGGGTCAGTGACAGGGTAGATGGCAAACCATCCTCTGGGTCTGTTTTTTCTGTCATTCTTCCCGCAAGCAAAGACCAATGTTCCCCACTCGGTAATGATTTAACTTAGATACTTTACGATAGTGATGGCATAAAGCAATATATCTTGGATTCTTTTCACTAATGGGAAGGTATCATGATTAAAGGTCTCCACAGAATATTGATAGTTGAGGACAATGAGGAACATGTCGCTCTGGACAAAGAATATCTTCCAGAGGATGAATTCTATGTGGATTCCGCTCCAGATAAGTCATCAGCATTGGAAAAGCTCGAGAATGAGAGTTATGACCTAGTGGTCTTGGACTACAAGCTACCAGACGGCAACGGTATAGAGTTGCTGATCGAGATGAATGCTTTGGGAATTGATATACCAGTCATTCTGATCACAAATTATGATGAACCCGACTTGAGCTTCGAGGCTCGCAAACTCGGTGCTGTTGATTACTGGGTGAAAGGCTATCAATACTTCACCCAGTTGAGAGAGCGAATCCTTGAGAATCTCGATAGCCTCGAGCAATAGTTACCTCCAATCCTTTTTTCATCATCACAATGCAAACGATATTGTACCATTTTCTTCATAATTCAGGAAGAGTGGAGCTATGATCAAGGTAGTCGGAATATCCGGTTCACCAAGGAAGGGGGGCAATACCGATATCCTCCTCGACAATGCACTGGAAGGTGCAAGAGAGGCCGGGGGAGATGTAATCAAGATACGTTTGAATGATCTCTCCATGAAGGGATGCCAGGAGTGCGGGGATTGCCAGACCACCGGAAAGTGTGTGCTGGATGATGACATGCAGAAACTGTACGATCTTCTCGAAGCGCTCGATGTACTGATAATCGCTTCACCTGTATTCTTCTCTGGATTGAGTAGTCAGACCAAGATGATGATAGACCGGTGTCAGAGCCTATGGGCTCGAAAATACAGGCTCAACCGCCCGATAGCCACCGAAGGAAAGAGAAGGGGAGTGTTCCTCTCGGTCGGGGGAATGAAGAGGTCGGACTTCTCAGGTGCGATCTCGACAATAAAAGTGTTCTTCACAAGCATCGATGTCGAATTCATCGGGGCGCTGACATATCCCGGTATCGACGCCAAGGGCAAGATCAATGATCATCTCACGGCGCTGGATGAGGCCCGTTCATTAGGCAAAGAATTGGTCCTTTCGAAAGAATGACCCGATTCAGGTATCTCCTGGACCTCCTCTCATAATGGTTATGCGACATTTTTCATCCGCATTTGCCATTGTGCTCTCAAGGGAGACTCTCACCTCGCCGAGAGCCCTCTTCGCGAAGCGGGCGGAAATGCTCTTGGTGAGCATGCAGATAACGGGATTCTTCCTCTGCTCGTTCTGCCAAGGACACTTAGTTCCACAGATGGTGATGACATCGCCGTCAATGCTGTATTCGAATTTCCCACCCATCTCGTTCAACACAGCAGCGATGCTCCGGGCGATGCCGTCAGGGGTATCCTCCCCCTCTCTGACATAATCGTCATAGAGGGCTTCCTCAAGCTTCCTGGACAATATGAGTATGAACTCGTTCTTATCCTCCTGGGGTAGTCTTCGCTTCAATAAAAGAGGTATGACATCGATAAGAACATCCCTGATCCTGCCCTGGGCTTCAAGGATCTCGGACCTAATCTTTTCCTTTGCGATCTCTTTCTTGGTGGTAAGGTCCCTGGAGATGCATGAATATCCAATGAGCCGTCCAGAGGCATCTTTGAGAGGGGAAAGAGTGACGGCCACCTCCACCAATCTCCTATCTTTGCTAAGACCAAAGGTCTCAAAATTGCTGACTATCCCCCCGTTCCTAACCTCGTTGAAAATAGCCTTGAACTCACCCTTCTTTTCTTCTGGTACATTGATAAGAGTCTTACCAATGGCTTCCTCTGCGTCATACCCATAGATGGCGGTCGCAGCTGGATTCCACCCAATGATGTGTCCTTTGAGGTCGTAGGTGATAATCGCATCAGCCGTATTCTCCACCAGATTCTGGAGATAGCTCCTGGTCGTTTCGATGTGTTCGAAGGTCATCGCGTTATTCAGAATGGTCCCTACCTGGGCTCCCATTATGGTCAGGAGTCTCCGATCCTCCTCATTGAGAAATTCCGATCCTTTCCCCGCCAGTACGAGGATGCCCATGACGCTATTTCCGAAAAGGAAGGGTACTGCCGCCCACATTGCTCCTCCATGGTTCGAGTTGGTCTTCCTCAGTACCGTCAGCTTCATATCAGTCGCTTCTCGGACTATTGGATGCTCAGGTGAGAGACGGGCGAAATCATTCCTGAACTTATCTGTCACTCCGTTCCATCTTCGCAGAACCCACTCCCCATCCTCCTTGGTGTAGATCGCTCCGGATTTTATGGCAAAGAATTCTAGCGTTTTGGTAAGTACCAGATTCAGGATGGTATCGATGTTGAATGTCTTGACCATCTCATGGGAAATTTCATTGAGGAAGGTGATCTGCTTCAGCATGCTGCTGTTCTGCATCTTCAGCTCCTGGTAATGTATGGCTCCTTGCAGAGCATCCAGCAGCTTCTCCGTTTTGAATGGTTTCGCAATATAATCAAATGCCTTTCCCTTGATGGCCTTTATCGCAGTATCAACTGATGCAAAGGCCGTCATGATAATGACCTCTGTATCCGGGCTGATCTCCTCGATCTTCTCCATCACTTCGATTCCAGTCATGTCTTGGAGGTGCACATCAACAATGGCCACATTGTAGAAATCTTCGGAGATCTTCTTGAGACCCTCCTCTCCGCTACCGGCGACTTCAACCTCGTATCCATTCGAGGTCAGAATCTCCCTTAGTATCTCTTGGATACCCTTCTCGTCGTCGATAACCACAAGTCTCTTAGAGGGCATCTCCTTCTCACCTCCGTCTGATTCTTTGAAATCTATTAGATACCCGAATATGACCTTCTCTCTTCTCCGGCTGATTCTGGGTAGCCGAATTTCGTGTCAAAACTGGATATTGTGTAAGGTATAAAAACTGTCCCGTTTTGGAACATATTTCAATACTGGCTTGTTTGATTGAAAAGATGATATTAGAAAAAGAAAAGGAAAAACGAAAAAGGTTTTCCTTGCTTTCTCTTGGTTGTTCACCAGACAAATGCGCGTTCAGGACCAGCTTTGTAGGTCCAGATCATCATTATCATGTTGACGATGCCAACGATGATCCATAGCCAGACCCACTCATCACTTGTGAGAGCACCTTGCACATCATTGATGAAGTTCGACCAGGACGTCCCGGCGGCTCCAGTGAAGATGCCTCCCATGACCATATAGTACCAAGTGACTATCATGGACAAAATGAGGTTGATCTGGTGTATTCTTGCGCTGCATTTACCGTGGATCAGCAGGCCCCAAGTCGTAGCCGTGATACCATATACGAACAGCCCAAGGTTGAAGTCCCAAGTGACTCCCAT
>DATKXF010000058.1:0-26967 GCA_035529155.1 Methanomassiliicoccales archaeon | reverse complement strand
ATGCCCCAGCTACAAAAGATCATCTGGGGAGAGCAAAGAGGGGTCTGACCGCGTTCAGATCCCTTAGCAAGCGTTAAATAATTCATTTTCTTTTATCCCATTAACCAATCAGAGGTATGGCGATGGTTCCAAAAAGCCTGAACAGGACATTGATTTTGCGCCTGCTCTAGCCTCATCGCTTTAATTTGATTTGGTAGAGGTGATTTTTTGGAAGACCTACAGACCAATAGTGGGAAGACTGAAAGGCCGGGCAAGCGCCGGGAGATCGATCGGAGGAGAATATTCACCAGCGATTACAACTCCGAGATCTTGCTAGACTCAATGCCCGAGAGTGTCATGATCTTTGACACCACCCTGAGGGACGGTGAGCAGACGCCAGGTATCGCCCTCTCGCTTGACGAGAAGGTGATGATAGCGGGTGCCCTCAACGGCTTGGGTGTTGATGTCATAGAGGCGGGCTTCCCCAGAGCATCCGATGGTGAGAGGGAGGCGGTGAGGAGAATTCACTCCCTGGGCCTGGAGTCAGCGGTCTGCGGTCTCGCCAGGTCCCGCAGAGAGGATGTCGACGCTGTCCTTGACTGTGGCCTGGACTACATCCATACATTCATAGCGACTTCGGACACGCACCTGAAGTACAAACTCAAGATGAACCGGGAGCAGGTGATGGCCTCTGCCGTGGATGCCATCGAGTACTCCAAGGATCACGGCCTCACTGTGGAATTCTCCTGCGAGGATGCGACCCGAACATCGATCGACTTCCTGAAGGAGATGCACATTGCGGTGCAGGAGGCTGGGGCGGACAAGATCAACGTCCCGGATACTGTCGGGGTGATATCCCCTCCCGCCATGGAGCGCCTCATCGGGGAGCTGATGACCGTCACCAGGGTTCCCATTTCGGTGCATTGTCACGACGACTTCGGGCTTGCAGTTGCGAACTCGCTCTCCGCTGTCAGGGCGGGGGCGAGGCAGGTACATGTTTGCGTGAATGGCCTGGGAGAACGCTCTGGCAATGCTGCTCTTGAGGAGGTTGCCATGGGCCTCATGGCCTTCTTCAACATCCCAACCAACCTGGAGACCAGCAAAATCGGTCCGGTCTGCAAGACCGTTTCTAGGGTGACGGGTTACCCCATTCCGAATAACAAGTCCATCGTTGGGGCGAACGCCTTCGCACACGAGAGCGGTATTCATGTGCACGGGGTGCTGGGAGATCCCTCTACATACGAGGCCTTCGGCCCCGAACTGGTGGGAATGGACCGCTCTATAGTTATGGGGAAGCACACTGGAGCCCACTCCGTCAACGAGAAGCTTGGTAAGTACGGCCTCCATCCAAACGAGATGCAGCTGGGGGAGATCGTCCGCAAGGTCAAGGGACTGTCCGAGAGCGGCAAGGAGATTGACGATGCGGAGCTGGTGGCCATAGCCTATCACGTTCAGGGCCGGAGGCCCGACGAGTGCAAGCGCATCGACCTCAAGGAGTGCTCGGTGCTGACCGGAATGAACATCACGCCCACCGCGGTGGTAGCGATTGATGTTGATGGTGAGATAAGGCGTGGATCTGAGATAGGAGTGGGGCCAATAGACGCCGTCCTCAAAGCCATACGGGCAGTGGTGAGCGAGAAGATATCACTCAAGGAGTACAGCCTCAGTGCCATCACTGGAGGCAGCGATTCGTTATGCGAGGTCATCATAAAGGTCCAGTACAATGGTGACCACGCGGTCATGTCCGTGGGAAAAGCAGTGGGGTCGGATATCGTTCAGACTAGTGTTGACGCAGCCGTGGAGGCCATCGACCGCCTCTATTCGGTAAAGGATATGAGATAGGCTGTCATAAGGGAACGGTGAATGACGATGGACCGAGGAAAGACAGTTGCTGAGAAGATACTCTCCACCAAATCCGGTGAGAACGCTTACGCCGGGGAGATAGTGGAGGCGGAGATCGATTTCGTCATGGTCAACGATGTGACTGGCCCGATCGCATTCAAGGAGTTCGAGACCTTGGGCTGCGAGCCATTCGTGGAAAAGATCGTCCTGATTCCTGATCACTTCGTACCCAACAAGGACATCTCATCGGCAGAGCAGGCAGCGGAGATGAGACGCTTCGCTAGGAAGTACCAGATCAAGAATTACTTCGAGGTGGGAAAGGGCGGTGTGTGCCACCAGGTCATGATCGACGAGGGTTTCGCAGCCCCCGGACGCTTGATCGTGGGAGCGGATTCCCACACCTGCACCTACGGCGGGCTTGGCGCCTTCTCCACGGGCATCGGAAGCAGCGAAGCGGCAGCCTGCTTCGCCGAAGGACAACTCTGGTTCAAGGTTCCCGAATCCTTCAAGATCGAGCTTGAAGGCTCATTCTCCAGTATGGTCTCGGGAAAGGACCTCATCATTCGATTGATCACTGACATAGGGGTCGATGGAGCCACATACAAAGCCCTCGAATTCTCTGGATCTGGCGTGAAGAGCGTTCCGGTGAATGAGAGGCTCACCATTGCTAACATGGCCATCGAGGCCGGGGGAAAGGCAGGGATCTTTCCTGCAGACAAGATGACCCTGGACTATCTTGGTGATAGGATCAGGGGCGAATACCAGACGGTATCCCCGGATGAAGGGGCGGAGTACGAGAAGGAGATGAGCTACGACCTCTCCGAGCTGGATTACATGGTGGCCATGCCTCACTCGCCCGGGAACGGAAAGCCGGTGGATGAAGTGGACATCCCGATCGACCAGGCGTACCTCGGCTCCTGCACCAATGGCAGGATAGAGGACCTCAGGACAGCGGCGAAGCTGCTCAAAGGCAGGAAGGTGAACTCCAATGTCAGGATGATCGTGGTTCCAGCGTCCACGAGGGTCTACGAACAGGCAATGAATGAAGGCCTCCTTCAGATATTCATCGACGCTGGTGCTTTCGTTTCCGGACCCACATGTGGGGCGTGCCTGGGCGGATACATGGGAATCCTGGCCTCGGGGGAGAGGTGCGTGAGCTCCACCAACCGTAACTTCATCGGGCGGATGGGCCACAAGGATTCGGAGGTGTACCTGGCTTCCCCATCCGTTGTGGCGGCAAGCGCTGTCGCCGGCAGGATCGTTACCCCGGAGACTATCGTATAGGTGAGATCATGGACACTATCAGAGGCAAGGTTTGGAAGTTCGGAGACCACGTCGACACCGATCAGATCATTCCCGCAGAGAGGCTGACAAGCGACAACGAGGACCACCTAAACGATTTCGCCTTCGAGAAGGTGAGGCCCGGCCTGGCCGGCTGGATTTCCGAGGGCGACATCATCGTCGCCAGGAGGAACTTCGGCTGTGGGTCCTCCAGGGAACACGCTCCCAGGGCACTGCTTCAGGCGGGCATCGCCTGCGTGGTCGCGGAGAGTTTCGCAAGGATATTCTACCGCAACTCGCTGAATGTGGGTCTGCTGCCCGTCGAATGCCAAATAGAGGCTGAGGAGGGAGACATCATTTCGGTGGATACCGTCGCCGGCAGGATAATCAACGAGACCCGAGGTGGAGAGTGGACATTTCCCCAATACCCAGATTTCGTAAGGGACCTGATCGAGAGCGGTGGTCTCCTGGCCAAGATAAGGGAGGGCGGCAGATGTTCAAGGTAGCCGTTGTCCCGGGTGACGGGATCGGAGGCGAAGTCATAGCCGAGGGGCTCAAAGTCCTGAGGGTCATGGAGGAGAACGATAACCTCAAGATAGAGTTCACCGAGATGGACATCGGGGCCACCAGATACCTGAAGACCGGGGAGTTACTTACTGCCGAGGACATGGTAACCCTTCGAGAACAGGATGCGATCTACTTCGGCGCCATCGGAGATCCCAGGGTCACGCCAGGAGTCTTGGAGAGGGGAGTTCTGCTGGCCATGAGGACCCAGTTCGATCAGTTCATCAACCACCGTCCGGTGAAGTCATGGCATCCCTTCACTCCCTTGAAGTCCGGGGTTGACTTCGACATTGACTTCCTTCGGGAGAATACGGAGGATGTGTACATGGGTGCAGGCGGGACGTTCACCCCAGAATCTAAGAGCGATTCCATCCACATCGAGAGGGGGTTGTACACCCTAGACATAGCGATGGAAGCCTCCTACGAGGGGGACAACGACTTCGCCTTCGAGGTAGGTCTTCTCTCGAGGAAGGGTGTGGAGAGGTTCGCGGATTTCGTGATGGACTTCTCAGTCAAGAGAGGTGAGAAGAAGGTCACTGCCGTGGACAAGGCGAACGTCTGCAGGCAGATGTACGGCCTCTGGAGAGAAGTGTTCGCACAGAGGGCTGACGAACACGACATCGATGTGGAGTTCATGTTCGTGGACGCCATGGCCATGGCCCTGGTGCGGAGACCTCAGGACTTCGGTGTGGTGGCCACGCCCAACATGTTCGGCGATATCCTCACCGACCTGGGAGCGGAGGTGCAGGGCGGAATCGGCCTTGCGGCCAGCGGCAACATCACTCCATTTGGGGTATCAATGTTCGAACCCGTTCATGGGTCAGCACCCGACATAGCGGGTCAGGGAAAGGCCAATCCTTTCGGCGCTCTGCTGGCAGCGAAGATGATGCTCGATCACATGGACCATAAGGAACTTGGGTCGAGGATCGAGGAAGGCATCAGGCACTGCATCGACGCGGGTATTCTCACCCCAGATCTGGGGGGAAAGGCCAGCACTTCTCAGGTTGGTGACGCAGTGGTCGACTTCATGCTCATGACCTAAGTCCAAACCACTTCCTCAACATCTTGTGGTTAATTCTTGAAATAAGAAGGAATGAAAAGAAGTTTAGGTCGTTCTAGAACCCGACTCTCTTGCTCATCTCCTTGGGCAGGTAGAGCTGCCTGAAGGGCTTACCCTCTATCTCACCTTTGACACGGGCGATCAGCTGGTCGAGAGTCATGATGAGGTTGTCATTCTCCTCTCGAATGTAGACGGTGAACTCATCGGACTCCAGCTCCTTGTCGCCAATCACGATCACGTAGGAGACCCAGTCCTGTTTGGCCTCCCTCACCTTCTTCCCGACGGTGATGCCGCGGTCATCTAACGAGACCCTAATCTTGGAGCTTTCGAACCTCCCGACGATCTCCTTCGCCCGGTCCATGTGCGCCTCCGCAACGGTCAGTATCCTTACCTGCTCGGGGTTCACCCATACCGGAAGGCAGCCTGGTTTCCCCTCTCTTTCCATGAGGACTGCGGTATCGAAAAGCGTGTAAAGGTAACGCTCGATGGTACCTATGACCGCCGAGTGCAGTATCACTGGGTGCTGCTTCTTCCCTTCTTCGTCGACATAGGTGATCCCGAAGCGCTTGGAGTTACCCACATCTATCTGGACCGTGCCAATCTCCCTTGCGCGCTTCAGATCATCGAGGATGTGGTATTCGATATTGACCGTCCAGTAGTAGTTGATGCCCTCGGGGTAGAAGTGGAGCAGGGCGGGCTTGCCGTGCTTGTTGAGGATCTCCAGCATCATCTCCTTGTGCTGCTGGTAAGCATTCCACGAGGAGAAGTTCACCAGCATCTCGTAATCGCGACCGATATCCTCCGCTTCCCGATAGATGCGCTCGTCCAGTTTCGAGAACCATTCCTCCGCCTCCGTGATTTCGGCACAGAGAATATGGAGGTCCGGCATATTCAGGCGCCTGGTTCGGAAACAGAGCATGGTCTCACCAGACTGTTCCAATCGATAAGAATCGGCGACCTCGAACGCGCCGAATGGAATGTGTTTGTAACTGATGTTCCAGTTGCGGATCATTGCGAACTGTTGGTGGCAGGCGGCGTATCTCATCACGAACTTGCGCTTCTCCGTCTCGACGATGTACAGCCGGTCTCCGAAGAGGTCCGCGTGCTCCCTGACTGGCGGTTCGTCCAATGAGAACATGTTTGTCCCTTTGACATTGTACATCGGAAGGCCAAGGTCGAACACGATGTCCGTGGAGTAATCGGAAATGAGGTCGAACATCAACGCACCCTTCGGGTTGAAGGCCATATGTCCGGAATCGCTCATTGCCTCCCATTGAATCCCGAACTTGCGGCAAAGCCGCAGGTACTTCGACTCGCCGGCCGCTGGGGCCTCCTTCTTGAGGGCTTCCTTCTCCATCATGATTCGGAAGCATTCCGTTCCGCCTGCGAAGTCCTCGGGAGCGAACTCCTTTCCCTCGGGCGTCAGGATCAGGAAGCGCTCCTCTCCTGCCGTCTCCTCCACCAGTTCCTTACCCAGGATCTCCCTGGAGAGCTCGCTCAGAGGGTGTCCCTTGCAGCTGATCCTGAATGCCTTGTACCAGCCGAAGGCCGCTCTCTTCACTTCAGCTCTCCTTTCCAAAAGGATCTCCTCGGCCTTGTGCATCATCTCCACGCCGGTCTTGGGATCTGACAGGTCCGGTGAGAGGTGAGCGTAGGGATACAGCATTATCCTTTCCGCACCCACCTTCTCCGCCGTCTCCATCAGGTCATCGGCCAGCTCGCTGGCGACCTGCTCTACCTTCCCCTCATCCTGCCTTTCTACTGTGATAAATGCAACGAGGACCTCCTCCATCCTGCCACCCTTCTCATCCTCGGCTACATCCTCTGCGACAGGTGTCCTCTTCTTTAGTTCGTACTCCATGAAGTCAGCGTGAATATAAAGCGTCCTCATCGAATCGCCAAGTAATGAGCTAACTGATTATAAAAAGATGTCATTTTACTCATCCCGTAACTCCGGTATCCAGGGGTGTTCGTGGAGCGAAACTTTATATCAATCGAATCGTTTTGCTGCCTAGTATTCCCATGAACCTTAGAAATCTCAAGGGTGACATCAGGGGCGCGACCAACACGATCATCATCGTGCTCATCGCGATACTTATGGTCAGCGGGAGCAGCGTTGTCATTCTTCTGTACGACTCCGGCCAAAGGGCCGAATCGCCCGATGTGGAATACGCAAGATGGGGCGACGCCGTCAAGGTCAACTACATCGGTCAACTGGAGGATGGAAGGGTCTTCGACACTTCCCTGTGGGATGTGGCTTCCAATGACGCTCTGTACCCTAAATCGCTGACGTTCACGCTCAGGAACGAGTCCCAGTACGTCCCGTTGCAATTCCAGATCGGGGTGGGTCAGATGATCCCTGGTTTCGAGAAAGGGGTCATCGGGATGTACTTGAACCAGACCAAGGTCATTGAGATTCCGCCAGACGAGGCTTATGGACAGTTGAACCAGAGCAAGTTGGTTGAGATACAGTTCATCGAGACTTTGAATGTCTTCGAGACATTGAACTTCACCCAGTTCCTTGCAAAGTTCAAGAAGCAGCCGGTGGTAGGTATGACCCTCAAGGATCCCCACTGGAAATGGGATGTGACCGTGATGAGCGTGTCCGCGGATGCGAACAGCGTAATGGTCAGGAACCAGCCGGACCTGGGTGCAAAGTATCCGGTCTACGGTAAGGAGCTGGGACTGTCGAAGACAGGCTGGTATGTGAAGGTTGACTACTACGACTCCTTAGCCAATGGTGGCAAGGGGGAGATCCGCGTCAGGAATCTGCTGAATGTAGATGATGCAGGCAACCTGAAGGGCCTCGATGACATGGCCAGCGAGTTCATCCTGTACGAGGTGAATCCCGGCACCAACACGATCGTGCTTAACTACAATGGTGAGCTGGTGGGGCATACCCTGACCTTTACCGTCACTCTGGTGCAGATAATCCCCACTGGATGAAATCACCCCTCACTTTCCTCTTCTAATAAAGTACGGTTCCTTTCCCTGTAGTTCTCCATTCCCCTTCTTTCCATCCTTCCATCGGGAAATACCGTAATCCAGTGAGTGGTCAGACCTCCTTCGCTCTCGCGAAGGCAGCTCCTGCTGCGCACGGAGCCTTTAAGATGTTTCTCAGCCGCCCTCACCGCTGCTTTCATCTCCTCATCATTTGGCTCCCTGGATATTGGTTCCGGGCTGAGGTCCGCCCTGAATGGATTAATGCGGTACTCCAGCTCTTTCGGGTCGCATTGGGACAGGAAACGGGCCATGGCCTCTATCTCCTCAACATCCACCACACCCGGGATGAGGAGGGTGTTGATGGTGATTTTCATTCTCCCGCATGCGTACTTGATATTATTCAGTACGGCATGGTTGGAGTGGCCGGTATACCATCTATGAATTGAATCATCCCACGCTTTCAAATCGCAGACGAGCTCGCTCAACCCCTCATCCATCAGGCGGTCGAGGAGTTCGGGTGTCATCCGAGAGGCGTTTGTCTGGATCACGATCCTGCTTGTGATCTCTCTAAGGGAGGATACAAGTGACTCCAGGAACTCCTCATCAAGGAACGGCTCCCCTCCGGTGATCATCACCTCTTCCAGCGAAGTTCTGCCGTAGTACTTGGCGCATGCCTCCCTCAGAAGGAGCACCAGCTCTGAAGGCTTCATCGATCTGCCGAATGCCCTTTTGGCTATGGCGAAGCATCCCTTGCATTCGAAGTTGCATCCCGGGAGCGTGATCCAAGCCCGCGGTCTCATCTCGGAAAGAGTGGCGTAAGCGACAAGTCTCTCGGGTTCCAACACATCACATCCTTCCACTCAATCGTCCCTTCATATTAGAAACATTTCTGCGAAGCTGATGGGATCTTCTCAAGATCAGCCAGACACCACATCGGAGTAGATTCTTTCCATCTCTTTCGCGGCCCTATTCCAGGTGTAGCCCTTTGCCCTTTCCCGGGCTCGGAGTCCCAGCTCTCTTCTCCTATCATCATCGGAGATGAGTTCGTTGATCGCCCTGGAAAGCGCCTCTGGCTGCTTGGAAGGTACCAGCATGCCCGCTTCACCAACAACCTCGGGAAGGCCTCCCACGTCCGTGGTTATCACCGCCTTCCCGTAGGACATAGCCTCAGCCGCGGCAATGCCGTACGATTCCCATACCGAGGGGAAGACGAACAGTCTGCACTCCGATAGCAGGCGATGCTTTTCTTCCTCGCTCACCCTTCCCAGGATCTTGACTCTATCCTCCAGACCGTTCGACTTGATCATCTTTCTCAGGCGCTGATCCTCGGGACCCCCTCCCGCGATCACAAGGGGCGTGGTCACCGATTTCATGGCCTTCAACAGATAGTCAAGGCCTTTGGTCCTCACCAGCCTTCCTATGAAAAGGATGAAGTCTCCCTCTTTCCCGCTCAGCTCGGCGGGAGGGTCCACGCCATTGGGAACCGCCTCCAGCAAATCGGGAGAAAATCCCCTCTTCTTCAGGTCATTTCGCACGAATTCGCTGACGCAGACCACCCTGTCAAAACCCTTGACGAAGTTGGTATGTGCGATATCGTTCAAGGTGCTGAATGTCCCCATCAGCCCCTCGCCCTCGCCGAAGGTGTTGTGGAATGTGAACACCTTCTTGCCCAGGTAGCGCTTCATAGCCTTTCGGTAGGAGCCCGACCAGCGGTAGTGGAAGTCCACCACGTCCGGCTCCAGCTCATTCAGCTTGGCGAGAATGCCTTTCGTGACTATGTGAGGTGGATTGTAATTGGTGTATAGCTTGGAGGGAAGCCTCAACACACTGTATCCGCCCATCTCCTCCTCTTCCATGGTGCCCGGGAGCTGACCGGTGACCACGATCACCTCGTGTTCCTTGGCCAGTATTGAGGAGATGTGGTGTATGCGATGTTCGATGCCTCCCATGAATGGATAATGGAAGGGATTGAGCTGTACTATTCTCATGCCTTCTCCTCCTCCGGAGGATCAGCATCCGGGAGGGGGCACATGTCCTCTGACAGTTTCTCCTTTTTCATCATGCTCCTGCGGTACACTGAGACGACGAGGCTCAGAGCCAGGATGAATAGCACCATGATTATGGTGAACGTTCCAGCGGTCCCCTCTGAGAAGTAGGCATAGAACAGGTTGCTCAGGGCCAGTATCGCCCCGTACTTGATCACGCCGCTTGCTAGGGTGTAGATGACCGCCTTACGATAGGACCAGCCGCATATGGCCACGAAGGCTCCCATGAAGGGCAGCACCGGGGCGAAGCGGTTTACGATGATCATCCGCTCATCCCTCACAATGAGAAAATCGCGGTACTTATGAACCGCTGCCTCGATCTTTCCCGGGATCCTGACGCCCTTTACTATGACATAAAGCGTTGTCAAACCCAAGAACTCCGCACCGGCGATGGTGAACAATATCAGTCCGGCGAACCAGGGTTCTGGGATGGCCATGAAAATGATCACCGTGAAGAGCTCCGGTAGCGTGGGGATGAGGATGGCATCTACGTAGAACAGAAGGAAAATGCATAGGAGCAGACCGGGCACTCCCATCACGCTGAAGAGTTCGTAGATGATGTGTCCGAGGTCGAATTCGATCATGTGATCCTCCTCTTCGGTTCCCCGCTCCTCTCCCTCTTCTGTTCTATTGCGTACTCGTAGACCTTGACCAGTCTCTCAACCATCTTATTGATTGAATACCTTTCCGCAGTTCTCCTCGCATTCTCCCTTATTGAATCGGATGAGTTCAAAGCCTTCTCCAGCGTCTTGGAGCAGCTCTCAACTGAATCGTCGAAGAGATAACCATCGACACCCTCGTTCACTATCTCCGCGGTGGCGCGATAGTCGATGCATGCCACCACCTTACCGCTGGCCATTGCCTCCAGTACCACGAGACCCTGGGTCTCGAATTTGGAGGCGAGGGCGAATACATCACAGGCCGCGTAATACATTGGAAGTTCCTCGTCCGCAACGAAACCGGGGAAGATCACCTCATCGGCGATGCCCATGTTTTTCGCGACCTCCATGTAGTGATCTCTAGCGGGTCCCGAGCCCACGATCATTAACCTGAGGGTCCGGTCCTTCTCCAGCAGCGTTTTGAAGCTCTTCAGTACAAGGTCCAGATTCTTCTCCCAGGCGATCCTTCCCAGGTGGAGTATGACCTTGCCTTCCAGGCCATACCTCTCCCTGATGGCCGATCCGTCGACATCTGGCCGGAATCGACGGCAATCAACACCGGTGGGTATGACCTCTCCCCTTCTTATATTGGGGGCGTAGCACAACAGCTCATCCAGGATAGCCTGGGTGGGTGCTATCACAACCTCTGAGCGCTGAAGGAGGCTTCGCAGGTAGCGCCAGAACAGCACGTCCATCACCTCCTTCGGAAGCGGGAGCCATGTGTAGTACTCCACTGCCTCGGTTATCATGGTGTGAAAGGAGGTCACCACCGGGAGCCGAAGCGAACGGCCGGCGAACATGCTGCGCAGGGCCATCAGCAGAAGGCCCTGACTATGAATGACGTCCACGTCCAGCTCTTCCAGGATCTGGCACTTGTTAGTGGGGAACATGGGGACCCGGTATCCCTGGTAGCTCCTGTAGGCCACGGAGCGGAAGTACTGGGTTCCCTCCTCCCGGTCCTCATCCTTGCCAGGATCCGGAGCGAACACGATCACCTCGTGACCGAGCTCTTCCAATTTCTGCTTGGTGATAAGGATGGAATTCACAACACCATCCCTAGAGGGCAGATAGCTGTCCGTGAACATCGCGATTCTCAATAGATCACCGTGAATCAAGTATTATCCTCACCTTTTCGAGGATCTCTTCGGGGTCTTGACCCAGCATCCTTATCATGGGCTCTTTGCCAATGCCTCCCCTATCGAATACCGCATCAGGGACGTAGCCCAGCTCCATGATGGCCTTCTCCGTTCCCCATTCCATGGTCCTCCTCTCTTTTGGCTCGTCCGAGCGGGAGAAGCTTCCCACCTTAAGTCCAGACTCCATCAGCCTCTCCAGGTTTCCCTCGCTGAAGCGCAGGTTGAGGGCGGAACGCATCTTGCGATCGAACTGCATAGCGGTAAGGGCTATGGTGGCAACGTGTTGTGAAGCTCCGAAATCAAGGCAGGCGGCGTGGACAAGTCTTCCCTTTGCTGGTGAGATCCTACCCTCGACACCGCAAATGTCCTCTGGGGTCCGGGCACCGGGAAGCGCGAAGACGAAATTCATACCGACTTCTGGAACCCACGAAGAGGGCAGGATAGATTCCAGGATCTCCACTGCCCTTCTCAACTGGCTCAATATCTCGTACTTCTCAGCTGCCTCCTCAATGGGTGCCAGCGGGTCCACCAACGTAACGCCTTTACCAACACTGTAGCTGGAGACGAAGGCCTTCCATATGCAACTCTTGGCTCTTTCGACGGCCTCCGGAGGCTCCATTCCCTTTGCCATGAAGCCCGCTATGTAGGCGGAGAGCGTGCAGCCACCGCCGTGACCCACCGACTCGATCTTGGGACTCGAGTAGGTATAGAAGCGTTCTTCAAAGAACAGAACATCATCCGCGGTCTTAGACGAGGAGTGTCCTCCCTTGATCAGTACCGCCTCCGCACCCATATCCCGTAGCGATCTGCAGGCCCTCTCGACATCCTGAATATTCGATATCATGAATCCGACAAGCTCCTGTGCCTCTAGGAGGTTGGGCGTGACCACGGTGGCCCTTGGCATCACCTCTTTCCTGAGCGCCTCCACCAGATCCTTGGAGTGAAGCGAATCGCCCACTCCTGCCACCAGGACGGGGTCGACAACCAGTGGAAAATCCTCTTCGCTTAGCCTTCGAACCACGGTGCTGGCGATATCGGCGGAGTGAAGCATCCCTGTCTTGGCAGCTGCTATCTCAGCATCCCCCAGGACGGCCTCCATCTGGGACTCGATGACCTCTAGTGGCATCGGCCGTATATCCAATACGCCTTGGGTGTTCTGGGAGGTCACGCAGGTTACCACCGAGGTGCCGTGCACCCCTATAGCGCCAAAGGCCTTGAGATCGGCCTGCAATCCAGCGCCACCGATGGAATCAGAGCCCGCGATGGTAAGTGCGGCTAGCATGGCTTGAATATTGCCTCTTATTATTAATTTACCTCGTCTGTTTTGTTCGGTCTCGAATCACTGGCTTTTAATGTCCTGCCCCAGAGCCCAATCGACTCGACAAATATTTATATGGACTTTACCATCGAACAAGTCGATGAAGGCTACCAGCGGGCATTTCGTTCTGAGAGATGATGTGGAATACAAGGACCTGGCAGAGGTTTTCCCGGAGGTGCTCACCACCTTCCTTCAAGAAACGGGGCAGGTTCCCGAGGATGAGGATGTTCTTCGAATGTTCATCCATCTGAACCAGTCAGAGCTGGAGAAGAATAGGAAGCCCGAAGGTTACAACCGCAAGGGAAGAATGCGGTTGGTGTTCCCGCTGGATCGCAAGGAGTTCTACATCAGAGGGACTTCAAAGAGCAACGAAGTGGTCCGCATCACCGAGAAGCTCAGCCGCATTCTGAGAGTTGCGAACATCGATCACGAGCTGGAGTGGAACCGCCTCTATTTTAGCGAATGATCCTAGCTCTGCAGCTTCTCGAACGCTTTGGCTATATCCTCACGCTTCACGCGAGCGAACTCGCCCCGTTCGACAATTGAATTCAAGGCTTGTTCGATCTGCGATTTAACGGATGAGGGAGAGGTGCCACCAGCTGATTCTCTCCTTCCCACCGCTTTTTCGATCGGAAGAATGTCGAACACATCGTCATCGATGAGCGAGGAGTAGGAACGCAGCTCGTCCAAGGAGAGGTCCTCTATCCCGATGTTCCTCTCGGATGCATTCTGGACCACCAGCCCAACGACTCCATGGGCCTCCCGGAAGGGCATACCTTTTCCGACCAGATAGTCCGCCAGTTCCGTGGCGTTCAGGAAACCGTTCTTTGCGGCGGCCAGCATGTTCTCTTGTTTGAAGGTCAGCGTCTGCATCATGGGTGCCATGATCTCCAGGCAGCTGTTGAGGGTGTCGGCCGTCCTGAACAGGGCTGCCTTGTCCTCCTGCAGGTCGCGGTTGTAGGCGAATGGGAGTCCCTTCATCATTACCAGGACAGAGTTCAGGTCCCCAAGCACTCCAGCGCTCCTTCCCCTGATCAGTTCAGCCACGTCCGGGTTCTTCTTCTGGGGCATTATCGAGCTACCCGTTGAGAACTCGTCATCCATCTCCACGAAGGAGAACTCAGGAGAGGTCCAGATCACCAGTTCTTCGCATATTGAGGAGAGATGCATCATGCACAGAGAGGCGCAGAAGCAGTACTCCGCGACCAGATCCCTATCTGACACCGCGTCCATGGCGTTCGCGGTGGGCGAGTCGAAGCCCAGTAAATTGGCAGTCAGGTCCCTGTCGATGGGATAGGTGGTTCCGGCCAGAGCTGCTGACCCTAGAGGGCAGACATTCACTCTCTTGTAGAGGTCGATTAGGCGCTCTATGTCCCTCCGGATACGCTGATAGTGGGCCATCATATGGTATCCCAGCGTCACGGGCTGCGCGTGCTGCAGGTGGGTGAAACCTGGCATCACCGTCTCGATGCCCTCCTCGGAAAGGTCGACCATGACCTCCTGTAGATGGACCAGATTCTCTATGGTATCCAGCAACCGGTCCCTCAGGTACAGGTGGAGGTCGGTGGCCACCTGATCGTTCCTGGAGCGGGCGGTGTGAAGCCTTCCGCCTGCTTCCCCAATACGCTCAGTCAGCTCCATCTCAAGGGCCGAGTGTATGTCCTCGGTGGTCTCTGGGAACTCGATACCCCCGTTCTCCAGGTCGAAGAGGATTGACCTGAGGCCCTCAACGATCTCCTCTTGATCCTTGATGGATATGATCCCCTGCTGCCCCAGCATCCTTGCATGAGCCAGGGAGCCCATGATGTCGTGGTACGCCATCCTGGAGTCCACGGTCAGGGACGATGTGAAGAGGAGAGTGGACTCACTGGCTCCTTTCTTGAATCTCCCCAACCACAGGACCTTCTTGTTCACTGATATCCACCTTTTCCTTGTACGCCTTGGCTGCCATCCTCAGAGGTAGGCCCCAGCAATATATGAATCCCTCAGCGGAGGTGTGATCGAACTGGTCCGCCTCGTCGTAGGTAGACATAGCTGTGTCGTATAATGAGTATTGGGATGATCTCGCCACAACGACAGCTGAACCCTTGAAGAGCCTTACCTTGACCCATCCGGTGACGAATTCTTGGCTCTTGTCGACGAAGGCATCCAGGGTTTCCTTGAGAGGTGAGAACCACAGACCGTTGTATGCGAGTTCCGCGTACTTCTGCTCGACCAACTTCTTGAATGCCATCAGATCCTTGGAGAGCACAAGGTTCTCTAGGTCCTTGTGGGCTGTGATCAGCACGACGGCGGACGGAGCTTCGTAGATCTCCCTGCTCTTAATGCCCACCAGACGGTCCTCGATGTGATCTATTCTTCCCACACCGTGCTTGCCAGCGATCTCATTGACCTTCTTTATCAGGTCGACTGGAGGAATTTTCTCACCGTTTATGGCGGTAGGTACTCCCTTCTCAAACTCAATAGTGAGGTATTCCGGCTCGTCGGGAGCGGATAACGGCGAGGTCGTCCACTCGTAGGCGTCCTCAGGCGGCTCTACCGAGGCGTCCTCGAGGATGCCGCACTCGCAGCTCCTTCCCCACAGGTTCTCGTCAATCGAATAGGGTGTGGCCTTCTTGATAGGTATTGGAATGTCATGTTCCTTCGCGTACTCGATGCCCTCCTCACGGGTGTATATCCACTGCCTCATGGGGGCGATGATCATGATGTGAGGGGCTAGAGCGTTGATGGAAACGTCGAAGCGCACCTGGTCGTTCCCCTTGGCGGTGCAGCCGTGCGCTATGTACTTGGCTCCCTCTTTCTTCGCGACGTCCGCCAATATCTTAGCCATGAGCGGCCTTGCGATCGCTGTGGCAAGGGGATACTTGTCTTCGTACATGGCGTTAGCCTTCAGTGAGGGGAATACGTAGTTATTGACGAACTCCTCCTGCGCGTCGACGGCGTAGGCATCGACGGCGCCCACCTTCTTGGCCTTGGCCATTGTAGCGTCCATGTCGCCCGGCTGTCCCACGTAGATGGAGACCGCTATGACGTCCATGTCGTACTTCTCCTGGAGCCACCTGACGGCAATGGAGGTGTCCAATCCGCCGGAGTAGGCCAGGACGATCTTATCGCGAGTGTCATTACTGGATACCATTTAAATCGGGCCGTTTACTCCCGCTTGTATATATATTCGTGATGACCCGCAAGCGACATTTGCCACATCTATCGTCCTCATTCCGACAAGGATGACCGATATGTATGGTACCGTTCCCAGACGAACACCTGGGGGGCATGGTGTCTGAAATATGACATCACTATTAATACTCGAATTCCACAATGCGCAGTTCCTTAAGAGAGAGTGATATCGAGATGATCAAGGTTGGTATAGTCGGAGGATCGGGATACACGGGCGGGGAGACCGCTCGCATGGTCTGCACCCATCCGGAGATGGAGCTGGTGACCATCACCTCGAGGAGGCAGGCCGGTCTGAAGGTCACGAAGGTCCATCCATTCCTTAAGGGCTTCGTCGACATCAGATTCGATGAGAGCTTGAGCGAGAACTCCGACATCGACCTCGCTTTCCTGGCGACGCCCCACGGCGCCTCCATGGATTTCGCACCCCCTCTCCTGGAGAAGGGAATAAAGGTGGTCGATCTGAGCGGGGACTACAGGTTGAAGGCGCCTCGCGACTACCGCCATTGGTACGGGATCGATCACAGGGACGTTGACAATCTAAAGAAGGCCGTCTACGGGATACCCGAGCTCTTCTATGACGCCATTGCCTCCGCCGAGCTGGTGGCCAATCCAGGATGTTACCCCACATGTTCTGTACTGGCCACCGCACCCCTTTTTTCCGAGGGCCTGGTGGAGGGAAAGCTAATCGTCGATGCAAAGAGCGGGACATCGGGGGCGGGAATGGAACCTGCGCAGATGACCCACCATCCTACCTGTGCCACCGGAATAATTCCTTACAAGGTGGGCCAGCATCGTCATACCCCGGAGATAAAGCAGGCTTTGGAGAGCGTGGGCAACGGGACGATCGAGGTGGTCTTCACACCCCATCTTGTGCCCATAGTGCGTGGAATACTCTCCACTTGCTACGTGACTCTCAAGAAGGAGATGGACCACGAATCACTCTATAACGTTTACGAAAAATTCTACAAAGGAAAGCGTTTCATTCGTGTCAATGGGACACCCAACATCGCCTCGGTCGTCGGATCGAACTTCTGCGAGATCGGGTTTGAGTTCGCCGGAGGTAAGAATGTAGTGGTCATGGCCACGATCGACAATCTCACCAAGGGCGGCGCGGGCCAGGCGGTCCAGAATGCGAACATTATGTTCGGGCTGGACGAGACGACCGGATTGAACTTCCCCGGGCTGGGTGTCTGAGATGAAGGTGATAGATGGGGGAATAACATCCCCCAAGGGATTCAAGGCTGCTGGCATTGCCTGCGGCATCAAGAAGCACAAGCGCGACCTGGCACTCATCTACTCCGAAAGGGAGGCGTCCTGCGCTATCGCCTACACTCAGAACAAGGTGAAAGGCGCGCCCCTCAAGCTCATGATGGATCTAGACCCAAAGCAGCTCCAGGCATTCATTATCAACTCTGGCAATGCCAACACCCTTACCGGAGAAAGGGGAATAAAGGATGCAATGGACATGGTTTCCCAGACAGCCATCTTGCTCGGTCTCGAAAGGGAACTGGTAGGTGTGGTGTCCACGGGCATCATTGGCCGCTTCCTGCCGACGGAGAAGATACTCTCAGGCATCAAGGAGATAGTCAAAGATCTGGACAGCGGCCGCAAGAAGGGTTTGGAGGCCGCCCAGGCCATCCTGACCACCGACACCGTGATCAAGGAGGCTGCCTGCGAGGTGATTCTCGAGGACGGCACCAAGGTGACCATAGGGGGAATGGCCAAGGGTAGCGGGATGATCTCCCCTGCCATGAAGGCACTCCACGCCACAACTCTCAGTTTCATTGCTACCGATGCCTGCCTTACCCCCGGATTCGACGGAAAATGGCAGGACATTATGGACTCAAGCTTCAACCAGATCGATGTGGATGGCGATCAGAGCACCAACGACATGTCTGTACTCATGGCCAACGGCCTCGCCGGGGGCATGAACGCGGACGAATCGGAAGCCTTCTGGGAGGGAGTGAGGTATGTCGCGAAGCTCCTTGCCAAGCAGGTAGCACTCGATGGGGAGGGAGCTACAAAATTGATATCCGTGGTCGTCAGGGGTGCATGTTCGACCGAAGATGCGAGAAAGGCTGCGAAGGCCATCGTGTCCTCCAATCTGGTGAAGACCGCGATATTCGGCTCTGACCCCAACTACGGGCGCATATTGTGCGCTTTGGGCTACTCGGGCGCAGAGATGGTTCCTGAAAGGGTGAATCTGGCTATGGGGGCCAACGGTACCATGATACCCATATACGAACAAGGGGAACCCCTCATCCAGACCTGCGGGACCGGGGAGGAGCCTCTGAAGGAACTGCTGAAGAAGAAGGAGATCCACATCGTGGTGGATATAGGCCTAGGAAATTCCTCGGCTGAGGCCTGGGGCTGCGACCTCTCCTACGAGTACGTTAAGATCAACGCGGAGTACACTACATAGGTGATGAAGTGAACCTGAACGCGATGACCCAGTCATTTCCGCGGATATGGAAGCTTCGCGGAAAGAAGATCCTGATCAAGTTCGGAGGGAACTCCCTCAACGGCAACGGGGATTTGGAGCGCATATCCAATGACATCGCCCTGCTGGTCTCGCTGGGCCTTAAACCCATCGTCGTCCACGGGGGCGGTCCGAACATAAGCAAGGAGATGGAGGCTCGCGGACTCGAGGTCAAGAAGGTTGCGGGACTCCGCATCACGGATGACAAGGCCATCCACGTGGTGAAGGACGTTCTCTCAAAGATCAACGACCAGATCGTCGACGCCCTGAAGGCCACGGGTGTCAAGGCAATTGGCATCTCCGGCAGCGAGGGAAAGACGGTCATGTGTGAGAAGAAGGACCCCGTCGAGGTTGAGGAGAACGGTACCAGGTTGAAGGTGGATCTTGGCAATGTTGGAGAAGTGAAATGCATCGATCCCACTACCGTCTCTGTTCTCTGCGCCAGCGGTTTCGTGCCCGTGATCTATCCCATCTGCGTCGACCAATCGGGAAGGGAGATGAACGTCAACGCCGACACCGTAGCGGCGCATCTGGCAAAGGCGCTGGGCTGCGAGGAGATGGTCCTGGTTACCGATGTGCCCGGAGTGATGAGGGAGATCGGGAACATGGATACCCTCATCACCGACATCACCATAGCCGAGATGGACCATCTCATTGAGATCGGGATCGTATCAGGAGGAATGCTTCCCAAGGTAGAGGCATGCCGCCTGGCGATCGAGAACGGTGTCAAGAAGGCGCATATGGTGAACGGAAGGGAACCGAACTCTATCTTCAACCAGGTGCTGATGGGCAGCAACTGCGGCACAACCGTGAGAGTGAACTGATCTCAGGGGTATCAAAATGAATTTTGATGATGTAGTGAAGCTCGACCAGGCTTACCTGTTCCAGAACTACGGTAAGGAGAAGATATGCTTCGACCACGGTGTGGGGGAGTTCCTCTACGATCTGGATGGCAACCTGTACCTGGACCTGGTGGCAGGCATAGCCGTATGCGCTTTGGGACATGCTCACCCCAAAATAATCGAGGCGGTCTGTGACCAGTCCAAGCGTCTTTCCCATGTTTCGAACCTGTACTACATCAAGGAGCAGGCCATCTTGGCTGAGACCATCGCCTCGGTCATGCCCGATGGTCTGAACACATCCCTCTTTGTGAACAGCGGAGCGGAGGCCAACGAGGCGGCGCTAAAGCTCGCATTCAAGCGCACAGGGCGCACGAAGGCGCTTGCAGCCAAGAACTCGTTCCACGGAAGGACCGCAGGTGCCCTGTCGGCCACGGGTCAAGTGAAGTACCATGAGGGCTTTGAGCCCCTGCTCACCAAGGCGTTCGATTTCTTTGACTATGGTTCAGAGGAGCAGCTGAAGGAGATGTTCTCCAACGACACTGCTGTACTGATCCTCGAGTCGGTGCAGGGAGAGGGCGGGATAATCATATCTGACCAGCAATTCATGAAGCTCGCCAGGGATCTGTGCGATGATTTCGGCGCTCTTATGATAATGGACGAGGTCCAGACTGGATTCGGCCGCACCGGCAAGATGTTCGGGTTCGAGCATTTTGGTGTGGTTCCCGATATGGTCACCTTGGCAAAGGCGATGGGCGGAGGATTCCCAATAGGCGCCGTTGTCACCTCCAAGGAGATCTCGAAGACCTTCTCCCCTGGATCGCATGGTACTACCTTCGGTGGAAATCCCCTAGGATGCGCGGTCGCGAACGCTGTCATATCGACCATCATCAAGGAGAAGCTTGTCGACCGCTCAAAGAAGCTGGGAGAGGGGTGGATGAAGCGCCTGTCTTCCATGGTGAAGGGGGGCGAGATAGTGACCGATGTAAGAGGAAAGGGCCTGATGATCGGCATCGACATGGGGGCAGAGGCGAAGCAGTTCTATCGTTACGCTTTCGAGAACAAGGTACTTGTCAACGTCTGCGGAGGAAGCGTGGTGAGGCTCGTTCCCCCGCTGGTGATAGAGGAACGGTCTACTGGGATATTCGACAGGGTGTTCCAGAAATTCCTGGAAAAGGAGTGAACTCTCACTTTGAGCCTGCAGCTGACCTTCTTGATCTAAAAGGAAGCCTCGATATCAGATAGATCTAGCATTCCAGCATGCTGAAGAAAAGGATAATTTGGTATTCAACCTGATTGAAAATTCTTTAATACTCATATTATTTATCATCGCACAATGAAGAAGGTATCCCAGAAGGAGAGCATCGCGGAGAAGACCCGCGCGTACATCGATACTCACCCATCGATCAAGGACTGCATCTCAAAGGACCTCATCAACTATTCATCCCTTGCCAGGCAGATCCTGAAGGAAATGGGTTTGAAGAACGAAGAGGCTGTAATGATAGCCTGCCGCCGATACTCTGTGAAGCTGGGCAAGCAGGACCACGAGAGCCAGATCCTGAAGATACTGGGAACCAGCCGTCTGGAGATGAAGACCAAGATATGCATCGTGACGGCAAAGAACGATTGGAGCGTCCTCAACCGCCTGGAGGCCATGTTCAGGAAGCTCCTTAACGAGAAAAGCACCATGCAGGTGATCCAGAGCGCTCATGCCATCACTATCATCGCTGACGAGAAGCTGAGGGATGAAGTGGCGAATGCGGTGGGGCATTCAAATGTTCTCAAGACGAGGGAGGACCTCGTCGAGATCGCGGTCAAGTCCCCTGAGTCCATCGTGGACACCAGTGGGGTTTTCGCCTACCTAGCAAGCAATCTTGCTGATGGTGGTATCAACGTGGTCGAGTCTGTTAGCTGCTTCACTGATACAATTTTCATAGTCGACGAAGAGGACATGATCCAAGCCTACTCCGTTCTCTCAAAGCTTATTGAGAGCGCTGAGAAAATACACACTTACTGAATGGCCAGGATCATTGTGCTGGTGAGAATGGTTATCAACGGTACTTCGTGTAGCGGTCGAGAAGTCTGCAGATGTCCTCAGAGACATTCCTGCTGCAATCTCCTCTCTGCTCGAAGTCCCTAACATAATTCTTGGCATCCCTTATCGAGATCCTGGATGCCTTGGCAATTACCTGGGCGATGAAGGACGGTCCCGAGGTCTCCTCCATCTGGGATCTGGCCACAACCTCTCTTACATCATATCTAAAATCTCCGAGCCTCCTCATGTTCAACATTGGGGCCTTGGGCTGTCGGTTATCCACCTTAGGTCCCCTCTTCTTTCTTTGAGGCCCACCTTGCCCTATAACATTGCCTTTATTGCTCTTACGCAAATTGATAACTCCGGCCATCTTTAGTATATTCTCTGATATAAGTGTTGGGGTGTCAATATATTTGTGTTTGGCATAATGATACAATTTTGCAGTCTTAAACAAATTTAACTTTTCTGAATCATATTCCTTGCATGTGATTCAAGAAGGGTAATCGGGCATCTCTAATACCATTATTGGGGCATTCGATTCTTCTGGAAGCAATCAATTAAAAATCAAATATTTTATAAAAAAGGTCTCAACACTATAGATGGGGTAGGACTTGAGGGAGAAGGGACTCTAGGGAAAAATGCAATATTCGCTTTCCGGACCAGATAATTTGACACAGTGAGCATCACATCATCGTGACACCGGATATCAATCCACCCTGCACAATCATCATATACGCTCGTCTCAATCTTCTAATCTAGGAAAAAAGAGGGATAACTTTGAGCAATGTTCCAGATATCAAGGAGACGCCCCCCGGTCCTAAGGCCAGGGAAGTCATTGCCCTGGATTACGCATTCATATCCACATCTACCAAGACATCGCCCATTGTGGCAGACGAGGCCACGGGCTCAATCGTCAAGGACGTGGACGGAAACACGTACCTCGATTTCGCGTCAGGGATAGCGGTGCTCAATACCGGGCACTGTCATCCCAAGGTAGTGGAGGCGATCCGCGACCAGGCGGGAAAGCTGATCCATTTCGCGGGCACTGATTTCTATTATAGAACTCAAGTGGACCTGGCGAGGAAGCTATGCGAGATAACACCGGGTGATTTCGAGAAGAAGGTATTCCTCAGCAATTCAGGGGCGGAGTGCGTCGAGGCGGCCATGAAGGTCGCCCGGTGGTCAACCGGTAGAAAGCAATTCATCTCATTCATCGGAGGCTTCCATGGAAGGACATTCGGCGCCCTTTCCCTGACTGCCAGCAAACCTGTCCAGAAGAGGGATTTCTTCCCCCTAGTGCCTGGGGTAACTCACATCCCCTACGCCAACTGCTACCGCTGCCCCTACCATCTGGAATACCCCTCCTGCGGAGTATGGTGCGCCAAGATACTGGATGAGTTGTACTTCGAGACATTCCTTCCTCCTGAAGAGGTTGCGGCGATCTTCTGTGAACCGCTGCAAGGGGAGGGAGGGTATATCGTGCCTCCATCAGAGTTCATAAGGATCATCAAGCGAACCGCCGAGAAACACGGCATTCTTTATGTGGACGACGAAGTCCAGGCCGGTATGGGTCGAACCGGAAGGATGTGGGCCATTGACCATCATGGCGTGATTCCGGATATCCTCTGCACCGCCAAGGCGCTTGGGTCCGGTGCGCCTATAGCCGCTACGGTCTACAACAAGCTTTATGACTTCCAGGTGCAAGGTGCGCATTCCAACACCTACGGTGGGAATCTCCTTGCATGTAGGGCTGCATTGGCGACGTTCGATGTTATCGAGGAGGAGGATCTGGTCTATGAAGCCCAGCGAAAAGGGGAGCGACTGAAGAAGATGCTGATGGAGCTCATGGAGAAGCACGAGTGTATCGGCGACGTGCGTGGACTTGGATTAATGCTCACCACCGAGTTCGTCAAGGACCGGAACACCAAGGAGTATGCTGTGGACATCCGCGACAGAGTGGTTGAACTGAGTTACCAAAGAGGACTCATCCTCCTACCATGCGGTCGCTCTGGAATAAGATACATTCCACCGCTCAACATCGAGGACGAATATCTGGACACGGCCGTGGAAATACTTGATAAAGCCATAAGGGACGCGGTGAAAGAGCAGTGATGCGATGAGGGAGATACGCTCCAAGGAGATCGATTGGTCTCCTGGATCTGGGTACGAGAAGAAAGTTCTCCTTACAGATGATTCGGTTTCACCGCCTAGAACAATTCTTCAGCAGGTCCGCTTCAGGAAAGGGGAGAGCGTACCCCCTCACCATCATGAGGTGCAAACGGAGGCATTCTACTTCCTACAGAAAGGTGCGATCAGCATAGAAGGCATGAGGCACGACATGGATCCCGGGGATATACTGGTCTGCGAGCCAGGTGAGGTCCATGAGACCCCGGAAGTCCAGGAGGACTTCTCCATCATCGTGCTGAAGATCAACTTCGAGCATGACGATACCGTTTGGCTCGAAGAGTAGGGAGAAAGAGCCACCAGGGAGATTCGAACTCCCGACCTGCTGATTACAAGTCAGCCGCTCAACCGGGCTAAGCTATGGTGGCTTTGGCCCGTGTATCTGGCAACTAGCATTTATTCTTTTTTCCCATGTTCTTGAGGATCAATCGTCCTCGGGCTCATCTCCGCAAGCCTCCTCAGCCTCCCTGAGCGCATCCTCTCTCCCGTACTCCGTCTCCTTGCCTATTATCTCGTAGAACAGCCCCCTTATCTCGAAGCTCTGGAACGGGCAGCCGGGAATGTGAACGCCCTTCTTCCGATTGCGGTGCTGACATCGGCTACGGTGTCCGGATCGATGGGCGCACCTCCTCCATTTTACTGTTACAGGCCGATATGTTTAACTTTGCATCCTAAATAGAGGTATCTGCGTACAATCGCTAGGAGTGTTCGAAATGAAGAAGGACTCACTGAAGTTCCTGGAGGACCTGTGCAATGCCCATGGCCCCTCTGGATTCGAGCGGGAGGCCACCACCCTCATGAAGGGGTACGTGGACAGATGGGCGGACTCCGTCTACAACGACAAGATCGGTTCTCTCGTGTTCGAGAAGAATGGGGAGAACGAAGCCCCCGTAATACTGGTACCCGGTCACATCGATGAGATCGGATTCATTGTCACAGGCATCAACGACACCGGATTCCTAAACTTCTACGGCCTGGGTGGATGGTTCAATCAAGCCCTTCTGGGACAGAAGGTATGGGTTCTCACCAACAAGGGAAAGGTCCAGGGAATCATTGCGGCCAAGCCGCCTCATGTCATGGAGAAGGAGGAAAGGGACAAGGTAGTGACCTTGGACAAGATGTTCATTGACATCGGGGCCGCGAATGCCGATGAGGCCAAGGAGATGGGCGCTCGCATCGGTGACGCTGCTGTCCCCGATTCCTCATTCAACCTGAGTAAAAAGGCCAGGTTCAAGGACGGCAAGATGGTGGATGAGCGGACCCTAGCTTTCGGAAAAGCCTTCGACGACCGCATCGGTGCGTTCCTGGCTGCCGAGCTTATCCGTACGCTCAAAGAAAAGAAGATCAAGCACCCCAACAAGATTGTCGGCGCTGCAACTGTCCAGGAGGAGGTCGGCCTTAGGGGCGCTAGAACGGTCGCTAACATGGTCAAGCCCGATGTCGCTCTGGTGCTCGATGTCGATATAGCGGGGGATGTTCCTGGCATAAGGCCCGATCAAGCGCCGGCCAAAATGGGTGATGGTGTCGCGATCACCGTTTTCGACGCATCCATGATACCCAACCAGCCGCTGAAGGAGTTGGCGATCGAGATCTGCGAGCAGAAGAAGATCCCCTACCAGCTCGCGCAGGTCACTGGCGGAGGTACCGATGCGGGCATCATACATATCTCGAATGTGGGATGTCCCAGCCTGGTGATGGGTGTCGCGACCAGACATATCCACTCGCATGTAGGAATAATCGATATGAAAGATGTCGAGAGCAACCTGAGACTGCTCGTCGAGCTGGTCAAGGTCCTGGACAAGGAAACAGTTGAGGGACTAGTCAAGGTGTAGGTCATTGGTAACCACCAAAAAATATAATAGGGACCAATTAATGACACCAAATCGTTCCCCAGAATGATCAGGTTAGGTGAATTTCATGTCTGATGAGGCTGTCAAGATCACTAAGGGAGATGTCATCCGCCTGGATTACGATGCGTGGATAGAGGACACCGAGGAGATGTTCGATACCACCAGCGATGAGAAGGCCAGGGAGAACGACATCTTCAACGAGAATGCCAACTACGCCCCCATTTCCATCTTGGTTGGAGCCGGCAGGGTCTTCGAAGGCCTGGACGAAGCCCTTGATGGTGCCGAGGTCGGCGTGGAACAAGAGGTTATCATCCCACCGGAGAAAGCCGCTGGCCAGAGGGATCCCAAGCTCGTCGAGCTTCACCCCCTCAGGGAGTTCTACAGGCAGGATATCGATCCCAGGATCGGCATGGAGGTCAACATCAAGAACCGGATAGGCACCATCGTGGCCGTTACCGCTGGTAGGGTTAGGGTGGACTTCAACCGACCTCTAGCTGGTAGCACTCTGAAGTACAAGTTCACGGTGGTCGAGAAGCTGGAGACCAATGAGGACAAGGCCAAGGGCATATTGGAGATGGATTACGGTACCAGCGAGGGTTTTGTAGTTGTAGTCGAGGATGATGTCTACATCATCACCATGCCAGATGTCTGCAAGTACGACCAGAAGTGGACGATGGCAAAGTACCGTGTGGTCGCTGATCTCAGGGAAGCTTTCGGAAATGTCGAGGTAAGGTTCATTGAGGCCTACCCCAAGAGCGAGGAGGAAGCCCCCGAGGAGGAGAAGACCGAGGAAGAACTCGAGCCCGAGGAGATACCTCCGGAGGAAAAAGAACCCGAGGCCGAATCCGAAGAAACGACCGAAGAGTCCAAGGAGGACTCCGAATAAACCCTTTAAACAACTTCCCCCTTTTCATCAAATAAGGGCGTGTGGCCTAGTCTGGATAAGGCAGCAGCCTCCTAAGCTGCGGATCAGGGGTTCGAATCCCTTCACGCCCGCTCTCATTCTTATCCAGATATTAATATTTAAAATTCAATTAAAAAGAAAATGCACCGAGGGCATCCAAACCCTTTTCTTTTTCTTAACTTGTTAACTTTTATTATTCTTTCTAGAAACACTGGCTTATCCTATTGTTGGAAGGTAGAATGGGGTTAAGAAACGGTTATAAGTATTCAGATTGAGGCGATAAAGAATTTGTTGAGTCGGTTTATTGAAATCGTGCGAATTCATCGGAATATACTCTTTCTCAAGAAGAATCCGGTTGCCAGTTTCACCAATATGAGTATCAGCGCTTTTTCCTTAGATTCATCCTGAGATCATATCCACCCAAATGCCTTTGAAAGCGATTTCCAAACGACGCCATGTTCAAGTTCTGGATCTCGCGACCCAAAGCCTCCTTGGCTCTGGGGTCGCTGCCATCCGTCCTCCCATTCTCGATTCGGGAGGGAATGTACTCCCCATATCCCGTCTCTATCTTGAAGGGTACAACGAATGCCCAAATGATGCGATCAGTGATACCTCCGATGAAGACTAGAACAGTCCGTACCGGCAAAATCTAGCCAAGAATCCCGACGGGAG
>DATKXF010000057.1:0-11441 GCA_035529155.1 Methanomassiliicoccales archaeon | reverse complement strand
CATTCTCTCCCAAGGAGGAAGACGGAAAGATCTTTGGGTTGGGCGCCGAGGACAACGGCCAGGCCCTTATCGCCTCCATGTTCGCCGTCAAAGCCCTCAACAAGGTGCAAATCAGTCCGGAATTGACATTTGGCCTTGCGGTAGTGGCCGACGAGGAAACGGGAAGCGACAAAGGCATCAGCTTCCTCATTCAGGAGGGAGTTTTCAGTAAAGATGACATTATCTATGTACCGGACTTCGGCGTTTCCGATGGCTCGGTCATCGAGGTCGCTGAGAAGTCTATACTTTGGCTTAAAGTGACGGTCGAAGGGAAGCAGACCCATGCTTCGACGCCATCCAAGGGAATCAACGCGATGAAAGTGGGGTCCGAGTTCATCGTGTTCGTGCTGGATTATCTGAGGGACAAGTACGGGAAGATGGACCACATGTTCATTCCTCCCCGATGCACCTTCGAGCCCACCAAGCGATTGCAGACGGTGGGAAATATCAACACCGTTCCTGGAGACGACGTTTTCTACTTTGATTGCAGGATCATCCCAGATTACGATCCGGACGATGTACTGGATTCGATGAAGAAGGTGGCCAGCCTCTTTGAAGACCGCACTGGCGCCCGGATCAGTATAACGGTGGAGCAGGAAACGAGATCTGGGCCGCCCTCCGACAATGAATCCGAGGCGGTAAAGCGTCTTTCCGATGCGGTCAAGAAGGTGAAGAACATCGAGCCACAACCCCGGGGGATCGGAGGCGGTACCTGTGCCAACCTATTTCGCTTGGAGGGATACCCAGCCTACTCCTGGCAGACCGTTGAAGAGATGGCCCACAGCGTGGACGAGTTCTGCCGGATTGACAACCTAGTGGATGATGCCAAGGTCTTCGCTACCGTCCTGGCACTCACCTGCTTCCCTAACGATTTTGGCTCAGAAGAATGAGAGCAATATGGGGGACGAACCTCCCTCCATTTTCTACATTTTTCAGGAGAAGATCCTGTCTATCATCCATTTGGGATCATACTTGACGAACTGGTCATACTCCTGTCCAGTCGAGAGGAAGACCAGGGGTTTTCCAACCGTGTATGCGATGGAAAGTGCAGCTCCCCCTCTGCAATCGGCATCGATCTTGGTCAGAATGACCGCGTCAATACCCACGACAGCATTGAACGCCCGAGCCTGTTCGATAGCGTCGTTCCCCGCGAGCGAGTCACCGACAAAAATCACGAGGTCCGGCTTGGCGACCCTCTTTATCTTCTTCATTTCATCCATTAGATTCGCGTTGGTCTGCATTCTTCCCGCAGTGTCAACCAGCACCACATCCTTCCTGCGAGCCTTGGCGTGTTCCACCGCATCGTAAGCTACCGCGGCGGGATCACCCCCAGCCTTATGCTTGATGACCTTGCATCCCAACCTGTCACCGTGGATCGTCAGTTGCTCTATCGCCCCTGCCCTGAATGTGTCTGAGGCAGACAGAACGCAACTAACCCCCCTGCCAATCATGCGATTGGCGACCTTGGCGATGACAGTGGTCTTGCCTGTACCGTTGATCCCCACAAACATTATTACAACCGGCTTTTCCTGGGAGGATATGAACCCGTCGAAATCGAACTCGTTCTGGCTCAGAACGCCCCTTATGGCTTCCCGCAGAGCTTCTGTGACCACCTCTCCCAGATCCGATCTCTTGCCGATCTTTGATCCGGTGAGTGAGCTCTTCACTCCGCTTTTGATCTCCTCGACCACTTCGAGGGCCACATCGGCCTCCATGAGTTCAACCTCGAGGTCCCAGAGCAATTCCTCAAGCGCTTCCTCGTTGATCCTTCTCCCGCCTTCTCCGAACAATCCACGTTTTGGTTTCTCTCTCGCGGGTTCCGGGGGCTTTACTCCCTTCACCTCCGGAGTGGATGGAGTTTCTGACTTCACTACGACATCGCCCTCGATGCTCTCTGGAAGCCGATCCTCCGCCTTCTTCTTGAACAAAGAAAGCTTCTTTTTCAACGAGTCAAACATCTAAGATCGATCCTACAACCCCTGCTGGAGTTTCTGATAGGCTTCCTGGAACCGTTGGTTCAGCTTTGCATGTTCCGCTTCCAGAACCCCTCTTCTCTCCGAGATCTTCTTGATGGTCTCTGCCAGTCCTTTTATGCGCACTTCGACTATGTTCAAAGCCTCATCTGCGGACTTCTCCACCGTGACGCCGCTCCCGAGTCCAACTAGAACCTTTTCGCTGGATGCCACCTTAGCATGCACGAATGAATTGCCGCCCACCGGGACCAAGATCTCAGCTTCATCGCCAGCGGACTGGTACTGCTTCAATGTCTCCTTCGCCCGGATGCTCTCCTCGAGGGAGAGATGGATGATCTGATGTTGCTCCGCCAGCCCCTCAAGCTGCGCCCGGTAGTATTCCATCGTCGCCATCATCTGACGGACTTCTTCTTCTTTCATCCCTTCTCCTCCACCAGGTACCTTACCGTCGGATTGCTGATATCTTCCACTGATATTTCCGCTATGTCCTGGATCTGGATTTCTTTTCTGTTGAGCCTGTGACGGCTGCCCAGGGTCGAGAGCACTTTGTCGGTAGCCCCCTCCACATCTTCGGCTGCAACTTCGAGCTTGAAATCCTTCCACTTCTTGTCGATCTTGAATGTACCAATCACCCTGAAAGCTCTCATTTTATCTCCGCTCGATGTGAAGCGAAAGCATCGAATAAAGCTTTTGGTATGCTATGTACGGAGATCATTCGTGCCAAGGAAGACGGCATTCTTCTATCCTGGAAAGGCATTTCCCGCCGTATCGATAACGGGTGCAGATTGTTGGCTTGGTTGCGATCATTGCGATGGTAGATATCTATCTGGAATGCTTCACGTGAACGAACCCCGGGACCTCATCAGACTGGCGAGAGAGCTGAATATGGGGGGATTCAAGGGCCTTCTCGTCAGCGGTGGCTGCCTCCCCGATGGTTCCATTCCCCTGGCTCCTTACATCGATGCCATTGGAGAAGTGAAGCGCTTCACCGATCTTGAATTGAACATTCATACCGGCCTTTTAGACAAGGAAACCGCCGAAAGGCTGGTGGGTACGGGGGCCGACTGCTTCTCTCTGGACATCATACAGGATCAAAAGGTTATCAAAGGGCTTCTTCACCTCGATCTTGAACCCAAGGCCTATGCCGACACCCTTGAGCATCTAGCCTCATCAGGTGCACCGGGAATCGCACCTCACATTTGTATCGGTCTCCCTCTTTCCACCATTCAGGGAGAGAGGGATTCCCTAGAACTCGTCTCCAGTCACAACATTTCGGCATTGGTCGTCCTGGGTTTCGTACCCACCCGGGGCACCCCCGCATGTGACCAGCCGCCCGCTCCCACCTCGAGGATACTGGATTTCATCACCGAGGCCAAGGAAATGCTGTCCTGCCCCATCCTCTTGGGCTGCATGAGGCCAAGGAGGGACAGGACCTTGGAGAGGCGGGCTCTAGAACTCGGTGTCGATGGAATAGCGGCGCCTTCAAGGAAGACCGTAGAATGGGTCAGGAACGCTGGGCACCAGGTTTCCGTAGAGGATAGATGTTGCGCACTCTACCTGTAAATGGCTTTTGTTGAATACCTCTTACTCATGGGAATCAGATATGAAAGCCATCCCACGTTCACGATAATAAAGAATATCGCAAACAGCGGAACGTAGCTGGTGAAGGTTGTCGACATCGTTTGATGCGCGGTATATTGGACGGTATCAACCGTGCTGAAACGGTAATCCAAGACCATATAGAACTTTCCGTAATCCGAATCTGGGAAGGTGAATGATGTCGACGGATTCACGATGTAATTATTGCTGTTTATCCTGTAGAATTTAAGCTGGTCCATGTTGCCCGAATATGCGAGAAAATTCTTCTCTGTGACCACATAGACATACGCCTCACCCTCGCAGCTGAAAGAAATCCGGCTGGTGGTTGTGAGTCCGAGTACGTCCTTGTTGTAGAATGACCTGACGCCGTCGATCTCCCCCGACTCGCTGAGGACCGACTCAACCCCATCAGAAAAGACTGGCACCCAGAGTATGACGATCACCAGAGCCGAGATCGCTATGATGGCGAGACCCCGTCTGATCGAGCGCTTGGACATGTAGTACCTGGAGCTGTCCGCCTTAATGACCCTCATCTCCAAGCCCCGGAAGAAGCAACCCTCTATATTGAAGAGCAGGAGCATGAGGATGACGAAGTAAATGAACGAATCCAGTGGAAGGTAGAATGGTTTCAACGAGAAGCCGCTCTCCGCTTCTAACAGATATATCACAATTGCCAGTATCAGCACGAGCTGCACGGCGTACAGATAGATCTTCGTCTGCCGGATACGCACCATGCGGTATCCGCCCTCCAAGGCATCCTTTCCTTCTACCATGTGCTCAGCGGCAACGATTGGTGTGTTACATAAATAAGTTTCCGATATTTTTCTCAAGCCAGAGATTATCATCAGATCGGATTATCATCCTTTAAGGCGGGCCTGTCTCCTGCAAAGGAAGAACATTGCTACATATGCTGGCACCTCGTTCTCATCCTCGAGAACGAACCTTTCCCCCCTCAACCGAACATCCTGTTTTTCATTCATGAAAATCGTGACCGGGTCATCGGAAAAGACCCGGGGAACAGCGTCCCTCAGCGGATCGAATTCCTCCAGCCGAGATCTCGTCAGCTCCGTGACCCGTAGGGAGGTCTTTCCATGCAGTGATCCAGGCATCCGTATCAGGCGTTTGATATCACTTGTCACCGGCTCATCCACTTGACCGGCCATCCTGGATTTGACGTCCTGCTCTACCATCGCAAGAAGAAGAATCTGGTCACGTTGGGAAAGATCCTCTAGGTTCCCTTTCTCGAGGATCAGATCTCCAACATCCGTCTTGCCTTTCTTCGAGCGGACCGTCTTGCCCAGGCTCTCTAACCGTTTATCAGATACCTCGATCGTGGATGGGTATTTGACCCTCATCTCGTCGACATCCAGTGCTCTCAGGTCATCAAGAAGGCGATCGAGTCCCTCGCGCATCCTTAGTCGCCACCCACCTGAGGAGACAGAAGGCACAATGCGGCCTTTTTGCACAATCTGTTTATCCCCGAATCGTTTTTCGTAAGTGGCCCTCTCTTCAAAGGCCCAGTCAATATCCAGGTCAGTTCCTGTTATGTAGTCCACAATCTCCCGCCTCTCATGGCTCTTCAGCTGCAGCACCTCCTCAGCGGAAACGTGGGCATGATACCCCCTTCCCCCTGAGAACACCAGTCGGAGCTCGGACTCCCCGAAGCCCAGGTCACCCATTAAGAAGTCATCGACCAGCCTGATGAACTCCTTTTTCACCCGGGCCAGCATATCTGGGTAGGAAAGCCCCTTCACCCCCCTTATATGGTCAGCATCGAGATCGAATATCAGGTCAGCCCCAAGCCAGGACTTCTCCTCCATTGTGGGTGCTCCAGGGGTGGCGTAGTATGCTGAAGAATGGTAGGCATGAGACGGGATCCTGCTTGGGAAGAAGTCCTGCATCTCGCCAACCTTGGAGAATGAGAGGTGTCTTTGGATGTAGTCCTTTCCGAAGAACATGAACGCGAACTCTCTTCTGCCGAACCTCTCCGGCGGAGGCGGTGGACATTCTCTATAGTAGTTACCGAACCACTTCATGATAAAGTCGAGCTCGCCGCTCATGGGGGATAGAAGGCAACCTTTGCTATTATCATTTATCATTTGATATTCGAAGATATCCACACTCGCCATTCAAGAAACAACCATTAAATTGAAGGAACAAGATTACGAGACGGAGACGGCATATGAAAGCCTATGTCAAGGTCATATATTCCAGTGAGGGCGCCTCACCTGGAGAGGTAGAAAAAGCGTTCACAGAGAGCGGTTTTCTCAAGCTCAAGGGAAGTTCCATCTTCCAGATAGACGCAAAGGAAGATTCCGAAATTTCAGATAGACTAAACAAGCTGCATGATGCTCTTAGAGGATTGGAGGTTAGGTATATGTCGTCTATTCAGGTACCGGAGGAAGCCCCCTCCACGGAGGTTCCCATATATAGGCAGAGATTAGAGAAGTGGAGGGCAACCGGGATCGACGTCGACGAGCTCCTGGAAGTACTTGAGCAAAGTTTCGATAATTTCAGGGAGCGCGCCAAGGAGATCTGGGCGGCTCAGATCGACCGGATCGCCGATGAGCGGGAGAGAGAGGTCGCCGAACTCGATGCCAAGAAGAAGCTGGAAGACGCCAGAGAAGGCATTCTTCGTGAGGTAGAAATGGAAGGGCGTAGCTTCCACGAACTGGTCAACACCATAGATATCGACAGTGAGATCCTCTCTGACATTCTTGATGATCTGGTAGAAAAGGGAAGGATCAAGGCCGAGCAGAAGGGAAGGCATGTGATCTTCGTCCTTGCCTGATGTTCAACCTTCCGGAATGTCCCTCATTGAAAGGCATCCAGAGAAGGATCGATCATCAACTCCCTTTATGGAACAGTTTTTATAGAAGTTTTAACAAGGCTTAAATAGGGTGCTGGTCATAAATGCCGGAAAGGTGACGAGATGGGAGCGACATCGAGGACGATGGTCCTTTTCGCGTTCATGTTTGGACTCTTCATTGTAATAGGATGGGCTATTGGCGGCCTGTTCTTCAACAATTGGGTCTGGGGCGCGGTATTCTTCCTGATACTTGCCGGGTTATTCAATCTGATCGCTTACTTCTATTCCTCAAAGATTGTGCTTTGGTCATACCGTGCGAAGATAGTGGAAGAGCACGAGGCACCTAGACTCTACCGATCCATCAGAAGGGTCTCCTCAATGGCTGGCATGCCAATGCCCAAGGTGGCTGTGGTTCCTACAGATACCCCAAACGCCTTCGCCACCGGCCGCAACCCCAACAATGCCGTGGTTGCCGCCACTCGTGGCATATTGAGGCTGCTTGACGATGACGAGCTTGATGCGGTCATCGCCCATGAAATGGCCCACGTCAAGGACCGGGATATCCTGGTCATGAGCGTGGCTGCCACACTTGCAGGCGCCATCTCCTTCGCGGCAAGGTACGCCTTCTGGGGAATGCTCTTCGGCGGAGGTAGGAGGAACGATGGGGTCTGGATCATAGCCCTGGTCGTTGCCATAACCGCCCCTATCGCCGCATTACTGATTCAGCTAGCCATATCCAGGAGCCGGGAGTACAAGGCCGATGAGGTTGGGGCCATGATAATCGGAAGGCCAAAGAACCTGGCCAAGGCTCTAATGAAGCTGGAGGCGGGCAATACCAAAAAGCCACTAGAATACGGCAATCCCGCTTCCCAGACCATATGGATTGTCAACCCATTCAGGGGAGGCGGTTTTGTGAGGCTTTTCTCCACACACCCCCCGATCGAGGAGAGGGTGAAGAGGTTGGAGAAGATAGCCGCGACAATGGGCCAGTACTGAAATCCCTTTCCACCTCTACATTTCATTTAGAATAGGAGGTCGTTCTCCAATCCAGCCCTTCTGAGGAACCCATATGCCTCATCGAGGTTGGAGACCTCCGATATGGTGTGGTGGGCGTCGGTTCCTATTGAAACCTTGACCTTTCCTTGAAAAGCCTTATAGTAGGGTTCGGCAAGGTCGAAGAAGCGCGCCCCATCCCTAACATAGGGGTGGGCCGTGTTTATCTCGACGAAGACCTCCATGTCCTGAAGAAGATCGGCCACTTCCCCCGGGGACATTGACCCGAAGATCCTGGAAATGTCCGAATGGGCTAGCCCACAAAGACCATCAAATCGAGATCTCAGCTCCGCAAATCGCTCGAGATCCAATCCTCCAGCCATATCATCGGCAACATATTCGAAAAGCACCAGGTCCAACTGTTCCATCTCTGCAAACGGGAGGTTCCAGAGGTCGCATCTTGCTGGGTTTGTATCGATCTCTAAGCCCACCATCGCCCGGATCCCATTTCCATATTTCTCACCCAGCGTTCGTATTAGGTTGATGTACATTCCCAGATCACTTGATCTGAGGGACCTGACCTTGATGGTCTCGAAATGATCTGTCAAGGCGACATGTGTCAACCCATCGCTCGCCGCCCTTTCGAGGATCTGCTCTGGCCGGAAGTCTCCATCCGAGAGAACTGAGTGAGTGTGGAGATTGATCAGCGAATCTGCTCCCACTTCTCCAACTCCTGGACGCCGGACAGGGTTCTCCCTCTCTTGATCTCCTCTCTTATCCTGTTCTCCCTCTCGTTCACGTCAACTGCCCGGTTGGCTATCTCAACTGCCTGTTCCTGGGGAACTATCACAACACCACTCTCATCACCGATGATCCAGTCGCCAGTTCTGACCAGCTGCCCACCGCAGACAATCTCGATACCTATCCCCCCATAACCCTTTGGTTCTCCAGCGTCAGGGGAAATGTTCCTGCTGAAGCATGGGAAATCGATGTCCAGGATGGAGTCGATGTCCCTCGCTGCGCCATCGATCACGACCCCGGCGATGCCTTTGAGCTTGCAGCTCCACGAAGCCAGCTCACCCCAGACCGCGATTTCACTGCCACCAGCGTCCACGACGATCACGTCGCCCTCGCCAGCGCGGTCAATGGCCTCAACCGGTTTGGCCCAATCGCCCTTTGAGGTCTGGACCGTCAAGGCGCGGCCCACCATTTTCGTCCCCCTGTTGATTCTGGGAACTATCCCCCTCATTACACCCCGCTTGTGCTGTGCATCTGCGATATTAGGGGCGGAGACTCTTCTAAAAGCCGTGAAAAGATCTTCCATGCCGTACTTCCTGGACAGCTCGGTGGGAATGGATTCTCCACTTTCCATCGCCCTCTTGACCCCGGCAGCCGCGGCAGAGACGTCTTCCGCCTTGATTATTCCCCCACCCACGATTATTATCGAAGCTCCAGCCTCTAGAAGCCTAGGGGCACTTTCGGCGCTGATACCACCCGCAACCGCCACAGGAATGCCTACCTTTGAGATGGACGCCACTACTTCTTCTGGCGGTCTACCGCCCTTCATCTGCTCATCTATCGCCACGTGAAGGCAGACGTAGGCAGCGCCCATCTCAGCAACCTCCTCGGTCCTGCTGAGCTTGTCCTCCACGTTCATGAGATCTACCATAATTCGGGTCCCGTACTTCCTCCCAACCAGAATCGATTCGGAGATGGTCCCGTCATCGGCGACCCCCATCACGGTCACGACGTCAGCGCCCGCCTTTGCGGCGATCTCCACTTCCATCCCGCCAACATCCATTGTCTTGAGGTCTGCCACCAGGGTCCTGTCTGGAAAACGTCTTTTCAGCTCCCTCAGGGCTTCGACACCCTCGCTCTTAATAAGGGGGGTACCGGCCTCGATCCAGTCGACGCCCCCGTTCACAGCCTCTTCGCAGATCTCCAATGCCCTCTTGAGATGCATGAGGTCCAGTGCAACCTGGAGGACGGGTTTCATGATTTCGTCTAGGTCCTTGTGATTAATAATGCTTGCGCGCGCTTGGAATCAAATGCTAGAGTTTGTAAGTTACAATTATTGAAATCGAAATACAAAATGCTAAAAGAGCCCTCATGAATTGTCGTTCGATGGCCAGCGAGAGGGAGAGAGAGCGTTGCGTGACCGGAATTGAAGGTCTAGATCGCATACTGGGTGGGGGGCTTCCTTGCTCCAGCATCACCCTTGTCACGGGGGATTGCGGCACGGGAAAATCATCACTTGCACTCGAGTTCCTGGTGAGGGGCGCAATGATGGGGGAGAAAGGCCTCCTCGTGAATACGGTGGAGCCCTTTGGCAAGCTGATCTCCAGCATACCACGCTTCGATTTCATGGATGCGGATCATTTCGAGAACGAGAACATCATGACATTGGAGCTCCCCGAGATACTAGAATCGGCCGGTCTCATGGAGCAGGTGAAGGAGGAGAAAGCGGTATTGGAGCTGTGCAGCAAGCTGGAGAAAACCATCAAGGAGAACGAGATCAAGCGCTTTGTTCTAGACTCCCTAACGCCTCTGCACTTTGAGATCGGAAGCGATAAGCTAGTCCATCACCTACTTCGAAGGATGAGCCAGATATTGTATGAGACTCATTGCACAGGCATACTGGTCTCAGATTCCGGTCCCCTTTCTGAGATAGAGAAGATAGTGGCCGATGGCGTCCTTCTGATGAGCAACTTCGATCGTGGCGGGGATCTTCTCAGGACCATGCAGGTCATCAAGATGAAGGGGACGGAGCACTCGCGATCAAGATATGCCATCGATCTGACCACGATGGGTATGCTGACTACACCACTTCTCAAGGGGGGTATTAACCGATGAGTAACGACCTTGGATTAGAGATCTGCGAGAAGCTCGAAGAGCTGGGGCCGTCGGTCTCCGTCGCTATGGAGATATGCTTCGACAGCTACTTCGATGCCATCAGGGGTTTGGTGGACAACTTCTCGAACCAAAGAGAGTTCAATTGCATCTATATCACATCATCCATTCCCGCAACCACGCTCCAGGGTGCACTGGAGACTCTGGAGGTCAGCACTGAGAGGGTACACTTCATCGACTGTCTTTCCCACATGCTGATGGGGAACATCAGTAAGAACGATCACATCATATTCGTGGAGAGCCCCACCATGCTGGAGAACGTCATCTTGAAGGTGGAGTATCTCATGAGAAAGAATAATGGAGCTCCCACCGTTGTCATCCTGGATTCGGTCGATTCTCTTGCCATACACAACAATTCCAAGTTACTTTCAGAGTTCCTCCAGATACTACTTGGCGGACTGAAGACCCGGGAGGTCTTTCCGGTGGTTCTGACCATGAAGGAGCAGTCAAAACCCGAAATCAAGGAGATGGTGCATCTCGTCTGCGATAGTGTAGTAACCTTTGGCAGTGAAGAGGAATGAACATCTCACGAATGTTATCAAGAAAGAGACCATTTCCTCTCGATTCCGATATTTGACATGGTTTTTCACAGAGCCAGGCATGGTGAATTATAGATACATTCATTGATATCCATACACAAAGCTTTATATTTCTAAATGGCAACATCCACCTGCGCGATGGGAAACCATCGTAAGGAGGACTGAATAATGAAAAAGATGTGGAAATTCCGAAAGGATTCCAGGGCGGTTTCGCCTGTCATCGCTACCATCCTGATGGTGGCCATCACCGTAGTGCTGGCCGCCGTCCTCTATGTGATGGTCAGCGGATACGGTGGCGGTGGCGAGACAGCTCCTACAGGAGACTTCTCTGGCGCTCAGAAGACTAGCGCTACTACTGAGAAGCTCACCTTTGGACCTTTCTCCAAGGACGTCAAGCCTACCGACATCAAGCTTGTTGTTGCAAATGGTACTGGAACCCCTTACACTTGGACGTTTCCAGCCAATGATGTATCAGGTGCTTTAACCTGCAATGGAACCCAAGTAGATCTGAGCGTTATAACATATGCTGATCTAGGCGGCGACAAGAAGGTTAGTAGTGGAGATTATGTCACCCTGACC
>DATKXF010000056.1:0-8833 GCA_035529155.1 Methanomassiliicoccales archaeon | reverse complement strand
TGTCTTGGCAATCAACAATTCATTCCTGACAGTGGGGTTGTCCCAAAGCTTGCCTACCTCCAATATTGCCCTCTCCCTAACTTTTATTGGATCCACTTGGTAACTCTCTGGAATGGATTTGATCATGCTCTCCGCTATCCCGTCCTTGATCCACCCCCAGTCCTCCTTTTCAACACCGGAGATTAGGAAACTTCGCCCCCCGAAATCTATCCTTCTCTCATCCATGCTTGATGATGGCCTGAGATAATATTTATGTGATGCGAAGAGCCGATTTTCAGGCGGGTAAGGGTCACTTATTTATTTCATAAATGGATAGAGACTGTTGATGGCGAGCGACTGGACCGAGCTGTATCGACCTGACACTCTTGATGAGGTTCATGGCAATCCCAAAGCCGTGAAGGATCTCAGAGACTGGGCCAGGCGATGGGAGGAGGGGAAACCCGACAAGAAGGCCGTTGTCCTCATAGGTCCTCCGGGAGTGGGCAAGACCAGCGCCGCTCTTGCCCTGGCGAATGAGTTTGGCTGGGGCGTGGTGGAAATGAACGCCTCGGATCAGAGAAACGCAGATGCCATCAAGAGGATTGCCCTCAGAGGTGCTTTGGCCGATACATTCACTGACGATGGGGAGTTCCTTTCGAGCCAGAAAGGCTTCAGAAAGCTCATCATCCTTGACGAGGCAGACAATGTCTTCGGCAGGGAGGACAGGGGAGGTATACCAGCGATCTCAGACTTGATCCAAAAGACTCGGCAGCCAGTGATCCTCATAGTAAACGACTTCTACGAGCTGAAACGAAGGAGTTCGGCCATTGCCTCCCGTACCAAACATGTAAGTTTCTCCAAGGTCAAGGCGAACACCATCAGCAAGGTTCTCGGCAGGATAGTGCAGATTGAAGGCCTCAAGGTCTCCCAGCGAGCTCTGGACATGATCGCTGATAATTCCAATGGTGACCTGCGGGCGGCAGTCAGGGACCTACAGTCCTTGGCCATGGGCAGGAAGGAGATCTCCGAGAAGGACGCCGCAATCCTCCAGAACAGATTCGTATCAAAGACTATGTACGATCTCATGACGGAGATCTTTAAAGGAAGCGATCCCTCGAAAGCCCGTGGAATGATGATGGACGTGGACGAGACATTGGACAGCGTGAAACTCTGGGTAGAGGAGAACCTGCCGTACGAATACAGGGACCCCGAGGAGCTGGTGAAGGGCATGGAAGCGCTGTGCCGGGCCGATCTATTCCTGGGAAGGGTCATCAGAAGGCAGTACTTCGGATTCTGGTCCTATGCCTCTGACATGCTCAGCTTCGGAGTGGCGGCATCAAGGGACAAGCCACACAGAGGATACTCCAGGTTCCGCTTCCCGGGATATCTGATTAAGATGTCCCGCACCAAGGCCAGGCGCGCAGTACAATCCAGCATATCGGAGAAGATAGGTGCAAAGGCTCACACATCAAAATCACGGGCGAGGGGGGACATCCTCCCATACTTGAGTTGGCTATTTCAGAAGAACCGAGACTTCAGGATTGCATTATCCATAGATCTCGATCTCGAGCAGGAAGAGATGGCCTTCCTGCTTGGGGAGAAGATCGATTCCCAGGCGGTTAAGCACCTGATGGCTGAGATCGCCAAGGTGAGGGATGTCACTGAAAGGGGTGACGTCACCAGGTTGATAGATGAGGCCCCTCTCCCCCAGGAGGAGAGGCCCGAGCCTAAAGATGTGGGATCCCAGAGGAACCTTTTCGAATTCTAGGTGTTGGGATGAACGAGGACCTCAAGAAGATACTGGATAAACAGCAGTACCGCGTCCACGGCGATCACGCAGCAGTCAAGCTGTGCCACTGGATGAGACAGTCGCTCCTTCACGAGAGAAACTGCTACAAGCAGGATTTCTATGGAATAAAATCCCACCGATGCCTTCAGATGACCCCAGTGATTACCAAATGCAACCAGTGCTGCCTTTTCTGCTGGCGGGTGCAGGGTTTCGAGTCAGAGGGTGGAGAATGGACCGATCCGGGGGAGATGCTCGATGCCCTGATCGATTACCAACGCATCCTCGTCTCGGGATTCAAGGGCGATCCCCGATGTTCGCAGGAGATGTTCGATGAAGCCAGGGAGCCGAAGCACGTCGCCATATCTCTAGCGGGAGAACCGACACTCTATCCCCGATTGGGGGAGCTATTGGAGGTCTGCCACAAACGGGGGCTTACCACCTTCCTGGTCACAAACGGTACCATGCCAGAGATCCTGGAAAATCTGTATCCCCTTCCGAGACAGTTGTACGTCACGGTGGCGGCACCGAATGAGGAAATCTACAACAAGCTGTGCGTTCCCCTCATTCCAGATGGATGGAAGAGGCTGAACCGCACCCTGGAGATCATGCCTTCCCTGAATACGAGAACTGTGATAAGGCACACCCTGGTCAAGGATTGGAATTTGGGCTGGGAAGAGCAATATGCGAAGCTCGACGAGAGGGCTCAGCCCACTTTCGTTGAGCCTAAGGGATTCGTCTTCGTGGGAGGCTCCAGGCGACGACTGAACCTGACCAACATGCCTTCCCATGCCAACATAGTGGAATTCTCAAGAAGGTTAGGATCCAAGCTCGGAATGGAGATCCTGAAGCAGAAGGCAGACAGCAGGGTGGTACTGCTCGGGAGGAGCGGTACAAGGACAGAGATCGAAGAATGATCACTTGAGCCTGATGGTCTCCAGGTTCATGGGTGCCCTGGTTTCCACGTTGAACTTTTTATACAGTGCGGAAGCGAGGTCCAGGCACTTGCTCTCCTCCCCATGGCCGATTATGACCCTCTCAGGCCTGGGTTCAAGGGATGCGAAGTAGTTGATCAGTTGTCTCCGGTCAGAGTGGCCTGAGAAACCATCGCAGATATCCACATTCATCTTGAACTTCACGGTCAGGGGGGTGCCTCTTTCCATGAGGGTGAGCTCGCTGTGGCCTCTTTGAATGTTCCTTCCAAGAGTTCCCTCGGCCTGATATCCTACGAATATTAGGGAGTTCTTGGGGTTGTCAGCCCAGTTCTTGAGGTACTCCAGAACTGGTCCTCCGTTCAGCATTCCACTGGTCGCTAGTACGATGCAGGGTTGAGGATCGTGTGTGAGCCTCTCCCTCATATCGGAGCTGTCCACCCGGTTGAAGATTTCGGAAAGGAATGGGTTCTGTCCCATCTGGAATATCTGGGTCCTCAGCTGGCTGTTTAGGTACTCGGGGTACGCCGTATGTATTGCCGTGGCTTCCCAGATCATGCCGTCCAAATATACAGGCACGGTGGGAATCTTTCCGGTTCGCATTAGTTCCTCCATCACCAGCATGACCTCTTGGGAACGCCCTACCGCGAATACAGGTATCAGTACCTTGCCCTGCTTGCTCAGTGTGCGTTCCAGGATGTTCTTGAGCTGATTTCCTGCCTCTACCCTGCTGGGTTGCATGTCGTGGTGCGCCCCGTAGGTGGATTCAGTGATCAGTGTCTCCAGCCGGGGGAACTTGTTCGCGGCGGCATTGAACAGCCAGCTCCTCTCGAACTTCATGTCCCCGGTGAAGGCAATGTTGTACAGCCCGTCACCGATATGGAAATGGCAAACAGCGGATCCAAGGATGTGGCCCGCGTTCTGAAGAGTGAGCCTGATATCCGGTGTGATGTCCGTAGTCTCCCCGTACTTTAGGGGGATGCAATGGGATACCATATCCCTGATGTGCGAAGACTCGTAGGGGCTTTTCCTGCCCTCTCCGAAGGATACTTTGATGTAATCCAGTGTGAGCAGTGACATCAGATCCCGTGTCGGGGGCGTGCAGTACACCGGACCATCATATCCGTACTTGTACAGCACGGGCAGAAGCCCACAATGATCGAGGTGAGCGTGAGTAATGACAACACAGTCTATGGAGTCCAATGGCTGTATCTCGGGGGCGTTGAAATACGGAGATCCGTTCTCATTGCTCGAGACGTCCACTCCACAGTCTATTAATATCTTGCTCTCACGGGTTGAGAGCAGTGATGCGCTCCTGCCGACCTCCCTGAATCCACCAAGGGCGGTCAACCTTATCCAGGATTCTCCATCGATCCGGTGTCGCATCAGCTTTCTTCCTACCTTCTTCAGGAAATCCTTCCTTTCATCCTGCACCGTCCTAAGGTACTTCCTGATCTCTGATACTGTCTTGGATGGAATGGGTGGCGCCCTAACTACCTTTGGAGCCCATCCCACTTCCTTCTTGATCTCGTTGAGAACTGAACCATGCTTGCCAATGACTAGTCCTGGTGCGATGGCCTCGATGGTGACCTCTCCGTTATCGTGCTCGAAATAGATGTCGGTGATCTGGGCATCATCTGGGATAATTTCCCTCAGCTTCGCCTCGACAACCTCGGGATCTGCGAGCATCGACGGGTCTGGTCTGATGGCCACTCTCCTTCGAAGTCCCTGGGCAAGCTGCCTTACGATGTCATTGTTCGAGGCGAACTTCTCCATGTCCTGGGTGTATATTACTACCACTGGACCCTCGAACTCTATTGATGTAATATCAACCTCGGAGGGCACAATCCGCCTAACCTGGTCACGTGCCTCCTCTAGAATTCTCTCTGCGCTCATGAATTATTCCCACTTAGTGTTTGAAATTAGATGTTTTGAGTTTGTGGAGGGGAGGATCAGTCTATCCTTGGATAGTCCAAGCCCATCTTGTCTATCCTTGACTTGAGCTCGTCGTTGTCGAGCTCCCTGTAGCCCTCTTTAGTGATGACGGCGATTGTTATTCCATCACCGGACGCGGCGTCACGCTTCATTGCCGCACTAAGTGCGCGGATCGCAAGATCGATGCTACCATCGAGCGTGATGTCCTTCTTGAAATGGTCCTCGAGGACTCCGTAAGCGAAAAGAGAACCTGATCCAACGGTCACATAATCATCGCGGATTGAACCTCCAGCCGCATCGACGCCATATACATGACCGCCCTTTGTGTCAACTCCTCCCATTATAAGACCGACATAGAAGTACCCTGCTGCGCCTCCGCCTCCTCTAAGAATATTGGAGAGCAACGTGGATGCAGCCTTTACGCTCATGGCAGAGCCCCTCTTTAGCTTGTAGAGCTCTACCTCGGCCTTCAAGTACCTAGCCAGGAGCTGTGCATCACCTACTAATCCAGCAGTGGTGAGCCCGAGATTATCGTCAATCTTATAAACTTTGCGAACTTCCTTGTGAGCAATAACATTACCCATGGTGGCTCTATGTTCTGTTGCCAGAACTACCGAGTCTCCTGAGACTATGCCTATGGTGGTGGTTCCCTTCTTAACTTGATCACTTACCATAATTTTACACCTTCCAAAATCGGGTAAAATATGTAATTTGCACTCTAGGCGCACTCACAAATGAAAGAGCGAATATATAATCTTTGTTATAGTGAATATCCTTCATGCCAGTAATACTTAGTGACCGAGATTCCTTAAATATTCTTCAACGACGTTTATATAAAACCCCAATTCCCCAATAGGTTGGATTGATACCCCGTTTGATATCCGATTCAATACCCTTATATCGTGGAAGCACTTAAACTGGTAATGAGGCGGGTAGCGCATAAGTCCATTCCCATTGTACGCACAAAAAAGTGTGCTCCGAAATTAAAAATTGGGGATGGCTGCGCGCCAGGACCCTCGTGCCTGCCTGCCTCCCTTCTTTTTCTCGCTACGGATGAATGGATTCGGGATTCTCATCGTACACATCCAGAACCTGTCTGGCCAACCTAGACATGATGAGGGCGACGCCCGTTCCAGCCATTAACCCCGTGATCAATCTGATCAGGTTTGAGGACTCATAACCGGTAAGAAGTTGAAGTGAGCCGTCTATCCCCATTGGCACCAGAATGAGGATGAACAGCAATATGGATATTCTTATGTTCAGGAGGATGGCGAGCAACATCCCAGCTACCAGACCTATGAAGATGCCGAGATCCCTAGAGCAGAGGGGCATTTGATTCTCGTTCAAATATAGCGATCTATCAGAGATCTGATGGCAATACATATCACCTATGGTGTAAACGACCCAGGCCAGCGGGTTCATCGAATCGAACTGTTCCCCGTTCTCTATTTCGCCTACCGTTCCCGAAAGGTCCTGAACGCTATCTCTAGGAAGTGATAGGGGAGCGATCACCACCAAAAGAAGCCAGATGGCGAAAACGATGAGCATGGTTACCTCAGCCTTTCTCGATCTTCTCAGTTCAGACCAGCTCGGGATTGGCATGTTCACCAAGGATGGCAGGAATGGACGCTTAAAGAACTTTCTGCTTCAACTCATACGGGATTCGACAAGCACGCCTTCCTCCCCGCTCAAGCAGTTCTGCCGAGGATCGAATATGGACAATGGAAATAAATAGGTGGCACAAGATAATCAAGATGATGAACCTTCCAGAGGAAATGGAGAGACTCAAGACCTTCCACGGACATCTGGGGCCATGGGCGGTGGTGGGCTATCGAATGGGGCAAACAGCCAGGAAGAAATTCACCAACAAGCTATGGGTTGTGGTATATACCGGGACGGAGCCTCCTATGTCCTGCCTCATTGACGGGGTTCAATTCACTTCTTGCTGCACCATGGGAAAGGGCAATATCAAGATCAAGGATGACAACCTGGCCATGGGAATGTTCTACGATGAGAAAGCAATTCTGGAGATTCGCCTGAAGGACAAATGGAGGCGGAAGATCGATAGTGAGACCACCAAGGAGAACGAAGAGGAGATCTCCATGGAGGTATTCCAAGCCAAGGACGAGGAACTATTCAGAATAACCAAGGCCGAATCCCTCATTGAAGATAGGATAGTAAAACTCTGATACTCTTTCTATCGATTCTCACAACATCGACAGCATGCCGTTCATGCTGAGCAGCGAGGTCAGAACGAATATGAGAAGTGCGAGTGGTGCTCTTGTCGAGAACTGGAAGGCGACATTCCTCCATCCTCCCTCACCCATCAGAAATGTGGTGAAGTAGGTCACGATGAACCCCAATTCCATCAGGTACACACCAACGATCAACGCGATGCCCTCCATCGATCCAAGGGACTGACCGGTTTGAGCCCCTATCACTCCGAACAGGGAACTGGTTATACCCAGGACAATGGGGGCAAAGAACACCGCTGTGGACCTCATCATATCGATCACCCCCCTGAGTCTCTCTTCGATGCGCGCTTCCCCTCTCCTTAGGTCGTTCATGCTCTGAGCAAGATTCAGTGCGACCTTGCCAGCGGCCTGGGAATCTCTTTTTGCAGAATCAGCCACTGAATTCATTGCCGCCTCCAGAACCGTCGATTCCACCCCTATTAGATCCGATCTCCCAACGAGACCGGTGATGTCCTCTCTGGAGATCCTGGAGAGATGGACCACCTTTTTCGCATATCTCGAGAAGTGCGAGCCATCCATAGAATTGGCCGCCTCTTCGAAGGCTGCTTCGAAACTGGCTCCTGTCAGCATCCTGTTTCCAATTTGGTAGAGGGCGTTGGCGAACTCCTTCTCCGATCTCTTTGCGTCCTTGCTCCCCGCCCCTTTGTCGTTGGTCCGCAGAAGAAGATACACCGAAGGTGGCAGGAATATTCCCATCAACAACCCGTATGAGCCATATATCCCCAGGGGGACCATGGCCAAGATGATCCCGATGAATGTCCACGAAACGGGTAGGAGGAGGAAAATTGGATCGAATCCCACCTCGAGAGGGTCCATTACCCTTATGGGGTTCCTTTCCAGAATGGAACGGGCATAGAGGAAGCAAAATAATGGAAATACTAGCAGCATGAGCAAAGCGATCATTCCCTCGCTTAGCACCTCCCCTCCTGTTGGCTGAAGGGAAGAGGAAGCCATCCCCCCCATAGACAGGAGAGGAAGAAGCGCGAATAGCATCACGGGCATTATGATCCCAATGGAGAACAGCACCATCGTGGGAACCGTGAGTGAAGACGCGTAGCGATCTACGGCCTCTTTTAGGTTCTCCAGTATTATCTGATTGGCCTTATCGAGAAGCCTCTCCAACCCATTCTTCGTCCTTTCGAAGTTCGCAGAGACCACCAGGTGCATAGCCTGCCTGAGGCCATCATTGGAATCGGACAGTCTGGAATTGAAAGAGAGCACTGCCGAGACCATGTCCCTCTCGCGCCTCGTAATGACGCTCCATAGGAGCTCCCTGAGCTTCCAGGATAGCACACCTCCGCCTCTTTCAGAAGCGAAGAGGACTGCCCTTTCAAGATTGGGACGTGACTGCATGCTCATCGTGATGCTCGCGATCATCCTTGGAGACTCAGCGGTCATTACCTTCTCCTCATTGTGGGCCAGTCCCTTCGGAACATTGGAGAAGATGGCGGCGACGATTAGGGGGGAGAGCATCAGAGCCAATAGAATTACAGGGTCCAGATTCATCGTTAGATTCACCATCAGAATCATGACTGACATGCCGCCCATTATGATGAACAGGGCCCAGGAAGCTCCCATGATGTCCGACCAATTCAGATTCTTTGAAAGGAGCCATCTTTCAGCTAGGGGGTCTTTCTTCGGCTGGAAAACCCTCTTGAAGATGGAAGGGGCTCTAAGGCTGGCTAGATTGTCAACCAGCCACAGGAAAGCCGCCTCATAGGATATCTTCAGCGCCCACCCTCCTCACCAACCACTCTGCGAAGTCAGCCTCGATCAGTTCTGGAGTGGAATCGGAAGCTGCGATCTCGTGCCAAAGGAATTCATTGCACATGCAAAGCCATCTAGGAGAGAGGAATTCCGGACCCCTCTTGGATGCCAGATTGACAAGCCTATCTCGCATCCTTGCCCTCATCATGATGTTTTCCAAGGACCGTTCTTCCTCGATC
>DATKXF010000055.1:0-31378 GCA_035529155.1 Methanomassiliicoccales archaeon | reverse complement strand
GCATTTCGGCCTCGGCGTCCCTTATCAATTCGCCACTCACATCCAGCTTCACACTGTACAGCTTGCCGGTGAATGGGAAGGGCGGCCTATACCTATCAGTGACGGGTGAACCCTCGTCTCTTCCGACTGCAACTCCACCGGACAATCCGAGTAGTATGGGGGTGGTCACAGGCATTTCCGCCTCTCCGACCAGCTTACCGTCAATGTAGAGCTTACCGACACCCGGTGCACCCTTTCCCTTTAGAATGTCCGGTTCCCCAGTGACCTCGAACTCGTAGCGAAGCTGATGATGTCCTTCCGGCACTGGAATATCGGATTCGATGTGGTAGATGTTGCGTCCCACATAATTGTAGACATATCTCAGTTTCCCATCCTTCACATACAATGCGTAGCCACCGTCGATACCGCCTTGGGAGACCAACACTCCTTCGGCTCCGCCGGGAGGTATATCGACATCCGCGATGACGCTATGAGGTCTGTTCGTTATTTTGACAGCCGCATTCATGGGCACATCCTGGGTGTGAGGGTAGTAAGTGTGGATATTGCGATCAGGTGCGATCATGGGCCTCTCTTCAGCGAAGCGCTGTTGCGCTCTCCCATCAATGGGAAGCACATTGTACTTGCCCGCCTCCACGTACCACATTGCGATCAGCTCGATCAACTTGGCCCGGTTCTCGGCGGCCAGGTTGTGATTTTCTGCAAAGTCCTTTTTGATGCAGTATAGTTCCCAGTGCTTGACATCGAGTTCCAGAAGCTTGTCCTCTGAGATGGGTGAGCCGAAGCTCAGGTCAGCTTCCTTGAATGATGGACCTGGCCAAGGACATACCGCCCTCCAGCCTTCATGATAGATGGCCCGATGTCCGATCATCTCGAAATACTGGGTCACGTGCTTGCTCGGCGCTTCAGGACGGTCAAAGGTATCTGCAAAGCTTACCCCTTCAATAGGGGACTGGGATACTCCTTTGATGCTAGTCGGAGGCTCCAATCCAAGTGTCTCGAGCACAGTTGGCACCATGTCTATCGCATGTGCATACTGGGTACGAACCTCTCCCCTGGCCTTGATTCCCGTTGGCCAGCAGACGATGAACGGATCACTGGTCCCCCCACGGTAGGTCTCCCTCTTCCACCGTCGGAACGGGGTGTCACCTGCCCATGTCCATCCCCATGGGTAGTGATTGAAGTACTTGGGACCGCCCAGCTCCTCGAGGGCTGCCAGGTTCTCTTCCAGCGACTCAGGAACGAAGTTGAAGAACAGATTCTCGTTCACGGATCCCTGAGGACCTCCCTCCGAGCTCGCACCATTGTCAGAAAGGACCATTATCAGGGTGTTCTCGAACTCTCCGATGTCCTTCAGGAAACTTATCAGTCTACCGATCTGGTGGTCGGTGTGGGAGAGGAAGCCAGCGAAGACCTCCATCATTCGAGCATACAGCCTTTTCTCCTCAGGTGAGCATGAATCCCATCTTGGAACGTCAGGATCATGCCTGGAGAGCTCCGCCCCAGGTGGAACGATTCCCAGCTCTTTCTGACGCGAAAACACCTTTTCTCGATAGGCCTCCCAACCGTCATCGAACAAACCCTTGTAGCGGTCAGCCCATTCTTTGGGGACGTGATGGGGAGCATGCATTGCGCCCGTGGCGAAGTATAGGAAGAACGGCTTGTTTGGCGCGACCTGCTTGGAGTCCGCTATGAAGGAGATGGCTTTCTCAGCCAGGTCTTCAGTTAGGTGATATCCCTCTTCAGGAGTCTTTTCAGGTGCCACCCGATGGTTGTCATAGGTCAGGTCTGGGTAGTATTGGTGCGTATCCCCACCCAGGAAACCGTAGTATCTCTCGAAACCACGTCCAAGAGGCCATCTGTCGTAGGGCCCGGCAGCCGAGACCTGATCAGAGGGGGTAAGATGCCATTTCCCTACCGCGAAGGTATTGTATCCATTTTGTAGAAGCATTTCCGAGAGGAATCCGTTTTCAAAGGGAATGTAACCGTTGTATCCGGGAAATCCCGTTGAGGTCTCGGTTATTGCCGCCATGCTGTTCGAGTGATGATTACGACCGGTCAGAACGCAAGAACGGGTGGGTGAGCATAGAGCCGTGGTGTGCATGTTGTTGTAAAGAAGGCCATTGGCCGCAAGCTCGTCCAGATTCGGGGTCTCGATGGGGCTTCCGTAGCAACCGAGCTGACCGAATCCAGTGTCATCCAATATTACGAATAGTATGTTCGGAGAGCCTTCCTGGGCTCGAAGAGGTTCGGGCCAGGCCGGGCTTGATCTTTCTATTGTTCGTCCAATTTTCCCAGGAAATCTCGTTCCTGGTTTGTATTCCAATAACGACATTGGATCAACTCTCTAGATAAATCTAAGAAATTATTGCAGCCTGAAGTGTATTAATATTACGCTGGATGCTATCCCCGTTTCGACTTGGGAACCCATCTTTCTAATAACAGATACCGTCAAATAGTTAGTTCACTTGATCTTTTATCCACAATCGTCTTACAAGCACCAGCCCAGCTGCTACCAGGGTTCCTATCTCCAAGTATGACCATACTGTCAGGCCAACGGTGGAATCCTGGATCACAAGGAGGAGCACTCCCACCATGTACAAAATGATGAATTCGGGTCTGATGTCGTTCTTCCCTTTGAAAGAAAAGAACAGCTGGACGAGCCACGCTACTGCTATTAAGGGTAGACCTATCTGTACGAGATCCATTGGTATCCCCTCCTCATGTTCCTCTTAATTGATGCAAAGTTTCGCCCGCTTGCATAGCATGAACTCTCTAACATGTCGATCACGAGTTGATTCGACATGAAAATAAAAAATTTGCTTTAATTAATCACAATTTTAGAACAACTCCGCCAGACCATTTGAATTGCAGTGAGAGTGATTATTGGCTACCATCGCGATGATGATACTTGGAATTCTCACCCACAACTGTCAAATAGTCCCTCTACGAGCCAAGTGGAAGTGTCTATCTTGACTAATAAGCGGGTTGAGTTCAATGGCTATTAATCATCCACGTTGAGCACCCTCTTGGTAATCAGGTGCTCCCCGCTTTCCACTCTGACCAACTGAGGAAGAGACCCCTTCATGGCCAAATGCTCACCAGCAATGATGAGGGCGCCCTCCACAGCATCAATGGCGCAGACCTTATCCAAAGCCTTTCTTAGCGCCTCATCTGAACACTCTTCCACCCAGTTGCCAAGGGCAGTGGCGCATGCATCTGCGAGTAGCACATCCTTGCTGATTACGGTGGCGATATCCGTCTTTCCGAAAGATATGGAAGGTCCTAAAGTCCTTGATGAGCTGCACATCCCAAAGGGACCATCTCTGGGAACGCATTTGAAACCGAGGTTTGGGAAATGCTCACCACTGTAGATGCCCACCATTAATTCCTGTCCCAGCACCATGGCGATGTCCCCACCATTATCCACAACTGCCGTCTTTGCCCCAGCGTAAAACATGGCTTCGACAGCCTCTTGTGCCACGGCTCCGGCAACTGTAGCCATGGGGCCCACCCATGCCTTTGCCGATGCGTCGCACATCCTTCGTATAAGGGGGTGATCGTCTTCATCGGATTCGTAAGGTTCAAGTGTGTTCCTGAATAGAGGATCGCGGCGTATCTTGCGGAGAATGATCTCTCTGGTATCGAAAATATTCTGCTGGGCTAAAGGGATATAATCTTTTTCGGCCAGGATGGTAACGGCGGTCTCGCCGATCTCGAAGTGCGCTCTCTCCAGCATTTCATCAGAACTTCAGCTTCATGGCATTCGGCGAGCACACGTCGATGCAAAGGCCGCAGGCGATGCACCGGTCCTTGAGGAACTCGACCTTGTATGTCTCCTTCAACATCTCGAACGCCTCGGCTGGACAAATAGAGATGCATGCACCGCAGCTCGTGCACTTTTCCTCGTCCTTGCTCACGTACTCGTTGAGCTCTTTCACCTCAACGCCGGATGATTCGAGATAGCCCACCCCCTTCTTTATCTGGGATGGCTTGCCCTCAATCTCGATCACCAGCTTGCCGCCGCGCTCGTCCACACCCGCTCTAAGGATGTTCAGCATGAGGTCGTAGTCCTTCACCATCCTGAAGGTGATGGGCTCGTTCACTATGGAAGGGGAGAAGCTCATCAGGAACTTGCGCTTGGTTATATCTTCACCCCCTCTTTGGACCGTATCTCGAGAGGCTTTGTACTCTCCTCCGAGGGCAGGGGCTGCACGGGTTCCGAGAGCAAGAAGGTACCCTTCTCGATACTCTTCTTCAACTCGTTCGCAATCTGCCGGGCCTTGTAGTAGCTGGACAGGGAGGAGGTCTTCACATCCTTGCCGAAAAGCTCGATGTGACCGCTCCTGAGTTCGGCGTATGATACCTCCTTCAGAACCTTCCTGCTCCTTGACTGGACGGAGTAATCGAAGACCGGAGCGAAGATGTCTTCGTCTCTAATGGCCACCGATTTCATCATCTCCTCGTCAAGTATTGGAATGGGAACGCCAAGACCTACAGCAAGTGATATCCCGTATCCGTGGAGTGTCAGTGCCCTGATGTACTCGGTGTTCATCTTCTTGAGATCGCCTATGACCGCGATCGACCTCGACGGTCTGGTGGGTACACCGTTCTTCACAGGGGCGGTGGTTGAGAACTGGGTGCCCTCCCAACTTACGTAGCCGACACCTCCTCCCAGGAATATCCTGGTACCTATCCCGATCGTGCGGCATGTCGGATCGTTCATCAGAGGAGATAATTGCCCCGCGTTGCTGAAGGTAGCGTTGCCGTAGTTGGGAAGGAGTTTGCTCATGTATGTGAAGAGGATGCGGTCGGTGGAATTCGTGGCCACCGCATAGTTCTGGTAAGCGTTCCTGGGATTGAACAGGTAGGCCTGGTTCATCATGTCCAAGGTGATCGAGGTCTCGATCTCCCTTCTTGGGTAGCAATCCGTACCGTAGGAGGTAGCCCTCAGGGTCAAGACCTCGCCGGATATCAGATCCTCGATCACGTGAGCCCCGCCGTAATGCATGTTGTCCTCTTCCTTGAGCTCCGTAGCTCCAATGTAGGCGTCAACGGCCGCCATGCCCGTGTAGGCGGGCACACCGTTCAACCAGACCTTCTGCATCTTGATCGGAGGTTCAGAGTGGCCGAAGTTGAGGAACGCGCCCGAAGAACACATAGCGCCGAAGGTTCCAGTGGTTACAACATCGACTTCCTTCGCTGCCTCCTTGACGCCCTGGGATTCGACCAGGCCGATGACCTCCTCAGCGGTCATGACCACGGCCTCCCCCTTCTCGATCCTCTCGTTGATCTCCCGGTAGGTCTTCAATCAATCACCTCAGGTAACCCTTCTCAACGGCTAACTCCGCATTGAGGACTGAACCTCCTGCTCCGCCTCTAAGGGTATTGTGAGAAAGTGCGAATGCCTTGAAATACATATCCTTTTTACGCAATCTTCCGACGGTCACCGCCATACCTCTCGCTCTCTCAGGCTCCCCAGCATACGCGTCGAGAGCCGGTTGAGGGCGGTCCACCTCGTCACGGACGATGATAGGCTCTATGGGAGCAGTGGGCAGTTCAAGGTGCTGGGGATCCGCCCTGAACTCGGAAAGCGCGGAGGCGACCTCATCCAGATCGGGATCTTCTACAAAGGTCATGGTAAGCGACTCAAGATGACCATCGATCACCGGAACCCGGACGCAATTCGCCAGCATGTCGAAGTCGGCGAATCGCACCCTTCCATCCTCAAGAATGCCCAGCATCTTAAGGATCTCCATTTCCATCTTCTCCTCCTCGCTCTTGATATAGGGCAGCACATTCCCGATTATGTCAAGAGATGGAACTCCTGGATATCCCGCACCTGATAGTGCCTGGTAGGTGGAGACGCAGACCAATTTCAGGCCGAAGGCGTCATCCAAGGCTTTGAGCGGAAGTGCGATACCTGTGGTGGAGCAGTTCGCGTTGGTCACGATGAAGCCTCCGTCGCCGAATGTCTTCTGGGACCTGATCACCTCCAGGTGATCGGGGTTGACCTCTGGTATCAGCAGAGGCACGTCATCCCTCATACGGTGGGAGGATGCATTGGAGAACACCGCCACTCCCTTGTCGGCGAGGTCCTGCTCGATATCTCGGGCGATCTCAGAGGGAAGCCCAGAGAAGGCGATCCGGCAGGATTCGGCGATCTTCTTCACATCTATCTGCTTGATCTCCGTTTCCAGGGTCTCCTGATCGAATTCGTAGTCCTTGATCTTGAGCACCTGGGAGACCCTCTTGCCATCCGATCTCTCTGAGGCATAGAGCCCGTTGATCTCGAAGAACGGGTGCCCCTCCAGAAGTTGTATGAATCTCTGACCGATCATTCCGGTCGCACCTAGAACTGCAACCTGCATATTACTCACTCAATTCCCTCCGAAGTATTCCCTTCCATCTTCCATGATCTTGGTAAATGATTCTCTTTTGCCATCCACCGCGGATTCCATTATCCGGTCCACGGCATCCCCCAGGAGCTCGAGCGCCCTTATGGCATGGGGATTCCGGTTCTGTATGTCAAAGTAAAGCTCAGGATTCTCGAATGCCACGTCCCTGGATGTATCCATCTGCTTCCTGAAGGTGGTGGACGCGGCCCTTTCCAGGGTCTCATGATCGAAACCAGATTCAGCCAGTGCCTTGAAGAAGGCAAGGCTCACCGCGTGGCTCAACCCGAGCACGAACGACATCAGCTCGTCGTGTCTTTCCACCTCCACCTCCAGCATCAAGACTCCCGTCCCCTCGAACAGCTGTTTTCCTTCCATAACAGCCTCGCGGGACCCGCAATCGCAAATGAGGACGTTACGGTCATAGAGCGAAACCGCATCGGGGCCGAACATGGGATGGACGCTGCACACCTTGATCCCTCTGGATGCCGATTCCCTCAACAGAGGAATGATCGGGGTCTTGATGGAAGCTATGTCGAATATCACGCCCTGGGGCTGAAGGTCAACGATTTCCCGTAGGACCGCACCCATCTTGGACATGGGCGTCGCCACGACTATCACATCAAATCTACCGATATCTTCCTGAAGAGATGACACCCTTTCGAAATCGCTGACCCCAGCAGGGTCGAGGATTATGACATGGTGTCCTCTCGAATGGAAATAGTGGCTGAGCCAGGTGCCCATCTTTCCCGCACCGCCGACCACTAGGACGCTCTTAGGCACTGAAGGCTTCATGATCTGGCTCTGGACCTCAACGGCGTCCTTGATAGTCACCCGAGCCAGATCCACCGCCGTTCTCTCTCCTATCCCTAGCTCTCTGGCCAGGTCCAGGTACCTCTCCGCAACCTTAGCCTCGACCTCCAGGTTTCTGATGGGAAGGTTATTTGCGAGTTTGTAGCGACCGATCTCACGGGCCACCTGGTCCCTCTCGGACAGGATCTCCAAGATCCTACGATCGGCAGATGCTATCCTCTCCCTGAGTGCGGTCAGCTCATCCAAGAAAACCACCCCTTAAGCACAGGTCGACTAATACAATGGCCACGGCAGCCTCGACCACCACCACGGCCCTGGGAACGATGCATGGATCATGCCTTCCCTCGATCCTGAGATCGGTCTCCCTCAGCGTGGTAAGGTCCACGCTCCTCTGCTCCTTGGCGATTGAGGCGGTGGGCTTGAATCCCACCCCGATCATGAGCGGCATTCCGGTGGACAGTCCACCCAGTACCCCTCCGTGATGGTTGGTGACCGTGATCACCTGCCCTTCGAGGACCGCGTAGGGGTCGTTGTGCTCTGAACCCCTCATGCCCGCCGCCCGGAAGCCGGATCCGAACTCCACTCCCTTCACACCCGGGATTGAGAACAGCATCTTCGAGATCTCTCCCTCCATCGTGTCGAAGAATGGCTCACCCACTCCAACGGGCAGACCTTCGCACTGACATTGGATGGATCCACCCACACTATCGCTTTCCTGTGCGGCGGAGATTATCTCGTCCTTCATCAATCGGGCCCTCTCGGGTGACGCCGCCCTTATCGAGTTATTCCTGCTTTCCTCCAGGATCTGCTGGAGGCCGTGGGGCTCATCGTCGACCACTCCTCCTATGGAATGGGTGTAGGCTGCCACCTCGACCCCTATGGTCAAGAGGAGGGCTTTGGCAACGGTTCCCGCGGCCACTATGGGGGCGGTCATCCTTCCCGAAAACTGTCCGCCACCTCTGATATCGTGTGCCTCCCCATACTTGATCATCGCCGGAAAGTCCGCGTGACCTGGTCTGGGAATCCTCTTGAACTTGATGTATTTGGAACTATCCACATCCCGGTTGGCGATGGTGATGGTGATGGGCGTGCCAGTGCTCATTGAGTCTACCACACCTGAGATGATTTCCAAGGTGTCCTCTTCCCTTCTTGGGGTGCCGATTCCCGGCTCCGGCCTTCGCAGAGAGAGGTCGCCCTCGATGTCCTCCCTCCGGATGGGAATTCCGGGCGGGCATCCATCTACAGTGCAGCCCACTGCTGGACCATGACTGCTCCCGAAAAGGGTGATCCTGAATACGGTTCCGATGGTGTTCATTCCATCACCTCGATCCTTGCTCCGAGCGTTACCATGTCCTGCACGAAGCTGGGGTAGGAGACGGCATAGCAGTCTCCATCCCCTATGATGGTATCTCCCTCGGCAACCAGGGCCGCAACCGAGGCAGCCATCAGTATTCTGTGGTCACCGTGGGGATCGATAACTGCCCCCCTGAGCCTGTTGGGGCCATCCACGATGCAACCATCTTCTCTCTCTTCAACCTTTGCTCCCATCTTTCTAAGCATATCCACTGTCGTACGAATTCTGTCGCTTTCCTTATGACGAAGATGACTTGCATTGCATAATACTGACCTTCCAGTAGAACATGCTGCGAGAACCGCAATAACAGGAAACAGGTCCGGGCAGCTCGAAAGATCAACTTCCTGACCCTGTAGATCGGAGGAGCAGACTTCAATCTCCCTCTCCCTCCGCTTTACGATGGCGCCAAAGGCCTCTAGGATGTCCAGAATTGCTCTGTCTCCCTGCTTCGTCTTCTCGGTAAGTCCGGTGACCGTTACCTTGCCACTTAGCGCTGCGGAGACCAGGGGAAATGCCGCTGAGGAGAAATCTCCGGGAACCTCAAACGTTATTGGCATGTATCTTTGGCCGCCCGACACACTGAATCCCTCTTCTGTAATCTCACATTCGCTCCCGAACCGTTCCATCAGCTCGATGGTGATGTCCACGTATGGCGAGGATATGAGGGGGGAGGTGAGCACTATCTCTGTGTCCACATCCTTCAGCGGTGATGACATGATAAGTGATGAGATGAACTGGGAGCTGACATCTCCCCTGATATGGGCTATCCTCCCACAGTTCGGTCCCCTGACCATCAGCGGGGCTCTGCCCTCAGCCTGGGTCGGGATGCAGGTCACGCCCATCTCCTGGAGCGCGTCGATGAGAGGACCCATGGGCCTCCTACGGATGCTGCTATCTCCGGTGAGCACGGTGGTGCATGGCAGCAGCGATGCCACGCCCGTGAGCAGTCGTATGGTGGTCCCCGAGTTGCCCGCGTCCACGGGGTCAACGGGACATTGAATGTGGCCGCCCTTGATCCGACAGGTGTCCCCTTTCACCAATACCCTGGCCCCGAACTGTCTCACCGCTCCAAGAGTGGAAAGCGTGTCGTCGCTCAGCAGCACCCTCTTCAGAACTGAGGTTCCGTGCGCCATCATTCCCAGGATCATGACTCTGTGGGAATAGCTCTTGGAAGGCGAGGCTGGAATAGCCCCTTCCACATCTCCTGGCATCACCTTCAGTCTCACGACGAATCCCCCTGATATAGTTCGACCACCCTCAGTTCCCAGGAATCTAGGTCTGCGAGCAGCTCGTCCACTACATCTCCGTTCACCAATATGGCTGTTGCTGGACCAGTTCCCGAGACGCCGGCGGCAAGTGCTCCTTTGTGCATTGCCTCCATAGCAAGTTCCTGATCCAGACCCAACGCGGCTGAGTAGCATATTCCGTTGAGTGTCATCGCCCAGAAGTATTCGCCCTCCATGGCGAGGTCGAGTGCCGTCTTTGCTATTGGGGCCAAGGACCTTATCCGCGCCAGTGGAAGGTCGCGCTTCCTGATCTTGAATTCGGGGATGTGAAGTAGGACCTTGATGTCATCCGGTAGACGGTCTCTCTTGAGAAGAATCTCCCTTTCGTTGTCGGTTACCACCACACCGCCAAGAAGTGAGGCCGCCGCGTCATCAAAAGCCCCTGTGACCGAGACACCAGCCTCCACCGCGCTCTTGGTCCCTATCTTCACCGCGTCCAGCGGGTCAACCTCGACCTCCAGGGCGTTCAGCGTGGCCAGCACGATCGCGTTGGCCGCGGCGCTGCTGCTCTTCAACCCTCTGGAGATGGGGATGTTTGATCTGGTTCGAATCACCGCGCCCATGTACTCGTTGGGTGCGAACAGCGAGAGAACGTTCTCGAAGCATCTTATCGCAAGGGAGGGGTTCTCTTTCTCCTCCATTATGAGCTCTATCTCCCCATCTGGAATGAGCTCTACCTCCGCACTGGTGCGAAGATCGATCCCAAAGGCGGCCCCCTTGCCATGGGCTATGGCGTTGACAATGGTGGCCGCTCCGTGACAGACAGCCTCCCCTTTCATTCCAACTCTTCCCTCAGTGCCTTGGCCATCACCTCGTAGGGCGGTGACAAACCAGTCCAGACTTCAAAAGCAGAGATTGCCTGATAGATTAACATTTCGATTCCAGACCTGGTGAAGGCGCCCCTTTTTTCCGCCTCTGCGAGGAACCGGGTGCAAGGCGGATTGTAGATGGTATCCATCACGAACTGACCTTCCCGGAATATTCCTGGGTCGATAGGCAGTTCGGTAGGGAATCCCCTCATTCCCAGGGGTGTGCAGTTGACCACGATGTCAAATTCTGCGTTCAGCGCTCCCTCTTCCGAGAGAACCTCCGTCCCCGGGAATATCTGCGCCAGCCTTTCAGCCCTCTCCGGGGTTCGGTTCACGACCGACAACCGGGCTCCGTTTTCGATCAGGAATGAGCAGCAGGTTTTGGCCGCACCCCCCGCCCCCAGGACCAGAGCCCTCTTTCCCTTGGGCGAGATCCCTGCGTTGGCAAAGGTACCAGCCACTCCATCGACGTCGGTGTTCATGCCGACCAGTCGGCCGTTCTTGTTCACCACCGTGTTCACGGCTCCCGTCTTCTTCACCGAGTCATCGAAATCGTCCAGAAGTGGAATGATGGCTTCCTTGTGGGGTATGGTCACATTGATGCCCCTTATCCTCATCTCCCTGACGATCTCCATGAGTTTATCCAGCTCACCCGAATCAGTCGGGAATCTAAGGTAGATTCCACTTATCCCCAGGTGCTCGAAGGCGGCTTGGTGCATTTCGGGCGAGAGAGAGTGGGAGAGCGGATGGCCAGTTATGCCGGTGATCATTCCCCTTGAAAGACTCCGAAGCGTCAAAACATCCAGTTGGCCCGGGGCAGCCTCCTTACCCTTCTCGAGGGACGCGTAGGTGAAGGCGCAACCCAGCTCGCAGGTCCTGATTCTGGTGATGGTTCCCAGCTCACCCATTCCGATGAGGATGAACTCCCTCCCCCTTTCCATCAAGACCCTGGAGGCAACCAGGAGGGCATGGAGGTCTGATATGGAATCCACCATGAATGCCCCTTTTACGAGATCACAGTCCTCAGCCTCCATTAGATCCAGTATCTCGTTGACCGAAGATCCAGGATCGAAACGATGTACGGAACAGATCATCCTGGCACCCCGTCCTCTGAGATCTGGAATGATTCCAGAACCGAGCTCCAGGTCGATGAGGTCGAAGTGCTCTGCCGCCCTCTTGAAGAAGGCCAATCTTTGCTCCGTGGTCCCGGAGAAACGACCGCCCTGATCCTCGGTCCTCAAAGTAGCTATTGTGGGCACTTCCAGCTCTTCGAATGGTGAGAGGTCCTCCGGGATGTGCTCCATCAGATCGAATCTGATCTCGATCAGATCAGCTCGGCGCCTTTCTGCCTCTCTTGCGGCTCTGATTGCGGCCTCGATGTCCGCCTCAAATATGGAAGCGCAGATCATTTCTCCCCGATGGTCTCCTTGATGGCGGTGCCGAAGTGCCGGCCCCCCTCCTCCAGCCTCACCAGGACCTCCTGGCCTACCTGAAGGTCCGATATGGATACCGCACCTTCAGCGGTGGAGAGCCTGATGGTCTCTGCGTTCTGAACAATGGTGGAGTAGCTGCGCCCCTTCACTTCCGCCTCGATGAGCAGGAGAGGTCTTCTCTCCACCTTTGAGCGGCCTACCACCACCGATCTGGTTTTTCCATCGGGGTCTACCGCCAGGACCTCGTCTCCGCTTCCTATCTCGCTCAGGTAACGCGTTCTTCCTCCAGGGGTCAGGATGTAGGCGTGCACCGCTCCGGCGTTCACCCTGAAGGGTCTTGCCGCGACGTACTCGCTCTCCACGCTCTCGGAAGCGATTAGGAAAAGGCAGGATGATTGCGATCCCACAAGCATCCCCTCTCCGACTCTCAGCAAGGAGCATGTGTCCACGCAGACCCTGTCCCCCATGGTCAGGGGCTTGATCCGAGTCACCTTGGCCGATTGCAGGTCGATCGCTCCCGCCTCGATCGTCTCCGGGAGAAACTCCTTCAGATCGCCTGGCTCGCATTCGATCACTATTCCGTCGACCCCCACCTCGAGTGTTTCGGAGAATAGCCTTGCTTCCTGGGGAGAGGTGGCGACGGCCAGCAGCTTGGTGTTGGAACGCTGGAAGTCCGCTATTAGGTTCTCCAGCGGGATAACCTTCCAGTCGCTGGCCTTCACGACTATGTTCTCAACCTTCCCCTTCAAAGAGGAGGCCTTATCCAGGTCCTCGGAAGATGCGATCTCAACGATCTGACCGATCCTCTCTCCATCGAGTAGAATGTCCTGACCGCTCACCACGAAGGCGTCGTACCTCCCCAGTCTTGTCAGCTCCTCATCGCCTTCTCTTATCAGGATGTCCACGAAGCCGTACTCCAGGGCGGAAGAGACCATTCTCTTCCTGTCCTCATAGGTCTCGGGGAGATCAGCCCTCACCAGGAGCAGCTTCCCCATTCCAGCTTTTTTCATCTGATCACTTGATGAACTTCAAGGCCTCGTCCACCTCCGCCTCGTGGATCACGATGCTGGAGACGGCCTTGGTTATTCCGGTTATGTTCCTGTGCTGGAATATATTTCTTCCTATAGACACTCCCCTTCCCCCTGACTCGATCGAGTCCTTGACCATCTGAAGTAGCTTCTCATCCGAATCGATCTTGGGACCGCCAGCTATCACCACCGGCGCGAGGGCTCCCTTGACCACCTCCTTGAAGGTGTCCGGATCGCCCGTGTAGTTGGTCTTCACCAGATCTGCCCCGAGCTCCGAGGCTACGCGGGCACAGTGCTTGACCAGGTCGACATCGAAGGGATTCTTGATGTTCGGGCCGCGGGGATAGATCATCACCAGCAAAGGCATGCTCCATTCGTTGCACTTCCTGGAGATGGTGCCCATGTCAGCCAGCATCTGGACGTCGGTCTCAGATCCGATGTTGACATGGATGGACACTGCGTCAGCCCCCATCTTGATGGCTTCCTCCACGGTGGTGACGATCACTTTTGCGTTGGGGTCGGGCGCGAGCGAGGTGCTCGCCGATAGATGGACTATGAGTCCGATGTCCTTTCCAAAAGTGCGGTGACCATAGGGGACGATGCCCTTGTGCTCCACGACCGCTGTTGCACCACCGATTGAGATGGCGTCGATCGTGCTCTTGATGTCGATTATACCTTCTATTGGCCCCATGGATAATCCGTGGTCCAGGGGCACGATTACTGCATTACCGGAGTTCCGGTCCATTATGCGTTCCATTCGCACGCTTTTTCCGAGCACACGATCACCTCTTAGTGTGCTAGACAATATCTAGCACGTATTTAATGTTTTTCCGTGAATGTGAATACAATTCGATTGATAGTTGAACTCGTCCTGCCCACGCTGACTGGGGATCACATCTTTCATGGGTTTCGTGAATCTCGTCCAGTATCATCGCCTGATAATTTCGATGAAATCATTCATAAGAGTATTCTATTGGCCTCTGTTGAACAAATTCGGGAAATCATTTATCCAATGAATTTGATAGGAGGTACATGAACAAGCGCATGGAGCATTTCGAGCGTTTTCCATCCCAGGAGAAGGTAGCGAAGCTCCTTCTGAAGCATGGCCTGAGAGTTCACGATGGAAGGGCATGGTGCGGAGAGATAGAGCTCAGCGATACCGCCCTTGGAAGGGCCGCGGGCGTGGATCGCAGGGTGGTAAAGGCCGCCCTGGAGACCATTCAATCCGATCCTTCTTTGTTCAACCTATTCTCTAACCTTCGTTCGACTCCGCTGTTCTCGGAGGTCGCGTCCCTGCTCGGAGGGAGCTCCATCGAGATCATTCCAGATGATGCCCAGACTCCAGGAATCCTTGCCGATGTGGCGGGGGCGATGGCAGATGCCGGCATAAGCATCAGGCAGGCTTTGGTCGATGACCCGGAGATGAGCGATGAGCCCAGACTGTACGTCATCACCGAAACTCCGGTACCACCTGAAATGCTTCCGAAGATCAAGGAATGCAGGGGTGTCAAGAGCATCCTGATCCACTGAAAGGGATCTCATGTCCAAAGACCGGAGCGAGATGCCGCCCTCCATCCCCTATGTGGGGATCGCGGTGGCGATCGTGGGCGTCTCATTTGCCTCAATCTTCATCAGATGGAGTGAATCGCCCCCTCTGGTCATAGCGGCCTACAGGATGCTCTTGGTTTCGATCATACTTCTACCCTTTGCCGCTATAACATCCAGGTATGAGATTCGCACAATGTCCCAGCGGGACATGGGCATACTCATACTGATAGGCGCGATACTGGCGGCGCACTTCTACGCATACATCACAGCTGTGAAGATGACCACAGTGGCCAGCGCAATACTTCTAGCCACATGTCACCCAGTCATCGTTGGGATAATCTCCATCCTGATCCTCAAGGATACCAAGAGGGCTGTTGGGATTGGCATATTGGCAGGCATGAGCGGACTGGGCATCATAACCTTGGGGGATCTAGGAGGAGGGAACATCGACGGGGACATCATAGCCCTGATCAGCGGGGTCTTCTTCTCGGCCTACCTCCTGTTGGGCAGGGTGCTGAGGCAGAGGGTATCCATAATCACCTATGTGTTCGTGGTATTCTCCTCTTGCGCCCTCGTCCTGCTGGCAGCTGCCTTCATCACCGGTCAGGTCATGTGGCCCATGCCCGCCAGTGAGTTGCTCATATTTCTAGGACTGGCTGTGATCTCGACCATTATGGGGCACCTGCTCTTCAACTTCTCCCTGAGGTATCTGAGCGCCTCGGTAATCTCCGTTTCCTATTTGGGGGAACCGGTAGGAGCGATCTTACTGGCAGCAATGCTTCTGGATGAGATACCCTCTGTCTACGTGCTTGTCGGAGGAATGATGATCCTGGTGGGAATCCTTCTCACGGCTCGGACCGAGCGTAACCAGAACGGCAGTGGTAGTGGGCAAGGTCATTGACGCCTATGTCCCCCTTCCTGGCCCTCTTTATCGCTCCTAGGGTCGCCCTTGCTCCCGGAATGGTGGTAATGAACGGTATCTCCAGCTCCACAGCCAGGCGCCTCATCATGTAGCCGTCCCTCCTTGCACCCGATGACTCGGTGGGCGTGTTAATGATCAGGTGGATCTCTCCCCGCCTCATCAGTCCCAAAGCGTCGGGCGGGACGTTCTCGCTGATCCTGTAAACTGTGGTTGTCTGCAGCCCGTTCTCCCTGAGGTAGGTCGAGGTTCCCTTGGTCGCATAGATCTTGAAACCCATCTCGAAAAGCTCCTTGGCCACTGGCAGGATGGTTTCCTTGTCGTTGTCCGAGACGGTGATGTACACGCTCCCCTCCTTGGGCAGCTTGTTACCCGCTGAGATCATAGCCTTGTAGACCGCCGCCTCATAGTCAGCATCAATGCCCATGACCTCTCCCGTGCTTTTCATCTCGGGTCCCAGTATGCTGTCTACACCGGGCAGCTTGAGGAACGGGAAGACTGACGCCTTGACGGTCACGTGTTCACAGCGTACCGTTCCCACCAGCCCCATCTCCTTGAGAGTACGGCCCAGCATGACCTTGGTCGCTACTTTCGCCAGCGGAATGCCTATTGCCTTAGAAATGATGGGAATGGTCCTGCTGGCCCTGGGATTCGCCTCTAGTATGTACACCTCCCCGTCCTTGACGGCCAGCTGTAGGTTCATCAAGCCCTTGATCTTCAGCGCTTTGGCCACCTGGATGGTGATCTTCTCGATCTTCTTGATGATGCTCTCTGGAACCGTCTGGGGGGGCAATATCATCGTGGCATCCCCAGAATGAACGCCTGCCTCCTCTATGTGCTCCAGAATGCCCCCGATGAACACATCCTCTCCATCAGCCACAGCATCGACATCGATCTCGATGGCATGCGACAGGTACTTGTCAACCAGGATGGGGTGCTTCCGGGAGACCTTGACCGCGGTGGCAACATAGGTCTCCAGCTCACGCTCGTTGTACACGATCTCCATGGCCCTTCCTCCCAGTACATAGGAGGGACGAACCAGGACTGGATAACCTATGCGGGCAGCGATATTCTTCACCTCATCGAAAGAGTGCCCAGTCCCCGCTTCCGGCTGCTTGATACCCAGTTTATTCATCATGGCTGAGAAGAGCTTCCTATCCTCAGCCACATCCATGTCTGATGGAGAGGTGCCCAGGATCTCGGTCTTGGTGCCCTTCAACACCTCCTCCAGATCGATCGCCAGGTTGACCGCAGTCTGACCTCCAAACTGCAGGATCACGCCATGGGCCTTCTCCTTCTCTATGACGTTCAGCACATCCTCAAGGGTCAGAGGTTCGAAGTACAGCCTGTCGGATATGTCGTAGTCGGTGCTAACTGTCTCGGGGTTGTTATTGATGATAACGGCATCCACGTTCTCCTCCTGGAGCGCCATGACCCCGTGGACGCAGCAGTAGTCGAATTCGATCCCCTGGCCGATCCGGATGGGACCTCCTCCCACGATCACCACCTTCTTGTTGTCCGAGGTTCTGCACTCGCAGGTGGTCTCGTACGTGGAGTAGAAGTAGGGAGTCTCAGCCTTGAACTCGGCAGCGCAGGTGTCCACCATCTTGTATGTTGGGAGGATCCCCATCTCGTTGCGGAGCTCCCTCACCTTCATTTCGGGGATGCCGGTCAGTGATTCGATCAGCTTATCCGAGAATCCCATACGCTTCGCCTTCCTCAGGGTGCTGAAGTCCAGTTCTTTTGTCTCTTTCAGATGGTTCTCCATCAACAAGATGTTCTTGATCTTTAGGACGAAGAAAGAATCCCACTTGGTCTTGGCCGCGATTTCCTCGACCGACATGCCTCTTCTGAGTGCTTCAGCCATGACGTAAAGGCGGAGATCGGTGGCGTTCACGAGCTCATCTTCGATCTCCTCATCGCTCCAGTCCTCAGGTTCCAGTCCTAACCTGTCGATCTCCAGCGACCGTATGGCCTTGAGGATGCCCTCCTCTATGGTGCGTCCGATGGCCATCACCTCACCGGTGCTCTTCATCTGGGTGGTTATCCTTCTATCCACTGTCCTGAACTTATCGAAGGGCCATCTGGGGAACTTCAGGACCACGTAATCTATGGTGGGCTCGAATGCGGCATAGGTTATTCCGGTGATACTGTTGGGGATCTCATCCAATGTCTTGCCCACAGCTATCTTCGCTGCCACCCTCGCGATGGGATATCCCGTCGCCTTGGATGCGAGAGCAGAGGACCGAGAGACCCTTGGATTCACCTCGATAACCCTGTACTCCTTCGTTTCTGGATTGAAAGCGAATTGGATGTTGCATCCTCCCTCGATCTTGAGGGCTCTGATGATCTTGATGGCGGCCGTCCGGAGCCGCTGATGATCCTTGTCGTTGAGTGTCTGCGCCGGCGCGATCACAATGCTCTCGCCAGTGTGAATTCCCATGGCGTCGAGGTTCTCCATACTGCATATGATTATGCAGTTGTCATGCGCATCCCGCATGACCTCGTACTCGTACTCTTTCCATCCAAGTACGCTCTCCTCAATGAGCACCTGGTGAATGCGGGAATAGATCAACCCCCTTCCGGCAATTGGGATGAGATCTTCCTCATTGAAGGCCACTCCTCCTCCCGTTCCTCCTAGGGTATATGCGGGCCTGATCAGGACAGGGTATCCTCCCAGCCCTTCCACGGCTTTTATCGCCTCATCGACGGTGTTGCAGGTAAGACTCTTGGGGATGGGCTCACCGATCTCCAGCATCTTCTTCCTGAACAACTCGCGATCCTCCGAGAGCGCGATCGCCTCGGGCTGCGTGCCCAGCAGGCTGACCCCGAGCTCGTCAAGGGTGCCATCCTCGGCCAGTTCAGAGCAGATGTTAAGGGCGGTCTGACCTCCCATTCCAGAGAGTATGCCGTCGACCTTCTCCTTCTTGATTATCTCCTTGATTGAGGAGAGTTGAAGGGGTTCAATGTAAACGACATCGGCCATCTCCAGGTCGGTTTGTATGGTGGCAGGATTGGAGTTCACCAGGACTGTCTTGTATCCCTCTTCTCTGAGAGATTGGCATGCTTGTGATCCGGAGAAATCGAACTCAGCGGCCTGGCCGATCACTATGGGGCCAGAGCCAATGACCATGAGCTTTTTGTATTCCTTTTTGCTCATTGATGTCCCTCCACCAATTTCACAAAATCATCGAAAAGGAAAGCGGTATCACCTGGGCCAGGGGAGACCTCGGGATGATACTGCGAAGTGAAGATGGGCAGTTCCCTGTGTTTCAATCCCTCAACGGTTTTGTCGTTGACATTGTGCTGGTTCACGAAGATCTCCGATTCATCAAGGGATTCTTCCTTCACGGCGTATCCGTGGTTCTGCGAGGTGATGAAAACCCGTCCATTGAGCCTGACCGGTTGATTGGCCCCTCTGTGCCCGAACTTCATCTTGAAGGTCTCTCCTCCTAGGGCCAGTGCCATAAGCTGGTTGCCCATGCAGATGCCCATCATTGGGAGATCCTCTTTCAAGGTCTTCAGGGTCTTGACCACAGTATCCTTGAGCTCCGGATGCGAGGGGTCCCCGGGACCATTGGAGATCACGATGCCATCGATATCTTCATTCCTGAAGAAATGGGGGGATGTGTCGTACGGTACTTGGATGACGGCGAATCTCTTACTCAGTTCCCTAATGATGTTCGCCTTCACCCCGCAATCTATCAGGGCAACTGTTTTTGTCCCTTCCTTTTCGTACCTTATGATCTCCTTGGTGGATACCTCACCTACCAGGTTTCTTTCGGAAGGATAGGGTATCCTTCTGACTTCTTCGAGCACGGATTCCACGTCGTCCTCGAAGGAGATGGCCCCCCTCAGAGTTCCATGCTCTCTAATGCCAATGATGAGTGATCGAGTATCTACTTCGGATATCCCTGGCTTGCGATTGCTAAGAAGGAAATTATTGATCGTATCTCCAGAGTACATTTCGCTTGGGATTGGACAATTCTCTCTTACGACATACCCCTGGACCTGGATCTTGGGAGATTCGTAATCGTAATTGTTGACGCCATAATTACCAATAAGCGGATATGACATGATAAGGATCTGGCCCCTATAGGATGGGTCTGTGAGACTCTCCTGATAGCCGGTCATACCGGTGGTGAAGACAACCTCCCCATAGGTCGTTTCCTCAAAACCAAAGCCAGTGCCCTCCATAACCGTTCCGTCCTCTAGGATCAGGAAGCACTGTGCCATCAGAAAGTTGAGGTAAATGTAGGAGGTACTTAACCTTTTTTGACGATGGGGAACAACATATCAGTCAATTGTCCGAGAAGGGACAATAGGCGTCGAACGAGTGCAGTTGAGGCGATATTTCACCAATGGCGACCATCGAGCCAAATGTAAAAGCATTTATGTCGAGCAAGATGTTGCTGTCAGACAATGAGGGTTCTCCACCAGGACCGGAAGACGGGGGAGGTGAAGGTGCAGGTAGACTCCCTCGATGATCTCTGGCACCTATTCAATATCATCAATGTAGGGGACATGGTCTTCTCGGTCACATACCGCCGGGAGGAGGGGAAGGCGGATAAGATACGCTCTGAGAGGGGAGAGAAGAGGCGGATGCGCCTGGGACTCAGGGTGGAGAAGGTGGAGTTCCACGAGTTCGAAGACCGTCTCAGGATTCTCGGAGTGATAGAGGAAGGTCCCCAGGACCTCGGATCTCATCACACCTTCAACATGCAGGAAGGTGAGGTAATCTCCATCATCAAGGAGAGATGGACCGATGCCCAGTTGAAACGTGTAAGGAGGGCGGTAGAGGACGCCAGGCGTCCCAAGATAGTGTTCGTCTCTCTGGAGTACGACGAGGCGGCCATTGCCGTCCTCAGGCAGTTCGGAATTCAGGAAGTGGCACACATCTTTGCCCCTTCATCAGGCAAGATGTATGAGAGTAAGGGTGAGGGCGACTATTACGACGAGATCGTAGGAAAGGTGATTCAGATCTCCGGCGAGGGCGTTCCGGTCATCATTCTGGGACCAGGATTCGCCAAGGAGACCCTCATCGCACGCGGCAAAGAGCTCTCTCCGGAGATCTTCGGAAGGGCGAGGGTTTTCCACACCGGCCAGGCGGGCATGGCGGGCATCAACGAGCTGATGAAAAAGGGGATCGGGGGCGATGTTCTTGAGGATTCCAGGGTCGCGATGGAGGTCCAGCTTGTAGAACAGGTCCTTTCCGAGATCTCCAAGGATGGTCTGGTTGCCTACGGTACAAAGGAGGTGGAGAAGGCGGTGAATATGGGGGCCGTGGATGCCCTGCTCATTCTCGATAGCCTAGTCAGGCATAGGGACCTCGATGAGTTGATGCGTTCCGCCGAGGCCTCAGGGGGAAGGGTGGTCGTGGTCAGTGAGCACCACGATGCCGGCAGAGAACTGGAGTCAATCGGGGGATATGCCGCCCTTCTTCGGTTCAAGGTGGATTAGCTCTAACCCCTGGAGAGATCCTTTTCAGCTATTATTTTAATTGTATCAATATGGAGTTTACACCCCTTTACAATTGAAATCTGGCACTATCTAGTAAACCACACAAGATGAGGGATTCTGAAGCGATTTTCCGAAATGCTTTTGTACGAATTCAATTATTCTATTGACGAGGTTCATTTCATCTTATTTGATAATGTAGACCTTCCCTGAGCTTTATCTGTCCCAAGGGGGGCGACGAGCCTCACCATATGTCTAATTTAAATCGCAACGTCCAGATATACTGACCCTTTAAGGGGGAGAATCGGCCCCCAGCGGTCTTCTGATTGCGATCATTAGAGTCACAAACAACAATAAAAGGTCAGGTTAGAGGAAAGGGATTGAAGATGCATAGTGAAGAGAGTGTTCATGAGAAGCTCAGCAAGTTCCCGCTGAATATATGTGATACCACTCTCCGGGATGGAGAGCAGGCAGCGGGAATAGTCTTTGCCAACCTCGAGAAAATCCGTATCGCCAAGCTCCTTAACGAGCTCGGCGTCCAGCAACTTGAGGTGGGCATTCCGGCCATGGGAGGTGATGAGAAGAAATCCATCAAGCGCATCGCCAGCCTTGGTCTGGAATCCTCTATTCTTGGCTGGAACCGCGCCTCGATCGAGGATATTTCCCACAGCATCGACTGCGATGTCGATGCGGTAGCGATTTCCATGTCATCATCGGACATACACATAGAGCACAAGCTGCGTAAGAGCCGTGAGTGGGTACTGGAGCGGCTGGTGGAAGGTATCGAGTATGCCAAGGATCACGGCCTGTACGTCTCGGCAAACGCCGAGGACTCCAGCCGCTCGGACAAGGAGTTCCTGATCAAGTTCGCCCAGACCGCGAAGGGAGCTGGGGCTGACAGACTCAGGTACTGCGATACCCTGGGGATACTCGAACCCAGGCGCACCTTTGAGACCATCAAGGTGCTCGTGGATTACGTCAAGATTCCAATTGAGATGCACACCCACAATGATTTTGGGATGGCTACCGCGAACGCCATCGCCGGCGTGAGGGGTGGTGCAACATTCATCAGCACTACTGTGCTGGGCATAGGAGAACGCACTGGAAATTCTCCGCTTGAGGAGGTGGTAATGGCGGCCAAGCATCTCCTGAACGTGGATACTGGTATCGATACCAAGCGCTTCCGTGAGATCGCCGAGTATGTGGCCCGCGCATCCAATCGGGAGATCCCCGGATGGAAGCCGATCGTGGGAAGCAACTGCTTCGCCCATGAAGCTGGCATACACACGGACGGTGTGCTCAAGTTCCTCAGCAATTACGAGCCCTACTCACCCGAAGAGGTGGGTATGGACCGCAAGATCATCATAGGCAAGCACTCCGGAAGGTCCACCATAAAACAGGTGCTAGCCGACAGGGGCATCGATATCAGCGATGAAGCCTCGACCGCCATACTCGAGATAGTCAGAAAGACCTCCATTTCCCTGAAGAGGGCGCTTTCCGAGAATGAGCTCTTCTACATATATCAGGATTGGAAGGAGGGAATGTTCGAGACACTCGAGGAGAATGTAGGAGGGTGAATACATGGGTACAATTTCGGAGGAGATTCTCTCCAATCACGTCAAGGAAGAAGTGTCCGCTGGTCAGATAGTGATATCTCCGGTGGACTTCATGATGAGTCAGGATGGAACCACCCCCCTAACCATTGTCGCTTTCGACAAGATGGAGGGTAAGGGGTTCCATGACCCCGACCGCTACTGCGCGGTGATCGACCACAACGTCCCCTCGCCGCTGGAGGGCGTATCGAACCTCCACACCAAGATGCGGGGCTTCGTTTCCAGCTACGGGGGAACACTTTACGATATTGGTGATGGGGTCTGTCATCAGCTGGTCCCTGAGCAGGGTCACGCCCTCCCCGGGGATGTGGTGATCGGGGCGGACAGTCATACATGCACCTATGGTGCGATCAACTGCTTCTCGACAGGAGTGGGATCGACTGACCTGGCGGCCGCATTGATAACCGGGCAGACATGGTTCAAGGTCCCCCAGACAATCAAGTTGATTTACGATGGCTCACTCCCCAAGGGGGTCTTCTCGAAGGACGTGGCCCTTCACATGGTGGGCACGATCACTCACAGGGGAGCCACATACAAGGCCTTGGAGCTCCACGGCGAGGTGATCGACTCCCTTTCCGTGGAGGGGAGGATGACGATATCCAACATGGTGGTTGAAACGGGAGCGAAGGTAGGCATCATGCGTTGCGACGAGAAGGTCGAGGCCTACGTCCATCCCAGGGCCAAGCGCCCCTACAAAGGGGTGGATCCCACGGAAGACGCCTCCTACGAAAGGATAATCAAGGAGGATCTTTCGGATCTGCCACCGATGATTGCGAAGCCTCATGAGGTCGACAATGTGGCGGAGATCGATGAATTGGTAGGCATGGACATCAACCAGGTGTTCATAGGGACATGCACCAACGGTCGCCTTGAGGATCTTACGGTGGCGGCAAACATCCTGAAGGGGGAGAAGGTTGCCAAAGGCGTGAGGTTCGTGGTATCGCCCTCATCCAGGGAGGTGATGTTGAACGCCATGGAGACTGGCGTGATGGATATCCTGGTGAAGGCGGGCGCGTGCATCACATCCGCTTCATGCGGTCCCTGTGTCGGAACCTGCAACGGCATACCTTCCGATGATGAGGTGGTAATCTCCACTGCCAACAGGAACTTCAAGGGCAGGATGGGGAATAAGACCTCAGAGATATACCTGGCAAGTCCCGCGACGGCCGCGTACTCCGCGATAAAGGGAAAGCTGGCCGATCCACGGGAGGTGGTGGCGTGAAGAACCTTTACGGAAAGGTGCACAGGTTCGGTGACAACGTCAACACCGATTACATCATTTCGGGAAAGTACAAGTTCAAGACACTGGACATGAACGAGCTGGCCCATCATGTAATGGAGGACATCCGTCCCGACTTCTACAATGAGGTGGAGAAGGGCGACTTCATCGTGGCCGGCGAGAACTTCGGCGGAGGGTCCAGCCGAGAGCAGGCTCCCCTGGTCATTCAAGCTGCTGGGGTGGGAGCCGTTTTGGCTAAGTCCTTTGCACGAATCTTCTTTAGGAATGCCATCAATGTTGGTCTCCCCGTCGTAGAATGTGATACCTCCGATATCGAAGAGGGCGACGAGCTCAAGATCGATCTCGTAGGAGGCTGGGTCATTAACGTGACGAAGGACAAGAAGACACATTCGACGCCGCTTCCAGAGGTCATGGTTCGCATTCTGAACGCCGGTGGACTGGCAGAATATCTGAAGAAGGAAGGATCACTCTAAAGAGGAAGATATCATGGTTGATCAGAGAATGGTTGAGAAAGGAAAGGAACATTTCGGTAAGATCATCGAGAGGCAGCTCGAGAGAGTTGACCAGATGAAGGCCGACAAGGGTTGGAAGGATTTCAAGAACCTTGACAAGATCGTGATAGGAATCGTGGGCGGGGACGGAATCGGCCCCTACATATGCGCTCATGCCCAGAGGGTGCTGGAGTTCCTCCTCAAGGAGGACATCGAGAAAGGAAAGGTGGAAATCCGCACTATAGAGGGGATGACAATCGAGGATCGTGTTCGGGTCATGAAGGCCATCCCGGACGAGGTGGTCGAGGAGCTGAAAAAGTGTGATGTGATCCTGAAGGGACCGACTACTACACCCAAGAAGGGTGATCCTTGGCCCAACATCGAGAGCGCGAACGTGGCTATGAGGAAGGTACTTGATCTATTCGCGAACGTGCGACCGGTGAGGGTCCCAGAACAGGGTCTTGACTGGATCTTCTTCAGGGAGAACACCGAGGGCAGCTACATGCTTGGGAGCGAGGGGATAGATCTCTCCAGCGACATCGCCTTCGATTTCTGCGTTACCACCCGGCAAGGATCCGAGCGGATCATCAGGCTTGCCTTCGAGTACGCCAAGCAGAACGGGTACTCCAAGGTGACCGTCGTGACCAAGGCAAATGTGGTAAAGGCCACCGATGGCTTGTTCCTGGAGGTGGCCGAAGAGGTGGCTAAAGACTACCCGGACATCGAGTGGGATGACTGGTTCATCGACATCATGACCGCCAAGCTCATCGACGAGAACCGCCGTCGTCAGTTCCAGGTGATGGTCCTTCCAAACCTCTATGGTGATATCATCACCGACGAGGCGGCCCAGATCCAGGGAGGCGTTGGGACTGCGGGAGCGGCCAACATCGGGAAGCAATTCGCCATGTTCGAGGCGATCCACGGATCCGCACCCAGGATGGTGGATGAAGGAAGGGCACAGTACGCTGACCCCTCCTCAGTCATCAAGGGCGGAGCCCTCCTGCTCAGTCATGTTGGCTACCAGGAGGAGGCGAAGAAGCTTGAGATGGCACTGGATATCTGTGGTCAGTTCGAGAGAAAGGTGATCCTCACTGGTCGTTCGAACGGAGCCACCGGTTCAGAATTCGCTGACTACATCATGGATACGATACAGAATCCTGAACTCGAAGAGAAGTGGAACAGCTTCAACGCCTAGGACAAGGTTAAAACAACTTCCACATTTTTCCCTTTTATTTTCGATGATTTTCAATGAAATGAAATCGGATTATGTCTGACCTTTTTGCTGATATGGAGGATCTGGTCCTAATCCTTGTTCATCGTGAGGTTGATGGCGGTCTCCGCGATATCGATTGAGTACATTGCAGTTCTAAGAATGCTGTCCAGTACAGTATTCTCGTTCAGGGTCGCGCATCCCTTGACATCCCTCCCGGGCTTCAGACGCTCGCAGTCCTCTACCAGCTTGCCTCCCTCATCTATGACCAGATTCGCCTCGTCGATATCTCCCTTGAAAAGAGATTCCACAGCATTATTCAGTATTTTGACCGCCCTCTCGCTGAGTCCTCTCAGGTTCTTCCGCATTTTGTCGTTCCCCTCATCATGGCGTATCAACGAAGTGCGGGCAATCTTCTCCGCGTGGTCCCCTATCCTCTCGATGAGCCTTGCAGCCAGCATTAGGTTCATTCCCTCGAAGACATCCACACCGATCTTATCGCTTATCCTGCGGTCCTTGAGAATGAGGTTGTACTGCTTCACCACCATGAGATACAGGCGGTCGACATCCAGATCGCGGTCGATCACGTCCCTTGCCAGATCATCATCATTCTCTTCGAAGGCCGTGATGGCATCCTTGTGCATAGAATTGACCAGAAGGTGCATCCTCCTGACGCACTTGCGCTGGGGAAGCTCTGCCGGGTCCGAGAGATCGTGAAGGACGAGGGAATTGCTTGTCTCATCAATTACCTCAGGTCCAATGACCAATCTGGAGAATTCCTTGACCTCTCTCTTCAGTTCATAATCCAACCTTTGCGTTGATCGCACCTCGATGATGTTGTAACCTGCCAGATATGCGGCGATAAGTTTCCTCATCAGATGGGATCCCAGCTCACCCTTCTCTATCTCCACCACCTTTCGAATAGGCTCGTCCTTCTCCCCTATGACGCTGCTCAAGGACAGTGAACCGTCACGAAGAATATTGATCTCGACAGGGTCTCCCTGTTTTATCCCGTGCTCTTCAACCCATCTCTTGGGAAGGGAGACGGTCATTGTTGACACACCAGTCTTTTGGATCTTTCGAATCTCCATAGCCCTCAACCTCGACATGATATTCGGGAATGCAAGTAAGTATTCAAATCCATATATTTATAGTATATATTCGAAAGGACCGGAATATGCTCATGAATATACAATTTAGATAATGTAAATAAAACCCTAGGGTTATCACTTCATTACACATGTCTCCAAGTAGAGAAAAGATTATTAAACAAAACATTGACAACCAAGTACCTTGGATTGTTGCTGAGCCATACCAACATCGAAACGTTTCCTGGGGAAGAGATCGATGAGCAAGGTCCGAGCCTTGGTGATTGTGGCAATTATGCTCCTATCAGCCATCGGTTTCTTCGTCATTCTCGATGGAGATGCTGGTTCCAATAGTGTCAGCCAGAAGGGGTCTGACACTCTACTCGAGTTAATGCAGAACTGCGCTGAGCGTTTCACAAACGAGAACCCAGAGATCGGCATCCAGATAACCGGTGGAGGTACGGGAACAGGCATCGCCGCTCTCATCGCGGGCCTAGTCGACGTGGCCCAAGCTTCTAGAGAGATCAAGCAGTCCGAGTTGGACCAGGCTTTATCCGTTGGTGTGGATCCACTGATGTTCCGTGTGGCTATCGACGGTATCGCCGTCATTGTGAACGCGGGCAACCCGTCCTCTGGCCTAACGGTCGAGGAATTGAGAGGCATATACAATGGTACATACACCAACTGGGATCAGCTTGGAGGCCCCTATCTTAGAATCGTAGCCTATGGAAGGCAGTCCACCTCTGGTACATATGGTTACTTCCAGGATGAGATACTCCAGAATGAGGACTACCGCCTGGATATGCAGCAGATATCAGGAAACGCCGCAATCGTCGACGCTGTAAGACTTGACAATGGAGGCATTGGCTACGTTGGCATTGGCTATGTAGGCTCCTCATCCGAAATCAAGATGGTCGGTCTCGCCTCTGAGGATGGAGGACCATATTACTCACCTCTGGATCCTGATGCTGTCTATTCTGGGGATTACATCCTTTCAAGGTTCCTGTTCCTCTACACCAATGGCGTACCTTCTGGTTCTGTGCATCAATGGATCTCATGGATACTTTCCCCAAAGGGTCAGGCGGTCGTAGAGGAGCTCGGTTTCTATCCGCTTGGATCAGAAGTGCTAGAAGCGGAGTTGGGCAAACTTGAAGGTTGAATCTGACCGAAGTAGCAAGGTGGCGCGGAACCCATGGATCATTGTCAAAACCTTCAACCAAGGGGGTGATGCTCCATGAATGGAGGGCGACTGGGTTGGATCAAGTCCAGGGCGAGCAGGGAGAGTTTCATCAACTTCATCCTTTCCTTTCGCGAGATGGAACAATGGATCAAATTCGCTCTGTTCTGTGCGGCGGCTGTCTCCATGGTGACGCTCGCTTTGGTTCTGATCTTTCTGTTATACAGCTCACTTCCTGCATTTGTGGAAATCGGACCGCTCAAGATGCTCACCGGGACCGTATGGAATCCCACTTCACCCAACAATCCTCAGTACGGGATGCTGCCACTTATCTGGGGCACGTTCATCGTAAGCCTGATGGCCTCCATCATTGCGATACCCATAGGCATGGGCTGTACGCTGTATATTCACGAAATCGCTCATCCGAGGATCAGGGGTTTTCTAAAGCCGATCATCGAGATCCTTGCCGGCATCCCATCGGTGATCTATGGTTTCTTCGCCCTCGTGATATTGGCGGATTGGATCGATCTTCTTTTCGATTCCACCACCCGGCTCAACGCCCTCAACGGATCGATAATGCTCGCGGTGATGATGATCCCAATTATGGTGTCGCTCTCCGAGGATGCTCTCAACTCCGTGCCTAGAGAGATCAAGGAAGCCTCATATGCGCTGGGGGCTACACGATGGGAGACGCTCAAGGGAGTCATGATACCCGCGGCTCTTTCGGGAATAATCGCCGCCATCGTACTCTCGCTGGGCAGGGCGATCGGTGAGACCATGACCGTTCTGATGGCCACCGGCAACACCGCGGTCATTACCCTGGACCCGCTTCACTCGGTCGAGACCATGACGGCAGTCATCGTCATAGAGATGGGCGAGGTCTCGCAATTCGCCATACATTACAATGTATTGTTCGCAGTGGGGGTGGTCCTCTTTGCCATCACCTTCATAGTGAACAGCATAGCGGACTGGGTCAACGCCAAGTTCGTGGAGGTGTACCGATGAGCGGCAATTTGGCGCGCAGGAGGCGGAAGGAGAAGACGCTTTTCATGCTCTTCCGGATCTGCGGAGCCATAGTTGTACTGGCGCTTGTCGTGCTCCTATTCTACATGTTCAGCGGAGGCATAAGCAAGATCAGCTGGGATTTCCTCACTCAGTTCCCTCGTGACGGAATGAAGGAGGGAGGCATCTATCCTGCTATCGTGGGGACCATATACCTCATGCTCATCGTGCTTTTCGTCTCTATACCCATCGGGGTGTTCTCTGCCGTATACCTTGTGGAGTATCAGCCTTCCAGGACATTCTCGAAAATCTGGAGGACTGCCCTGCATAATCTAGCTGGAGTTCCATCTGTGGTGTACGGTCTGTTGGGAGTAGGACTTTTCGTCTACTTCTTGAATTTTGGACTCAGTCTTCTTGCGGCAGGATTGACCCTCAGCCTGCTCGTCCTTCCCCTGGTGATCACCGCGGCAAGGGAGGCGATCCAGGCCGTCCCCGATTCACTCAGGGAGGCATCGTTGGCACTTGGAGCGACAAAATGGCAGACCATACGGCACCACGTCCTCCCATACTCCATTTCGGGGATCATGACCGGGGTGATACTGTCCCTTTCAAGGGCAGCTGGAGAGACGGCACCGATCCTGCTCACCGGAGCCTGGTTCTACATGAGCTCGCTTCCAAACTCCGTCTTTGACAAATTCATGGCTCTCCCCTATCATATATTCACGATGTCCACGCAGATGGCAGATCTGGATTTGGGGAAGCAGATCGCCTACGGCACCGCAGTGGTACTATTGATGATCATACTGGGAATGAACCTTTTCGCGATCATAATTAGGAAGAAGTACAGGGAAAAATACAGGTGGTAAATAATGGGTATAAAGATTGATGTGCGCGACCTCAGCGTCTGGTTCGAAGAGAATCAAGCACTCAAGGAAGTCAACCTCAAGATCGAAGAGAACATGATCACCGCCATCATCGGTCCCTCTGGCTGCGGCAAGTCTACCTTTGTACGCAGCATAAACCGAATGAATGATACGATCCCCAACTGCACCACGAAAGGAAATATCTATGTGGACGGGAAGGACATCTTCGCCAAGGATGTGGATGTGGTCGACATAAGAAAGAGGATCGGAATGGTCTTTCAGAAACCGAATCCCTTCCCCAAGTCAATTTTCGATAACATCACATATGGTCCTAAAATTCACGGGATCAGGGACAAGAAAGAGCTGTCCGACATTGTAGAATGGAGCCTGAAGCGGGCAGCCCTTTGGGATGAGGTCAAAGAGAGGATGAACAAGTCCGCATACGGCCTCTCCGGCGGTCAGCAGCAGAGATTGTGTATAGCTAGGACTTTGGCCGTGAAACCGGAGATAGTGCTCTTCGACGAACCCTGCTCTGCCCTGGATCCAATAGCGACAGCGAAGATCGAGGATCTTTTAATAGATCTCAAGAAGGACTATACCGTGGTCATCGTCACCCATAGCATGCAGCAGGCAGCTAGGGTCGCGGACAAGACAGCTTTCTTTTACTTGGGAAAACTGATAGAGTACGGGAACACTAAGAGATTGTTCGAGAATCCTAAGGAAGAGCTTACGGAACAATACATCACCGGGAGGATGGGTTGAAATGACATCGAGAAGAGTCTTCACCGAGGAGCTGAAGAAACTGGATGATGAAGTGGCCCAAATGGCCCGTTTGGCGGTCGAGGCCATCGAGAAGGGAGTGAAGGCGTTCGTGAACATGGACGAGAATCTGACGAACGATGTGAAGCATCTTGATGAGGAAATCTACTGCTGGGACATCCGGATCGAGAAGCACTGCCTCGACGTGATCGCACTCCATGCTCCTGTCGCCGGGGATCTTAGAACAGTCTCTACATGCTTGAAGATAATCACCGATCTCAACAGAATAGGTCGATATGCACTCGACATCGCGGAGTTCACGGAGCACTTTCATGATCAAACTCACTTCAAGAAGTTGGTTTCCATTCCTTTCATGGGTGAGAGGGTGGTGGCAATGGTCACGCAGGCTGTAGAGAGCTACTTTCACCGGAATGCAGAGGAGGCTTGCGCCCTTTACGATAAGGACGACGAGGTGGATCATCTCTGGGAGAGCATCCTCAGGGAGACGCTGTCTTATATGATGGAGGACCCCAGAAAGACCACCCTAGGAACATATTACATTCTTGTGGCAAGGTACCTAGAAAGGATCGCTGATCACTCTGTGAATATTGGAGAGAGGGTGGCATACATGGTCACTGGTAAGAGATTGAAGGCTAGAGACTGGACCCAGATCTGCGTTGACCCTGATGATCTGTCCGGAAAATGAATAATTCAAGCGTCAGTCACCTGATCGGTCGATGCGTCGTGGCCTGCCAGGGGGGCGCCCCGCTTCAAGGGATGCGTGCTCCGGGAGTTTATCCAAAGGGATGGGGTTGTCTCCCAGATCAAGAAGATACTGGGGTTCTAAATCGAGAACGGGGATAACAAGAAGCGCCTCCGCGAATTCATCAACAAGG
>DATKXF010000054.1:0-2984 GCA_035529155.1 Methanomassiliicoccales archaeon | reverse complement strand
GATGAAGTTATCAACGTATCCGATGTGCCTTCCTCCCCGGGCAACGACCCTGGTGTCCACGATGGACCCCGCCGTGGGGATCTCGTTCTCGGTCTCCAGGATGACCTCTTTGGTGGCGGTCAGGTCTGGTTTGAGCGTTACCATGTCAGAGATTGAGTCCACTCCCTCCGTATTCACGAATATCGTTTTGGACCCGAAACGCGTCTTCTTCAAACCGATGGGTTCCTCTAAGCCCTTTCTCAATCCGATCTTCAGTGCCGGGACCTTCCAGGCCTGGATGTCGATTCCCACGCCCTCGACGTTACCCAGGACGCGGGCGTCACCAGAAATGACTTCCATACCCACGAAATCCTCGATTTTCATATCCCTCACCGCGTTGCTATGTTCCTCTGCTGTTTAAATCATTTGGTAGCGATTCAAATATTCGATATTGAAAATGAGCTTTTCGGGCAGATTTTGAGTGTGTGCCCGGGCCCCCTCAACCTCTCCTGCGCCTCATCATGACAACTACAACCATCCCTACGACCAAGATGGCGATTACTGTTACCCATAGATACCATCCCGGAATCGCTCCCACTTCAGCCACATCGACATTGATGGAGGCGTTGTTGTTGGTCTCATCGAGCTCGCTGGTGGAATTCTGAGGGTCGAGAAGCACCTGGATTTCGTGCTCACCTTCTTCCGCAGTCCAGTTGAAGGACATCGATGCCGTCTCGTTCACAACGATCTCCTCGATTGTGCCGTTCGCCACCTCATCACCATCCAGCATGAGCAGGACCTTGACATCCGAGGCGTTGACCCGGCCATCGTTGTGAACGTTGATGGCGATCACCGCCTGGTCCCCATCCTTGAGATCGGTTGGAACGATACTCAAGTCAGCATCTGAGATATTCAGGTCTGACCTGTAATATCCTGCTGGCATCACCTGGATCTGCTCCATGATCTGGTTGTTGTTCTCATTCAGCTCCTCTATCTTGTCATCTGGATCCAGGATGACCTTGATGGTGTGGAGACCCTGCAGCGCATTCCAGAATGTGTACGATGTCTTGGTCTCACCAGGTTCGATCTTGGGAATGATTTCGAGCTCGCCTATCTCCACGTTGCCCCTGAGGAACTGTACCTCAACTCCCTTGGCAGTCTCGTTGCCCAGGTTTGTGACCTCCACACTGATGATCATAGGCTTCATCATCTCGAAGTTCGTAGGCGAGAATGTGATGTTCCCCTCGAAGGCAAGGTCTGGCCAGAGCTGAATCTCATTCTCTATCGTCACGGTGATGGATACGATGTTGGAGTATGCCCTGCCATCATAGGACCTTGCTTCGAACCTGTACTCCCCGTTGAGAACGGTGGAAGTGTTGAAATCAAAGGACCAATTGACATTTCCCTCGATGACCATCCAACCCGAATCATAGTCGTCGTCGATCCTGACCAGTCTGACCTCAACATCAAGAAGGGAATCGTTGTCATCTGGATCGGTCGCGTTCCCCATGAAGGTAACCCAATCGACCAAGACATCTCCATCTTCCGGAGATGATATCTCGCAGAAAGGGGGAGCGTTCAGCATCTTGGAGAACATGATGTTCCAGTTCTCTCCTCGGTAATCCTCGAATACCACCATGGGCGTGTCATTCGCTCCGATGGCGACATCCGGAGCTCCCTGAAATGCGGAATCCTCTTCGTCGTCAACCCTCACACTCGAGGAGAAGCTGGAACCGCCATCGCGGGAAAGCGCCCAGCTTATGTGGGGCTCGTCCGTCCTCTCGTCCCTGAACACCACTGAGACATTTCCCAATGAGTCAACGGCAACCGATGGGTAGCTCTGGTCATTTCCAGGGGATGAATCATCGACCCTTACAGAGGGAAGGAATGAATCCCCTGAAGAAGTCGAGGCTCTAATGTCCAGATCACCCTCCCTGTCATCCTGCCAGGCTACTGTCACCTCACCTGATGGCTGAAATGCCGCATCCGGCTGGCTCTGCCGATATCCCGCCAGGCCGTCACTGACCTTCAGGTTCGGAATGAAACTCGCCCCGGAATCGTTGGACCATGCACCGTATATGTCCAGGTAAGGATCGTCCCTGCTATCGTGCCAGGCCAGGAAGACCAAATCCTCCTGGGCCGCCACCGAGGGATAGTTCTGGATTGTATTGGTGGTGCAGTCATCCGCCTTGAATGCGGGAAGGAATGAAAGACCCCCATCCACGGAGCGGGCGAACATGATGTCAAAATTCGTTACGTTCTCCTGTGCCCAGGCTATGTAGACCATTTCACCCGATGTAGCTATGTCCGGGTTACGCTGAACCTCTGTGAAAGCCGCTACTTCAATCACAGGGTGGAAAGAGTTACCAGAGTCACTTGACATAGTGAACATTATATCGGGCCCATTTGACCCAGCCTCGGTCCAGGTCACGAAGATGACCCCGCTGGAGTTGACAGCTATCTTGGGTTCCGCCTGATCCTCTCCGCTCTCATTGATCATCATCTTTTCAGAGAATGTCGCTCCACCATCATCGCTGATTGCAAAGTAGATCGATGGGGACCCGTAGTCGTCGTACTCTTCCCATACAACTGATATATTACCGTCTGGTGCAACAGCTATTGCAGGATTCTTCTGAACCAATCGAAGGGGGTCCTCACCACTCACTAGCACATCATCAGAAAAGGATCTCTGTATATCGCCCAGTGCGGGAGGCAATAAGGCAATGGTCGAGACAAGAATCAGTAACGCGGTCAGAATGGTGAACGTCCTCCTGAACATCAAAAGACCCCTCAAGTGTGCTTGATAGCCTAGTCCCCTTAAAATAACTTTCATTGATGTTGACCTTGAAATCATACTCTTCATGTATGTCTGGTGTATGAGAGCCCTTATTCGTTTCTTCCAGCCACAGACAAAGAATTAAGTAGCATCTCTGGAATCCGCAGGCAGTATGAGGTTCGATTTTCGCAGATCTTGGGACCTGACCGGGATCATTGCGCTCTCGCTA
>DATKXF010000053.1:0-7558 GCA_035529155.1 Methanomassiliicoccales archaeon | reverse complement strand
CTCCGTGACTATCTTAGCGGGTTTCCCTCCGCAATCGAATAGATTGCGAGAGAGTGAACAATCGGTCTCTCCATGGATGTTCTCCAGTACTCTGCCATCCGCAAGCTCCACCGCCTTGCAGAGCATCATCTCGGCGATCCTGACGGTCTTGTGGAAGTACACCGAGGTGTACATCAGAGCTCTCGCCACAAGGAGGCCTTCGATTGCCACCACGCCTCCCTTTTGAACGACCATATCTCCGTGGAAGGTGGATATAGTCTCAAGGATCCTATCGAGATCGATCGTTCCGTGGGCAACCCCCGTGTAGTAGGCATCACGAAGCAGGTAGTCCATCTGGTCAGCATCCACAGGCCCGTGGATTATCTGCCTCTGGTAGTTGCTGCTCCCAAAGTGTGCCTGGCCCTCCTCCACCATAAGATGATCCTGACCTATACGGTCCAGCTTCTCCTGGGCTATGAGATCACCCACCCTCCTGGCCGAAAGTCCATGAGATTCCAGGAGCTCGGAGATCGGTTCCATATCGCCCAAGAACTCAGCGGAGCGCTCTGACAAGCCTGGCAACTCACCGAGGATCATGGAACGGGTCACCTCCATGTGGTCCTTTCCCATCCGGTCCCGGATCAACGCTTCCAGAGTGTGGGAGAAGGGGGGATGCCCCAGGTCGTGAAGCAGTGCGGCTGCCAGGACTTCCTGGACCTCCTCATCCTCGAGGCCAAGGGAAATGGCCATCTTTCCAGAAATGAAGAACGTGCCCAGCGAGTGCTCGAGCCGGGTGTGATTGGCTCCAGGAAACACCAGGTGGGCGAGTCCCAGCTGATGCACGTGGTGGAGACGCTGCATCTCGGGCCTCTCTAGAAGCTCGAGGTAGAGGTCCCACACTCTTACGCTTCCGTGGACGCTATCGTGAATGACCTTGAATCCAGTCAATGGCATTCGTATCGGATATGACTCTTAAGAAACTTGCCCGTGCTCGAAGCTCACATATGGGAGATCGAATCTTTCACCCAGGTGGTGAAACCATGAAATGGTGGCTTTCTAGAAGCCACCCTTGATCTTGTGACGGTCCACCTTGATACCGTTCGGCGTGACCACGATCAGATTCTTACCGATTGCGGCGACATCACCATTCGTATCTCGGGCTACCGCCTTGAGTTCGGTGGTGATCCTCTTGAGTGTGAGTGAATCGTTCTGAACAGCGGAGTAATCCACTAAAAGGATGTTACCGTTGTAGACCGGCTTGGCGATGGATGAAACATCCTCGTACCGGTAGATTTCAGCCACCTTCACCATTCCGCGACCCCCAAGCATATTCTCCTCTTCAAAATTCAGTTGACCGAGATCTATGTATTGATCAGTTTCCACCGTCTGGATTTCTTCCTTCGATCGACTAAAAGGCTTCTTCAATAGCGCCATGGAATCCCACTTGGTTGTATAGGGGGATGTGTTCTTAAACCTTTCAGTTGGGTACCCACATGAGGGAGAGCTGGATTGACTCATCTCTCATCGTACTTCCATAACTTATCCCCGACATAATGAATGCTCGTCACGGCCTTACCAGAGTCGGCGGAGATCATGTCCGAGCCGGACATCATGGCCTTTCCGATGGCCAGTGGTCTTGCGTTCTTCTCATCCCGTATCCAGACCATGTCCCCTTCTTCGAGCTGTCGATCCGCGTCCACGACCCCGGGTGCCATGACATCTGCTCCGTTGGCAACGTAGGGAACGGCCCCCATGTCCACGGTGACGAAAGCACGGTCTGCGCCGAGCTCCAAGATTCCCCTCACCGTAAGAAAGGGCTTCCCTTCCACGATGATTGCGAGGATGCTTCCATTCACGAATATGACATCGTAGTCAGTGCTGGAGGCTATGTCAATAATATCCTCGGTCGATAATACATCCCTTCCCAGCCTCTCATGGAGCTCTTGGGCAAGCACCTTGGCCTCCCTGTTCCTGAGGCGCCGGCGCTTCTTGATCCTGATCTCCGCCATGCTTTCCAAATATGGGTATCCATCTAAAAATGCTATGGAGCCTTATGGCAATTTCTCAAGGGGAATGTTCCTCAGTGGTTCCCCCATCATTCGCGCTTCGCTTTGCCTCCTTCCGGTGAAGGCGCTTCTCCCGCTTTTCCGCTTTCCTAAGGGATTTCTTCTCCTTCTTCCCGGTCTTGAGGGCGATCTTCTCCTCCTTCCTCTCCTTCTTTCGATCCCTGCGCCCCTGCTCCTTTTCAGCCATTGTCATAGGTTTATCAGGAACTTCCTCGATCTCCTCAGATGCCTCGATCGATTCGGTATCCGCTTCTTGATGCTCGGATACCTCTTCCTGGATGGGTTCGGGCTCCATGGTGACTGATTCTAGTGATCCATTGCCAGTTTCGAGCCCTTTCACAGATTCCTCCTTGACTGGGAGAGGAGACTCATGATAGAAATCATCGACATGCAAGGCAAGTTCCTCAAGTTCGTCAAGCCCGCTCATGGAGAACCCTGTACCGCAGAACTGACAAGTCTTTGAAGTAGCAGGTATCGACCTGTCACAAATCGGACACTCAATAAATATCTCATCCAGCTCCACAGAATCCCTATAATTCACAACGAGAGGTTCGTGATATAACCCTTGTGGTGTTTTTCACTCTCATCAATAATGAGAACGCTGAACGCAATCACTGGGTCGGCATTTTCATAAATGGTTTTCACTAGGAAAGAGAGTGGCCTGACCTCCTGGTTATCAATTGAGATAATGGGCAGAAAAGGATTTTATAAGCACTTAGGGGTGAACTGGGCGATGAAATGGGGACTGCTGGGTGTCAAACTAGGCATCCTGGGTATCAATATCGTAATAATTGTCATAATAATCATGAGCATAGTTCCTCTTGCTATGGGGGGAATGGACGTTGATATCCCCGAGGGCCAAACAAGCTGGACGGTCCAAGACAATGTCATCTCATTGAGTCAACCGGTTAAGATATTCAACGGTGGCTTCTACGATTTCGAGGACTTCGCCGTTCACTTCTACCTTGAGGACGAGATGGGTAACGTGATCACCGATTACCGCAACAGTCCGGTGGACATCAATGCGGGCGAGAGGACCACTGTCAACATCAACCTGCGTATCGATCTTAACGACATGGGCGAAGAGGGGATGAGGAACCTGATTTTTAACGGGACCACCTTCAACATGCTCGTTGAGATGAACACTGCGTACATGATGAAGCTGATCTGGCTCAATGTAAATGTCTCGCAGGAAATGGAATGGGAAGCCTTGATCCAAGATTACGGGATCAATGAATGGAACATCCAATACCACATGAACGGAAGCCAGATGCAGATCGAGGCCCCTTATTTCATTGAAGCATCAAGCATGCTCGATGGCCAAGATGTTCAAATAGACTGCAGGCTGAGAAACTCGACCTCGGTCATGGGCAACGACAGCCAACTGGTAACACTCCATGGATATACCGAGGGTACCTTCACCTTCCTTCTCAGCGAGGAGGCGAGCCAATGGCTCCTTCACAACGAGGAGGAACTCGTCTTTGATTTCCAGATCGGGATGGAGGGAGTCACCGGAGAACATGAGTTCAACTACCACTGGTATCCACCAGAGTGAGGTGTGAAGATGGGTGATTTTGCTTTGGAAAACGGGAAGGTCGGAAAGGGCGTGATCAGCGCGGTCCTGGCGGCCGTGAAGTACCTGGTCATCCCTGTACTGATCGTCAGTCTTATCCTTGCTATTCTGTCCGATTTCGCGGAGGGGTATCTTCCACAGGAAGAGCTCGAAGCCATCAGGATCTCGTTGATCGTCTTCGCAATACCGGTAATAGCTCTGGCGTTCTTCGTTGGATTCTATCCTAAGGGTTCCTACTCAAGGATGACCTTTGGGATAATCTACGTCGCATCCATCTGCTTGTGGATATGGTTGGCAGCCCAGGGAGGAAAGATCGACGCCTCGATCGAGTTCATTGGATTGGCTCTGGACTTCACCGCGCTCCTCCTGCTGTTCATATTCGCAACCTCGCTGAAGTCGCTGATCTTCATCGCCGAGGCACCCTCTTACCGGGAGGAGTACCTGAAGAAGAAGGAGATGGGGCCGGAAGTCCAGCCTGAGTCAAGCGGCCCAGTCGAACAGCTCACGCATTCTCAGCCCCAGAAGGATCCAGAGGTTCAGACCGAACTCCAGACCGAGGAAAAGCCTGAGAGTGATACAGAGGACATCGGCATCCCAGTGCCAATACCAGAGTCCACGACATCGCCGGCCACATCAGTAGCGATGCCTAGGCCCTCGATCCCCGACGCTTCCGAGAGCGGGAACTCGAAAGAAGAGAAAACCGACAAGGAGAAATCCAAGCCAGAGAATTATAGAATTTGAAAAAGGATCGGCGGGGCCATCAATTTGACTCAAGAGAGTATATTGATCCCCGTCTTTCCTATCTCGTAAACAATGTACTCTATTGGAACCGCCATCGATCGCATCTTTATTATTTCAATGGCTCTCTCTCTAGAGTCCGTATAGGGATTGTCCCTCTTCATGAGCTTGATCGCACCGTGAACAGAGTACAGCGCCACATCTTTCTTGTCCTTCATCAGGGTCTCATCGGAGATTATGAGGGAGGTGCACTTCCGCTTACTAAGAGAATAGACCAGGAAATCCAGCTGTTGCCTGAACTGAGATAGGGGCATATCCAGTGCAAGGACTCCCAGGTTGTCGATGACTGCCATCTCCACATCGGGCTCAATGATCTCAAGCAGTCCACCGAAGCCTGTCTCTGGACCGAAGAAAGTGAACTGGTACTTAGCCTCTACCATGCGATCCTCTAGCAGCGGGATTATACGAAGAAGACCCTTCTCCTGGTACTTGGTGAAGTCCCACCCGAATTGGGCGGCCTGCAGGATCAGATCCTCCTTTGTCTCCTCGATGGCCACATAGGCGCATTTCTTGCCCTGAGAGCAGCTCTTCTGAATGAAATGGAGCGCGAGGATAGTCTTTCCAGAACCAGCGCTCCCAGTTACCAGTACACACTTGCCGCTAGGATAACCGCCAATAATACGATCGAGCCCTAAAATACCAGTGGAATTCTTCTCCAATCACCCACCTCGGCCAGTTGTCATACGAGTGATGACCTCGTTCGTTTCCGCCGTATTATGGGTCAAGCGTTATATAATAACTTCCAGCTGAATGGCCAGAATAAAAATGAATGGCATACCTCTGGCTTCAATGATCGATTTGCCTAATTGCCCTAGGCTCGGAATCTTGTCGGGTCTCAAGGTAATAAATAAATACCCGGTCTGTTTCTTCCACAAGAACAGGGGGCATGAGAACTGGGAATCAGTATGGCCATCTGCGAGCTTGACAGTGATTATTCGTTGTGCAAGAAGGCAAAACTCACGATCGTCAGGGTTCACCTGGACTCCGTTGAGGGTCTAGAGGACCATGCGGAATACGACCTTGTGGTACCCATCGCCGTGGCGAAGAAGGTGTTGGGGGACGCATGGGAGCAGTTCCTGAAGAGGAACAAGGTCGACAGCGATCAGGAACAGATCTATCTGGATAAGGTGAAGAAAGAGGCTGACCGAGAGATATTGATCCCGCATGCCGAGAAGCGGTACACCGGCTGGTTCGTGATGAACGGCCTTCCACAAGAGGCAGCAGAGAAGGTACTGTCCCGGAAGGCGGATGAGGACCTCCTGACAGGGTGGGACATGATCTCCTTCGACGAGATGAACAGCACCTGCGCTGCTTGCGAGCTTTCCTGGGACAAAGGGAGGGGATGCATAGGGACATTCGGTCCGGATAACAGCCTTCTCCCGGAGATCGCGGAGAAGTATGGATGCGACATCATTGCAAGCGTCCCAAGGTTCGCCGATAACGGTAAGAGGCTCTCGGTTGAGGATGCCAAGAGACTGCTGGAGGAGATCGCCCTTCTGAGAGAGAAACTTCCCGATGAGGGAAAGATGATGGTAAGCCGTTACGGCGGGGTCCTCGACCGTCTCGAGAAGATGGCTGAGGTCTGCGACAAGTTTGGTACCAGGTCCTACTTCATCTGATCCTTTAGGTTCGGGGGGAACGGCATAGAGGACAGGAAGAAGTTCAATGAGACCTTCGGGGGTCATGGATTTAAGACCGGGTTCTTGAAGTTGATGCTTCTCAAGCTGATCTCCAGGGGATCCTCTCACGGATACGCATTGATGGAAGGCATCGAAAGCCACACTGACAAGGACTGGAGACCAAGCCCTGGCTCCATCTACCCTGCCCTTCAAGAACTGGAAAAGAAGGGATTGGTGGCGTTCGAGAGGAAAGGCCGCCAGAAGATATACCACATCACCCCAGAGGGCGAAACGGTGCTCAAACAGGCCGTCGGCCATCTAAAAATGGTGCTCCGTCATATGAGGAGCATCTTCCCTGATGAAGATCTCTGACCTCCCCTCTCTTTCAGAAGATAAGATATGGGTTTAATAGTCTAATATACCGTTATAGTGGACATGCCCTACATTCTGAAAAAGTTCATTGAGCTAACGGTAGAGGAGGTGGCAGACAATCTGATCGTCGAGCCTTCCGTGATCTCCCTGGATGCCAGCATAAGGGAGGTCATCGACGCCATGCTCGAGAACCCCATCACCAGAAAGGTATATGTGGTGGATATAGAGGGCAAGCTGGTGGGAATGGTGACCACCGCCACCATTCTCCGGCTTATCGGATATCGGGTTGGTGTGCGCACAGGGACGCTCTCGTTCTACAAGTTCCTCAGAGACACGCTGAAGGAGGAGGTGAGGTCCGTGATGGAAGCGCCTGTGTTCGTCAAACCCAAGAACAAACTGACCGAGGCCCTCCTGAAGATGCTGGATGAGAACATGAACGACATTCCCGTGGTTGACGAGAACATGAAGTTGCTGGGGGAGCTGAACAGCCTGGAACTTTTCGCTAAGGCCAGGGACCTGTTCATAGAGGAAGGTGACGACAAACCGGACACCGTTCAGACCTAGACACCTCGATGATGTCCCAGGTCTGGAACTTGAGGTCGCCGAACAGCAATCTCGACTTTAGAGTTTCCCCTATCCCTAAGATCAGTTTCAGCGCTTCCGCGGCCTCCATTGCCCCGAAGACTCCGGCCGTCGAACCTATTATGGGGAACTCCTCCGTGCTTGATGGAACGCTGGGGAATATGCATCTCAGGCAAGGCGTCTCACCCGGTACGATGGTGGTCATCTGGCCATTGAAAGATTCGATTCCGCAGTGGATGAAGGGTTTCCCAGTCTTCACACAGTAATCGTTCAGTATATATCTGGGAGCGAAATCGTCCAGGCAATCGACGATGAGATCGGCCCCGCCGAACACTGTCCCAATGTTCTCTGAGTCTATGACGATGTTGTGAGCCTCGACCTCGATATCAGAGTTAAGGGCTCGCACCCTGCGTTCGGAACTCATGGCCTTGGGGATGCCCTCAGCGACCTCACTCTCACCGTGCAGTACCTGACGGTTCAAGTTGGAAAGCTTTGGCGGTTTCTGATCGACCAGTATGAGCTTTCCCACTCCTGCCGCTGCGAGATAGAGAGTACATGGCGACCCCAAT